>JAICLJ010000036.1 GCA_025927575.1 Bryobacteraceae bacterium | reverse complement strand
GCATCACCGATGCCGCGACGCAGGCGAGGGTTGAGCGCGCGCTGCGTAGTCCGGCGGCGCGGCCCTCACTTAGACCAGAGGCTTCACTCCGGCTCGCCACCACGCGGATTAAGTCACCCGCGGGTGCCGTTTGCGCGATTTGCAGTGCCTCTTGCAGGCCTTCAAAAAAGTCGTCATCGTATCGATGACCGCGAATAAAACCGCGACCGTTGCGCTCCCGGCACGATTGGATCTCGCCATCCAACGCATCGATGAAAGGGTTTTTGCCCACCATAGTAGATCCTCCTGGCGCCAGCGAACCCTGAGGCGTTAGCCGGCAAGCAAGGGCAAAAGGCCCGAATCGCCCCTGCCTTCCTGCATTCTAATTTACACGTGTGCATCGATTTTGTACACGTGTGCATCAATTCGTCCGGGGCGGTATCGCGCCGGCTCTAGTACGAATGTTCTAAACTGCCTTTTATTCGTACCGAAGAGCTTCGACGGGGTCGAGCTTGGCTGCTTTGCTTGCCGGCCAAATTCCGAAGAACAAGCCTACGCCGACCGAGACCCCTATGCCCAGGATTGCGGCCCACGCGGGAACGGCGGTAGGGAGAGAGGTGAAGACCAACTTACTCGCCGCTGCGATCATCCAGCCGAGGCCGATCCCGATAAGGCCTCCTATGCCGGTGAGAACCACGGCCTCGAGCAGGAATTGCATGATGATGTCGATCCGGCGCGCTCCGATAGCCTTCCGTATCCCGATCTCTTTCGTGCGCTCCGTCACGGAAACCAGCATGATGTTCATTACGCCTATGCCGCCGACCAGCAGTCCAATCGAGCTGAGAACTACCATCACCAGGAACGTCATGGACGTGATCTGGCGGAATTGTTCCACCATCTCCTGCGCTGTCGAGAGAGCAAAGTTGTCCGGCTTGTCTACCGGTACATGACGGTCGATCCGGAGAATTGTCCGAATCTGGTCCATCGCCCTGGGCAGCATCTTGTCATGGGCAAGAACGATCAGCGCGAGGTCGTGCGCGTTCGGGTATGCCTTTCTCATAGAAAAATAGGGCACGATCACGCGGTTGTCTGAATTACCGAAAAAGGACGCTTTCGGCCGGTACATGGTGCCGATCACTTCGAACTGCTGGCCATCGACGCTGATCCACTTGCCGACAGGATCTTGGACGGCAAACAGCGCTTTTTCGATGTCGGCGCCGATAACGGCCACTGGCGCGTGATGGCGACTCTCAAAAGCGCCAAAAAAGTGGCCCGTGTTCATATCGATCTGGCCCGTGTTTACATACGAATCTTCCACTCCGAGCAAGTTGGTCTGGTAGACCGCGTTTCCTTTGTATCTCGTTACCACCGGACCGCGCCGGGGAGGCCAAAGCATCGGCGAGACCGTTGCGCAAGCAGCGCATTTCTCCCGGACGTCGAGCACGTTCTCATACGTCAGGTCCTTGCGGTTGCGTTCCTCGGGGGTAAGATCCGTGGTACGAAAAGCGGGCGTTTTGAAAACGATCACCGAGTTGGGTCCAAAGCTGCTCAAGACGTTGGTGATGGCGCCGTCGAAGCCCGTCAATATCGCCCCCACCCCGATGATGGTGCCTGTCCCGATGATGACGCCCAGGATCGTCAGCAGAGTCCGAAGCTTGTGCGCCACGATCGTATCGAGCGCCAGCATCGTGTTGTTTCGGACGGACACAAAGGCTTTCATAAGTCAGCTCTCCGCCCGCAGCGCGACAATTGGGTCAAGACGGGACGCCTGCCGGGCAGGATAGATCCCGAAGAACAATCCCACTGCGATAGATAATCCGAGCCCGATCACCACGGCCGAGAGCGGCACCGCCAGCGGCAAGGGCGTCACGCCTCGGACCACGACGGTGAGCAGCCAGGAAAGCACGACACCGATCACCCCGCCCGTTCCCGCCAAAATCGCGGACTCGACCAGAAACTGGTTCAGAATATCCTGGCGCCGCGCGCCCAGGGACTTGCGGATTCCGATTTCACGTGTCCGTTCGGTGACGACAGCGAGCATGATGTTCATAATGACAACGCCCCCGACGACCAGGAATACCGAAACGATACCGACCGCCGTGGCCGCGATCGCGCCGGTGAGGTTCTGCCACGCCTTGAGAAAGGTGTCGGAGGCGAAGATCGAGAATGTGTCGTCTTCTTGCGGCCGCAGATGCCGGAAGGCTCGCAGCAGCATCCGTACTTCGTCCTCCGCTTCCATCAGATGGTTCTGGTCGATGGCCTTGCAGACAAAGTCCATGCCGTTTCTCGATCCGTAGGTCTTGAAGTAAGACGCGATCGGGACCATCACGAATTTGTCCTGCGACTGCCCGAACACGCTGCCCAGCGACTTCGCTGTTCCTACAACTTCATAGGGGACTCCATCTACCTGAATCGTTTTGCCGACCGGATCGCGGCCTTCGAAGAACTTCTCCCGGACGTCGTTTCCCACGAAAGCGACGGGAGCGTGACGCTTCACCTCATTGGCTGAAATGGCGCGGCCAAATTCCACCTGAATGTTGCTCATCGCTGGAATATTGTCGGTGATGCCTTCGAGATCGACAGTCTGCATAGTCGTTCCTTCAAAGGCCACCGTCACGCTTTTGCCCGCCTCCATGCCAATGTCCTTCAGCATGGTTGCGTGTGTCCTGATGAATTCGTATTCCTCCGCCTTAAGCTGCGGGTTGCGCCGCTGCATCTCCAGATATTTTTTCGGATCGAAGTTGCCAATAAAGGCCATGCGGACCACCCGGAACCCGTCCGAACCCATGTCCGACAACTTGTCCGAAATATACAAATTCATGCCGTGTACGAACGAAGTCACGGCAATCAGCGTGGAAGTCGCGAGAATGATTCCGAGCAGCGTCAGGAAACTGCGCAGTTTGTTTTTACTTAGCGAGTCTACGGCAATCCGAGCGGATTCCCAAAACGAGGCGCTCGGGCGAAAATTTCGCTTTTTGCTCACAAGAGTCCCTTAGGCAGACGCAATCGCGTCCTGCTTTGTTCCGTGGATTGCGTCCATAGCCGCCCCGATTGGTGACCCAATTTGCTGCTGAATCCAGTCGAGAGAGACGCCGTCCAGCCAGAATCGCGGTTTGCTGCGCGACAGGAACCCCAGATGGCCACCGCCCTCGACGGCAAGCAGGTGGAGTGCCGGATTATGCTCGAACGCCGGATGACTAAACACAGCGAATGGAATCAATGGGTCGTCTTTTGCCTGGATCACCAGCGTCGGCGTCCGAATCGCTTCGAGAAAACGTTGGGATGACTGGGTCGCGTAATAATTTTCGGCATTGCCGAAACCGAACAGCGGTCCTGTATAACGGTCGTCAAACTCCCAGATGCTTTTGATCCCGTCCAACCCTTCGGTTGAGTATACGCGGGGAGACACAAGCGCCTTTTCGCGAACTCGCCGCTTCAGGCGGCTCAAAAAGCGCCAGGCGTACAGACGGTTCCCAGGCCGGTCGAGCATGCGGACGCAGGCGGCCAAATCGATAGGTGTCGAGATCGCACACACGCACGCAATCAGGTTTGTTTCGCCCAGTTCTCCTGCCAGCTTGAGGGCCACATTGCCGCCGAGCGAAAATCCGACAAGGATCACCGGACCACTAAAGCGATCCCGTAGTTCCTTCACGATCAACAGGGTGTCCGACGTGAGCCCGGAGTGATACATCGTTTCCGACAACGCTTCCGTGCTGCCGCACGTGCGCATATTGCTTCGATGTACTCCGAAACCACGGACCAGCGCCTCCTGTGCGAAGCTTTTGATGTACCCGGCTTCGCTCGATCCCTCCAGACCATGAAGAAAGACAATCTGTGCTTGAGGCCTGCCTTCCGGCTGATGCTCCACAACCAGAATTCTGGTGCCTGGACCGGTATCGTAGACTTTCCGAGCCGGTGGGAATCGACGCTCGTCGATCTCACGGGGCCAGAAATTCCCCGCAATTGTCAGCAAATGCGGGTTCCGCAGCAGCGGTATAAATTCGCGATCCACGAATTAATTGTAACTAGGGCGACGTACTGGCATTCTGGTGAAGAACGTGTTTGAAATTATCATGATGATGTCAGCCCGGAGGATGGATTGACGCTACGACTGACCTCAATCACCGCAGTTTTCTGCTTGCTTCTGCCACTCCAGCTTGCCGCGCAGGTTCCCGTTTCAGCGCCGGCCAAATCGCCCAACGCGAGCGCGGCCCCGGACCAGACCCCGCCCGACGACACCCTGAACCGGAGCACACCGCGGGAGACAGTTGTCAATTTCCTCCGAGCCTGCAACGCTGGCAATTACGTCAAAGCAGCCGATTATCTGGATCTAACCGATATTTCAGGAACCGACCGAAAACGCCAAGGCCCAGAGATCGCGCTTCAGATAGAGCAGATCCTTAAACGCAATTCGGACTTCGATGCGAGCAAGTTGAGTGACAGCCCGGACGGCAACCTCAACGACCTACGCAGGCGCAACCGCGAGTTGGTCGATACCGTAAACATGCACCATAGTAGGCGGACCATCGAGCTGGAGCGCGTCGAATTACGCCCGGGGCTACAAGTTTGGCTGTTTTCGGCGGATACGGTGAGCGCCATTCCAGGTTTCGTCCAGTTGCTCGGCGAATCGGCAATCGAAAAGAGCCTTCCGGAATTTCTTGTTAAGACCACGTTCTTCGACACGGCGCTTTGGTGCTGGATTGCACTCATCCTGCTTGTCCTCGCGCTCGGCCCATTAGCACGCTTCATTTCGCGGCTGGTTCTGGGCTGGCTGCGCCCCTTTTTGGACAAACGGACCAAGCGGCCCGTTTGGGGTATTCTTCAGATGTTGATTGAACCGGTAGGGCTCCTGCTTGGGGTGTTCGCCTATGGCATCGGCGTTGGCCTCATCGGCCCTTCCGCGATAGTGCGATTTTACATTTCGCGTATTCTCACGCTGCTTTTCTTTCTGGCAATAGCGTGGTTTATCAGCCGGTTGGTTGAGGTGCTCGCGAACAGGTTACGGGTCTCAACCGACCCTCGCCAGCAGGCGATGTATCAGTCGGTGCTGCCGCTGGGCCTCCGGGTCGCGAAGATTGTTCTGTTTACGATTGCAGTTGTAACCACCATCAGCGTCTGGGGTTACAACACCGCCACGATTTGGGGAACTCTGGGCATCGGCAGTTTGGCGTTAGCGCTGGCAGCGCAGAAGACGCTTGAAAATTTCTTCGGCGGCGTATCAGTGATTGCCGATCGTTCCGTGCTGGTGGGCGATTTCTGCCGGGTCGGCGATCAGGTCGGCACGGTGGAGGATATTGGCCTTCGCTCAACGCGCATCCGCACCAACGGCCGGACTATGCTGACCGTTCCGAACTCGCAATTTTCGACCATGACGCTCGAGAATTACTCCCGACGCGACAAGATGTGGTTTCACCCCACGATCAGCTTGCGCTGCGACGCTACTCCGTCACAGGTTAGACAGGTAATTGTCGCGCTGCGCAAGATTCTCGAGGATCATCCGTTGGTGGAAGTTGGCAAGATCCCGGTACGGTTCACCGGAATCGCAAGCTATTCCTACGACCTAGAGATTTTTGCCTATGTCCTGACGTCGCAATCCGACGATTATCTGAAGGTACAGACGGACCTGCTGCTGCAGATCATCGACGCGGTAGAAGCCGCCGGCACCGGTCTGGCAGTTCCTATCCAGGAGGTTACCGGACCGGCGACTATCGCGAACGGATCAAAGCCAGCCATAAAAGCAGATGAATATCCCGCCGGTTAGGTGGCGTTATCGCCGTTTTTCAGTCACCCATTCCAGATTGAACCGCGCGAAGGTGATGCGCTCATCAGGATGAGTGTCTCCTCTTTCGTACAGCACTCCGATGCTTCCGTCGTGAAGGGGGATAACCGTGGAATAACCGGCCGGCCCGGCGTAAATGGTTCGCGCTGCAGGCCATTTCCGGCCGCCGTCGTAACTCAGCTTGACAGTCAGATTTTCGCGACGAGCACTGGCCGCGTTCGTGAAAATTAGAATGCTATCGCGATCTTGGCGGTAGCTGGTGATGCCGGCGTTGCAGCTTGGATCGATCAACGCCGGGTCGTGGCTGACAGGACCGAAGGTGATGCCTCCGTCGTGCGACCGCGCAATGGCCCGGTGTGTGCCGTTGCGCATGTTTTGCAACATAACGCCGTCCTTCAGTTCGACATTATGACTTTCGTCCGTGCCATCGGCGATCGGGTCGCCGTGCTTCCATGTCTTTCCGTGGTCGTCGCTGTATGCGTTCAGTGAATGAATGATGCCCTTGCCGTCGCGAACAACAATCGGCACGAGAAACCGGCCTGAGCTGGTTTGGATATCGGTTCCTGACGTTGCAAACATTCCCTGCCAGGAGGGTTCCTTCACCTGGGGTGTAAGGTCTACGGGTTCGGACCAACTTGCGCCACTATCATCGCTGTGGATCGCATGCAATTGCAGTGTGGTTGGTCCCGTTTTCGCGCCAGCTTTCGCAGTCATAAATCCAATTCCCGGCGGTCCGTAATGGAAGAAGCACCAGACCCGCCCAGTGGAGCGGTCCAGAAGCAACGAGGCGTCGCCGACGCCGCCTTCCTTCACTTTCTGAATTGTCCGAGCGGCCTCCCAATTTTTTCCGGCATCGAAGCTGCGGCGCATCACCAGAGAGATATCGCCGGGCAAATCGCGATCGCTGTCGTGACGCGCATCCGCAACCCCAATCAGAACGCCTTTCTGCGTCTCGATGAGCGCGGGAATCCGATACGTGTGGACGCCATTATCGCCCTGACGGAAAACGTCGGTTTGCGAGAAGAATGGAGCGGCCCCTGCAAGTAAAGGGCATACGGCCATAGCAACGAGCAATACCGCGGATTTTGTCAGCATTCAGCTTCTAACCTCTGTTGTCAGCAAGGGGGGTGTTTTTACATCAGCTTATTGGCTTGCGCCTGTCGACCGATTCAATTGTAGACTCAAAATGTGGCGATTTCTCCTCAGGTCGACGGCGTTCTGGAGATCTCGCTCTACGTCGCGGACGTGGCGCGGTCGAAGCGCTTCTATGAGAGCCTGTTTCAGCTAGAGTGCCTGCTTGAAGACGAGAGACTTTGCGCGCTCGCCGTAGGTGGAAAACAGGTGCTGCTCCTATTTCGGAGGCAGGGCTCCGTTAATTCCGTCGTAATTCCGGGCGGGACAATTCCTGGGCACGATGGCAGCGGAGAGCTGCACATTGCGTTTTCGATTGCGGCTTCTCAGCTCGACGCATGGAGGAAGAAATTAGAGGAGCAACACGTTGCAATCGAGAGCACCGTGCACTGGCCGCGCGGCGGAGAAAGCTTGTACTTCCGCGATCCGGATAACCACCTGGTTGAGCTGGCGACGCCGGGCGTGTGGTCGATCTATTAGAAGCAGGGAGAAGAAGACAGAAGACAGGAGACGGGAGACAGAGTAAAAAGAAACTCACCCGAAAAACAAACTATACGTTTAGTGTAGGGGCAAGCATCCCGTACCCGAGCGTGCTTCTGGAATTCTGAGAGACAGCCGCCACACATACGATTGAAGACAAACCCCGGCTACGCAATACCGCAGGATTTGTAAATCTCGGTAATCAACTTCATATCGCGAAGTCCCTCTTCGCCAGACGTCTTGGGCTGCTTGTTTTCGAAAACGCATTGCGCAAAGTAGTCCGCTTCGCGCTGAAACTGGTGCGGCGAGGGATCGTTCGTGGTCTGGCCAATTGGCGGCTGGCCCTGAATTTCGGCCCTGATCCTCAGACCGTCGTAGCTGAATGCAGGCTCCAGATGCACATTTCCTTTAGAGCCATTCACCTGATACCATCCGCCTGGATTGGCGCCGTACGTGGTGCTGCAACTCGCGAGAATTCCAGACGGAAACTTCAATGTCCAGACAAGATTCTCCTCCACTTGTTCGAAACGTCCATCGTGATCGATCACCGATGAGTATCCGCTCACTGCGACGGGCTCCTCTCCCGTCAAATAGCGGCAGGCGTTCAAGGAGTAGATGCCGACGTCCATCAATGGACCGCCCCCGGCCATTTTCTTGTTCAACCGCCACTCGCCCTTTTTGATGTTGAAGCCAAACGTACTCTCGATCAATTGAACGGTCCCAAGCTTTCCGTTCCGAATCATTCCGATCGCGCGGAGATTGGTCGGCTCATACTGGCACCGGTAGGCAATCATCAATTTCTTACTCGCCTGCTTGCAAGCGTCGATCATAGCCTGGCAATCTTCGACGCTGGTTGCCATCGGTTTCTCGCAGAGCACATGTTTGCCGGCCTTCGCTGCCCGAATTGTATAGTCCGCGTGCATATTGTTCGGAAGAGCTATGTAGACGGCATCGATGTCCTTGTTACTGGCGATGGAGTCATAGTTTTCATAACTATAGATATTTTGTTCGGCCACGCCGTACTGAGCCGCCACCTTCAGAGCTTTATTACGATGGCCGCTGACCAAGGCGGTAACTTTAGCGTGGTTCGAGATTTTAATTCCCGGCATGAACTGTCCCAGGGAAATGCGTCCCAGCCCTACGATGCAGTAGTTGAGCCGCCGGCCTGTCTCCTGCATCAACGCACGCGCCGATCGCGCGCTCGCCAGCGCCGCCCCGCTCCCGATCAAGCGAGCGAGTTCTCTTCGTGTGAAATCCATTACTCGCCTCCCTCGACAAAGTATCTCAATGTCTAAAGCAGTGAACATCATTCGAGCGGACGCACGGACGTCAGCTTATCCGATGACCACTTCCGAAGTAATTGGGATTAATGCTAGTGCCGTTTGGAATCTTCCCGGTTCGACGCCGTTTCGACAGAAGGCTCGGCATCAGCGGTTCTTATACGCTTTGGTTGTTCGGTGGCCTTCGTGGCTTCTACATCTTCGGCGGTGGCAGCGCCTTCGTCGGCTGGGCTACGGAGATCTTTTGCAACGTCGGCTTTCACCGCGCGATCAGCTTCTTTCGTGCTTGCCTGCGTGCCCGCACCCATGGAAATGATATTTACGTGTACGTGGTGAACGCCAAATTTTATTGCCGCCGCTTCGCTCGGGATATAGATATCCAGCCGTTTACCGACAATTTTCGCGCCGGTGTCCGCGACTACGTATTCGCCTGAATACGCGCCGGCCTTCGTGATTTTGATTCGTGTGCCAAGGGGTAATACATCTGGATCCGC
The DNA here is from genome assembly GCA_025927575.1 of Bryobacteraceae bacterium. GTDB lineage: Bacteria > Acidobacteriota > Terriglobia > Bryobacterales > Bryobacteraceae > KBS-96. Next base: position 24,928 of record JAICLJ010000036.1, on the reverse strand, counting down.
CGCAACAATGTGCCGATGCGTATGTTCTCCGGACGCTGTGATTCCATGATCTGAGTATGCGGTAGCGATGTATGTTCCATTTAAGCCATTGCGGGCAAGCACCGGACAGGTACTTAGGAGAAGCAGAAACAATAAGCTAAGATGTTGTCGCATAGATTAGTTCCCGCAGAGTAGATTTTGCAGTTTGAATAGCAGGAATGGCACTCGGAATTGTTTTTTACGTTCGCCTATACATATAGACCCGGTGCTCGTGATAAGTGCATCATGTATATCCTGCCAGTACTGGGATTTACATTACATAAAAACAATTAAGGTGGCCATTCACGTAGGCTCCAGCGTGAGCTCCGCGATACTTAAGGTTGGGACATTCGCCACAAATTTCGCCGGCTCGACGCGCCGCATATTCCGTGTTGCATCGGGTCGGGGGCGGCGGATATGCGGCGGATCTTCTTCTTGAACAGGCCGCGGCTCTCACATCCCGCGATGCAGGGCTGGCTTCGCAGCTTGTATTCGGCTGCTTACGGTATCAACTTCAACTCGATTTCCTGATTGGGCATTTTTCGGGCCGGAATCCAAATGATCTGGATGAGCCGGTACGCCTACTGCTTCGCCTGGGAATTTTTCAGCTTCGTTATCTGGACCGTGTTCCCGCGCATGCGGCCGTCCACGAAGCGGTCGAACTCGCAAAGAAGCACCGACGAGGCGCGTCCGGATTGGTTAACGCTGTTTTACGAAAAGTGACTCGGCGAGCCGTCCCGTGGCCAGATCAGGCGACCGAACTATCGTGCCCCGCTTGGCTGCTGGATCGCTGGACACACCACTTTGGAGCGGAGCAAGCCCGCGCAATTGCGCAGGCGGCGCTTACAGAACCGGCAAAATACATACGGATTGCGCCTGGCTCCGAACCGCCCGCTGGGGTAACCATCGAACAAACCGAAGTACCAGGATGCGTTCGCGTGATCGAGGGAGATACCCAAAGCTTGAGGCTTCAAGACGTTGGATCTCAGTCGGTGATTCCGCACCTCAATCTCAAACCCGGCCAAACACTCCTCGATCTTTGCGCCGCCCCGGGCAACAAAATCAGGCAAGCCCTTGAGACACCTGTTCACGCCATAGCGTGCGATATCAGCTTCAGAAGAATAAGCGAAATGCTGGGCCTCTGTCCCCGCGTTGTGTTAGACGCTGCGGTGGCGCTCCCTTTTCGGCGCCGGTTCGATCGCGTGCTCATCGACGCTCCCTGTTCCGGGACCGGAACCCTTGGGCGAAACCCGGAAATCAAGTGGCGCGTCAGAGCTGAAGATCTAGTCAGGTTGCAGAAGATTCAAATTGCAATCCTGAAGAACGGCTTGGGACAACTGGCCGACGGCGGCAGGCTAGTTTATGCAACCTGTTCGCTTGAGCGCGAAGAGAACGAGGATGTGGTCGGTGCCGCTTTGGCGGATGCGCCGGGCGAAATCACGCTGGTTTCGGAGCACTGGCGATTGCCTGGCCGGGACAGAGGCGACGGATTTTACGTAGCCGTGATAACATCGGACAAAAGCGCGGTGACTGGGTGATTCTCAGTGGTGGAGTGTGACTTTCACGCCGAAAGTCGTAAATTGGTTACGTGGTTCAAATTCTCCCATCCATTCTGGCCGCCGACTTCGCGCGTTTGGGCGAACAAATTCGAACGGTCGAACAGGCTGGCGCTCAAATGATTCACGTCGACATCATGGATGGGCATTTTGTGCCGAACCTGACCATGGGTCCCCCCGTTACCCAATCGCTCCGGAAAGCTACCCGGCTCAAGCTGGATCATCACTTGATGATCGAGGACCCGGACACTTATGCGCCGGTTTTCATCAAGGCTGGAGCCGACTGCGTGAGTGTCCACTATGAGGCGTGCCGTAACCTGAACCGGACTTTGAACATGATCCGCGATGAGGGTGCGAAGGCCGGGGTGGTAATCAATCCTCACAGTACCGTTGCACTGCTCGACGATGTTCTGGATATAGTAGATTACGTTCTTGTGATGAGCGTGAACCCCGGCTTCGGCGGCCAGGAATTTATCCCCCGGTCACTCTTAAAAGTGAGGCAGTTGGATCGTGCCAGACGAGAACGAGGTCTTAACTTCGCAATCGAAATCGACGGCGGAATCACTGCCGAGAATATTGGAGAAGTCGCCCGGTCCGGCGTGAATTGGGTCGTAGCGGGATCTTCGGTGTTCGGCGAAACCGATCCGGGGGCAGGTTATCGCAATCTGCAACGCAAAGCCGAAGAGTCCCTGATGGTGAAGGTGTAAATGAAGACGTTGTTTCCGGCAGAATCACTGAAGAAAGCACTGGTTGTAGCTGCGGCCCTCGCCTTGCTCTCGTCGTGCATACACAAAAAGTACGAGACGCCGATCACCAAGGACACCCAGCAGCCAGATAAGGTCTTGTTCGACAAGTCCATGCATGACATCGAGCACGGACGGTACGAAGTGGCACGCATCGAGCTCAATACCTTGATGAACACCTACGAATCCAGCGAATATCTGGCGAAAGCCAAGCTTGCGATCGCCGATAGCTGGTTTCGGGAAGGTGGGGCCAACGGCATGGCGCAGGCCGAGGCCGAGTACAAAGATTTCGAATTGTTCTATCCGACGATGCCCGAAGCGTCCGAAGCTCAGCACAAAATCTGCATGATTCACTACAAGCAGATGGACAAGCCGGACCGGGATCCATTGGAGGCAATCCGCGCCGAGACCGAGTGTCGCGCCCTGCTGACACAGTACCCGAACAGCAAATATGCGCCGGCGACAGCGCAAATCCTCCGAAACGTCCAGGAAGTGCTGGGCGAACATGAATTCACAGTGGGCGATTTCTATTTTCATCGCGGCGCTAATCCCGCGGCGGCGAATCGGCTGAGCTATGTCGCGGATCAATATCCCCTGTTCAGTCAGGCCGACGACGCATTATTCGAAGCCGGCCAATCGTATCTCAACATGGGGCCTCGCTTCCGCCAGAACGCAGCGGCCGATTTTGCGCGGATCGTGCGCGAATATCCCCTGAGCGACCGTGCCGACGCCGCGAAAAAGGCGCTGCAGGATCTGGAGATTCCGCTGCCTGAAGTCGATCGCGCGGCAGCCGAACGCGAGAAGTACGACATTGAGAACTACAGGAAGCCGTCGATGTTATCCGAATCGATGGGTTTCATGCGGCGTGGACCAGATGTCAGCGCTGCGGCCAAGGCCGGCCAGCCGGCAATGGAAAACGTTCTATTCCCCATCCCGGCAAGCGTTCCCAAGGCCAATAATGGCGAAACCACCGCGAACGGAGCGGTGGGCGGAACCACCGATGTAAACGGCAGTATCGTTAGCGATCCCACGAAGCTAGACCAGAGCAAGGACGCGCGGAGCCTTCCAGCTGTGACCGGCAAGGCGGCCGCGGCGAACGCGCAAGCTGTGCCGAGCAATCACCAGGCGGATTTGGAAAAAGCTCGCCAGCAGGCTAAGAAGAAAGCCAAGAAGCAGCGTAAAAAGAAAGCGGCTCCCCAGGAACAGCAGCAAACTGCGCCCGCTGCTCAGAATTCCCAACCGGAGGCGGCTGGCTCGCTGCAGGCACACCCACAGGCCCAATGAACCGCATCCTGCTGGCGGACGACAGTCAGCAAGCCTTGCGCCTGGGGGAGCAAATCCTGTCAAGCGAAGGTTTGCAAGTTGTTAGCGTCACGGACGGCGCCACGGCATTGCGACGATTGCAAGATGCCGATCCCGATGTGCTGATTACCGACGTCTTTCTGCCAACCAAGAACGGCTTCGAACTGGCCCGCTACATTAAAGCCCAGCCAGAGCAAAAACACATTCGAGTAGTGTTTGCCGCCGGCCCAGCCGATCAATTCGATGAGCAGGACGCGAAGAACGCCGGCGCCGAGGCCATTCTGCGAAAGCCGTTCGAGGCATCGGCGTTGCTCGCCACCGTTCGGCCCTTGCTTGCGCAAGCAAAAGCCGAGCGCGAGAAGCACGCGGGATCGTCGAGGGGACTGGATCGCGCAAGCATTCGGGCAGCCGTCACGATTGCGATCGACAGCGCCATGCCGGTCATGATCGAGGAAATGACTGAGCGTGTGATGTTGGCGCTTTCCCAACAGCGCGTCGCCCCGCCGGCAGCCGCCGTCGGCGGCGTCGAGCAGAAGAGCGCCGAGACCCCGGCTGAAAGCCCTTTGAACGGCGAGCCGGCCGTGCAGGCCGACGGCGACCAGCCGTAATTTTCAAGGTCAGACAGGACGGTCGCGTAAGATGAGCGTAGAGTCACCGCGCTTCGGCACACTGTGACGACGGGGAATTTGCATGCCAGAAAATACTTTCGACGTAGTATCCAAAATCGATCTGAACGAAGTTGCGAATGCCATCCAGCAGGCAATGAAAGAAGTCCAAACACGCTACGATCTCAAAGACTCGAAATCGAGTATTGACCTGAACGAGAAGGAAAATAAAATTTTGTTGGCGAGCTCGGACGAATACAAGCTCAAGTCTGTGACCGAGATCCTGGGGCAGAAACTAGTGAAGCGTGGAGTGCCGCTGAAGGGCTTGCAGTATGGAACGATTACGCCCGCCTCGCATAGCAGTGTACGCCAGGAAGTGACGCTGCAGCAGGGCATTCCGACCGAGAAGGCAAAAGAGGTTGTTCGAACGATCAAAGACAGCAAGCTAAAGGTTCAAGCCTCGATTCAAGGCGATTCGGTACGTGTAAGTGGCAAGGATCGGGACGCCCTGCAGCAGGTGATCGCGTTATTGAAGGCAAACGATTTCGGCATCGACATGCAGTTCACGAATTACCGGAGCAACTAATCTAAAAATGTCGCGACGGATTGAGAGCCTCTTCCTGACAGGGCCCGCGGGTAAGCTGGAAGCCATTCTTGAAGAACCCGAAGTAGGCGAACCTGTGGAAGCGGCGCTCGTCTGCCATCCGCACCCCCAGCACGGCGGCACAATGCATAACAAGGTGGTTTATCGCCTGGCGCGGGGATTACGAAAAACAGGCTGCGTGGTGTTGCGCTTTAACTTCCGGGGCGTGAACCTTAGCGAGGGCGAATATGGCCGCGGTATCGGCGAAACAGAGGATGCCCGGACAGCGTTGGAGGAACTCCGCCGTCGGTATCCCGATCTCCCGGCCCTGGTTGGCGGATTTTCGTTCGGCTCCCGTGTCGCACTGAAGTTAGCTGCAAGCGACGGTGTGCTGACCAGGGTAATTGCCGCGGGCTTCCCAACAAAATATCCGAATCATGATTTCGTTTACAAGGTAGGCATTCCGAAGTTCTTCGTGCAAAGCACAAACGACGAATTCGGGCCGAAGCCTCAATTCCAGGAGTTCTTCGACTCTCTTCCCCAGCCGAAGCAGCTTACCTGGGTGGAAGCGGAAAATCATTTCTTCCGGAACGGCCTGGATGAATACGAGCGGGAGATTTCTCGAATAGGCAACCTGCGTGGAAGCGCAGCGCCCCGCATCGCGTGAGTTCTCACCCTGGATCTCTACATTTTGGAATCTGTGATGTTGTGGCGCACGATCCATCGTGCTGGCGGGTAGTTTACTGCACGCTCGCCGGCAAACTGAAGTTCGCCGCGGCACGCTGAAGAGGCTGCTGAAAAAGTCGATTTTGCAAATTTCGCGCACACAGAATCAACAGCTTGCGAGTACGTTTTGGGTGCAAAGAGGACTTTTTCAGCAGCCTGTGAAGCGTGCGCCGCGGAATGCCCAGTCCCGCAGGGCCGCTGCCTAGCAAAGCTTAAGTAAATGACGCTGTGCTTTTTACGCCGTTGTTGCCGCGGGCCCTACATTGTTTTCAAAACTAACTGCGGGATTGTAGGTCAACATGCGGCTACAGCTTTCGCAATGCATGATACGGTCGCCCTTTCGCAGATCCTGCACAAACTGAGGCCGCAGCGTGATCATGCAGGCGCTACAGTGTCCATCGGTTGCATCGGCGACCACGCTGCCATGCGTCTTCCTGCGGATTCGCTCGTAATCGGCGTAGAACTTGGGATCCATCCGGCTCACAATGTCCTTCCGCTCTGACTGCGCTTCCGCTAATTGTTTCCGGTCTGCGGCGATCCGCTGCCGCACGCGTTCCTTCTCTTTTTCAATCCGCTCGACCTGCTGCTTCAGATCGGCTTCCGCCGCTTTCAGGCTCTTCTCGAGCGGCTCCGATTGCTCCATGAAATCGAGAATTCTATCCTCGCTCTTCCGGATCTCAGTTCCGCACCAGTCGATCTCGCTTTGAAATGCGCGATACTGTTCGTTCGTTTTGGCTTGAAGCATCTGATCTCGCAGCTTGGAGATCTTCTGTTCGTGAATCTGGATGTCGCCTTCGAGCTTCTTGCGATCGCGCTGGTTCGCTGCGAGCGCTGCGCGATCGGCTTCTAGCCGGCGTTGATGCGCTTCCAGCTTTCTTTCAATTTCCGCGAGTTGTTTGGGAAGTGTCGCGACCTCGAGTTCGAGACTCGCGGTCTTACTGTCCAGCGACTGTAGCCGGACCGCAAGCGCAAGTTCTTCAACCATCTATTTCCTGATCCTAGCACGCAGGCTGGTCAGGCGACGGCCAAAGAGATCCCGAGCGAAGCGAATTTCATCGATGCCGAGCCAGTTCGCGGCCAGCGTAAAGCTTGCAACTCCTACCGGCAAAGAAACGGTAAGGTTCGCAAGATCGGCCCATCGCGATTGCCCCAGCCAGCGCGTCAGGTAGATATTGCAGAGCCAGACCGGCGCGGCCATGATGATCGACGCGGCAGCCACGCGCCAAAAACGGTCCGCCAGATAACGTCCTTCGATTCCGCCAATGCGCCGGCGCAAGATATAAAACAATATGACGAATGCCGCCATGGCGACGGCAGACGTCGAGAGCGCAAGCGCGGCGATACCCAGGTGGAACTTTCTCAGCAGCACCTCGGCAAACAAGATGTTGATGCCAATAGAGCACAGACTCACATACATCGGCGTCTTCGCATCGGTCAATGCATAGAACGCGGGGTTCAGCACCTTCGTGGCGGCATAGCCGACGAGGCCTATGGAATAGCACGACAGCGCAACCGCAGTTTGCTGCGTGTCGTAAATTTGAAATCTTCCGCCCTGAAACACTGCGCCGATAATCGGCGTGCCGAGGAGGATGAGGCCGATGGACGAAGGGATAGTCATCAGGAAAATGAGGCCGAGAGATCGCGACATCGTGCGGCGAAACTCACCATAGTCGTTGGCGGCAACACTGCGGGAGACGCTGGGCAAAATCGCCGAGGCGAACGATACCCCGAAAATGCCGAGCGGAAACTGCATGAAGCGGAATGCATAGGCGAGCCAACTGACGGGGCCATCCGCCCCGCGAACCGGGTCGGAGATCTGCGAAGCGAAGTTCGTATTCACCAGCACGTTGATCTGCACCGCCGCGCTGCCCACGATGGCGGGAATCATCAGGCGAAAAATCTTCTGTAATTCTGGGTGATGCCAATCGATTTCGAACCGGAACCGGAAGCCGAGGCGGTGCAGACTGGGAATTTGCCACGCGAGTTGAAGAGCGCCACCAAGAACAACGCCGTACGCCATTCCCTCGATCGGAAGCATGCCGAGATGCGGCCCCAGCCAGAATCCGAGCGCGAGACCCAAAACGACCGAGCCGAGATTAAAGAACGTGGACGCCATCGCCGGCACGCCAAACTTGTCGCAAGCGTTTAGCATTCCCATGGCTTGCGCGGCCAGCGCAACCAGCAGCAGAAACGGAAACATGATCCGCGTCATGCGTACCGCGAGTTCGAACTTGCCCGGAACCTGCGCGTAGCCGGGCGCCAGCAGCCACACCAATTGCGGGCTGAAGATGATGCCGACCACGCAAAAAAATCCCACGAACATCAGAATGGCGGCGCCGACAAGGTTCGAAAGGCGCTCCGCCGCTTGCCGGTCGCCGCTCGCCAGAGAGGCGGCGAATATAGGAACGAACGCGGAGGACAGCGCGCCTTCGGCAAACAAATTCCGCGTCAGATTGGGAATACGGAAACCCAGCAGGAAAGCGTCGTATGACAAACCGGCGCCAAACTTCTGGGCCATCACCATCTCGCGAATCAGCCCCGTGATGCGGCTGAGAAAAATCGCGATGGAGACAACGCCCGCAGACCGCGCGACCTTCGCGGATTCCGATCTTTTCACGCTATTGATGGGCATCCGCCTCTCTTACATGGTCCGCGAGTGCAAGAATGAGCGCCACGAATCGATGCAGTCACACCCGTATCTCACTACTTAGAATCGCCTTCTTTGCGTTCTGGCGGCCGCGTTCCTGCGGGCTTTGACTCTTTTCGGGCGCAGAAGGAAACAGTTTAGCCACCCACGATCACGCATCTAACGCCGTGGTCGTGAAGTCGTCGAGCATCCCGAGCCGGTCCCTTCATTTATAGGGCGAGCGTGGCCTCCTTAGCCGCAGTCATGCGCTCATGTTCGGGCCGATCACGGCATTCACGAGATTCTTCTGTCTTCATCCCCATGAACTTGGTATAGATACGGATGGCCCGGTCCATGCGCCCATTATGACCATGACTTCCAGCACATGCAAGCCCTGAAAAGAAGGGCTCAAGCCGATCGTTAAAACTGGTTGAAGAACGAGTAGGATGAAAGTGCAAGTTCTTCTTCTCGCAACACGCGGGCGAATTGTAACAGGGTTAAATGAGCGTGCATTGCTGTTCTCCAAAACACGCTGAACTGACGGACAGCCGCTATCGGCGAGCGTTGTGGGCTGCCCTGGTCATCAATGGAACCATGTTTGTGATTGAAATCGTCGCCGGCTTAATGGCCGGTTCGGTTTCGCTTCAGGCTGATGCGCTCGACTTCCTGGGGGATGTCGCAAATTACGGAATCAGTCTGTTCGTCATCGGCATGGCCTTACGTTACCGTGCGCAGGCTGCGCTCATTAAAGGCGCGACGATGGGCCTATTCGGACTCTGGGTAATCAGCGCGGTTGTCTTGCACATTGTTTATGGAACACTGCCACATGCGGCGACCATGGGTAAGGTTGGGCTCATGGCGCTGGCCGCGAATGCAATTGTCTTCGCCTTGCTGTGGACCTCTCGGAAGGGTGACAGCAATATGCGTTCGGCTTGGCTATGCTCACGTAATGACGTGATCGGCAACCTCGCTGTCTTGTTTGCTGCCGTTGGCGTGTTCGGCACTGGCAGGGGCTGGCCGGATGTGGTCGTTGCTGCGATTATGGCAACTCTCGGGTTGCACAGCGCAGTTCAGGTGGTGCGGCATGCTCTCGAAGAGCTAAGGAGCGAAAAGCTTCGTGAGCGAATGGTTAGCACGGTTCGTCACTGAAACGCCGCCGTTCGCTATCACGACGACGACGCCATAGGCCCCCGGCCGGGCCTTCCATCCGCGGTTCACTGCGTAGCCGTCTCCCCGTATTTTTCGAGGAAATGAGCGATGGTCATGATGCCCGTGTAGTAATTGCTGATGCGGTATTTCTCGTTCGGCGAATGCAAACCATCGTCGGGCAGGCCGAAACCCATCAGCACAGTGGGTATGCCAAGGTATTCCGCGAACTCCCCGACAATGGGAATAGAGCCCCCGCTGCGAATAAAGACGGTGGGAGCTTTCAGCATCTCGCTGAATGCTTCAGCCGCCACGTGAATGGCCGGATGATCGGGATTGACGACAATCGCGGGTCCGGCGCTCAGTACGCGGACTTGGGTTTGAATCCCTTTGGGCGTGTTGTCGCGAACCCATCGCTCAAACGCCGCCAGGATCTTCTTTGGGTCCTGGTTGGGAACCAGACGCATGGAAACCTTTGCCACCGCTTTCGCGGGAATGACCGTTTTCGCGCCGGCGCCGGTGAAGCCGCCCGCAATGCCATGCACCTCGAACGTAGGCCGCGCCCATACACGCGCCAGAACGGATTGATCCGGCTCGCCTGTCAATACGCTACCGCCAACTTCCTTTTCCAGAAACTCTTTCTCCGAGAATTTCAGCCGTTTCCAACTCTCAACCTCGGTAGGAGCGGGCGCGGCAACATCGTCGTATACGCCGGGAACCTGTATGCGGCCGTCGGCGTCCTTGGCCTTCGCCAGCAACTCAATCAAGCCGTAAACAGCGTTTGGCGCAGCGCCGCCGTAAATGCCTGAGTGCAGATCCTGAGCCGGGCCCTGCGCTTCGATCTCCGTGTACATGAGTCCGCGCAGGCCCACGCACAGCGTTGGAACCCCGTCGGCAAACAGCTCCGTATCGGATACCAGGGCTACATCGGCGCTCAGCTTCTGTTTGTTTTTGGGAACATACTCGGAAATTGATTCGCCCCCGACCTCCTCCTCGCCTTCGATCAGAAACTTAACGTTAACCGGAAGCTTGCCATACACCGCGAACAGAGCCTCGACGGCTTTGATGTGCATGTACATCTGGCCTTTATCGTCGCTGGCCCCGCGGGCATACAAATTTCCATCGCGCTCCGACGGTTCGAAGGGAGGCGTAGACCAGAGTTCAACGGGATCGGGCGGCTGCACGTCGTAGTGCCCATAACAGAGCACGGTCGGCTTACCAGATGCGTGCAGCCAGTCGGCGTAGACCAGCGGGTGTTTGCCGGTCGGGATCACTTCGACGTGTTCGAGGCCCGCTGCTTTCATTTGCCTGGCCACGAATTCGGCGGCACGCCGTATATCCTGCTGATGTTCCGGCAGCGTACTGATGCTCGGAATACGTAGAAAATCCTTTAATTCGTTTAGCAAACGCGTCTCGTTCTCACGCACAAAGTTGTCAGTTGCAACAGGCAATGAATTTCCTCTTGAATTCTTAATTATAGGCGTCGTACCATCGTCGCCGGCACATGAAGCGACGAACCTTTCTCAAGAACGCGGGAGTGTTGCTGCCCGCGGCGCGTTTAGCGGCACGCCAGCGCGAGATCTCCTGCGACATCGCCGTCATCGGCGGTGGAACGGGCGGGTTTGCGGCGGCGCTTGCCGCTCTGCGAAACGACATGCGCGTGGCGCTCACGGAAGAGACGGATTGGCTAGGTGGTCAGTTGACCGCTCAGGCCGTTCCTCCGGATGAGCACCCCTGGATTGAAGAGTTCGGCTGCACGCGGTCCTATCGTGCGTATCGAAATGCAGTTCGTGACTATTACCGTCGTCATTACCCGTTGACTGGCGAGGCGAGAGAGCAATCGAACCTCAATCCGGGCAACGGTTCGGTTTCCCGGCTGACTCACGAGCCGCGCGTCTCTGTGTCGGTCCTCAAAGACTTCCTGGCTCCGTATGCGGGCAGCGGACAGTTAACCATTCTCTACCGCAGAATACCCATTGAAGCCGCCGTGGATGGCGACCGAGTCACCAACGTAACGGTCCGCAACTTAGAAACTGACGAGCGGCAACTGATCTCGGCGCGATATTACATCGATGCCACGGAAACGGGCGAGCTTCTACCGCTGACGAAGACTGAATTTGTGACAGGCTGCGAGGCGCGGGCGAAGACGGGAGAGCCGCATGCCTCGAATGAGGCCAGGCCGGCCAATGTGCAGTCCTTCACTTTCTGCTTTGCCGTGGATTATCGTGATGGCGAAGACTACACGATTGAAAAACCGCGCGATTACGCGTTTTGGCGTGATTACGTCCCGAAGCTTCAACCACCGTGGACGGGTAAGCTTCTGTCATGGTCGTGTCCGACTCCGCAAACTCTCAAAAAACGGGATCTGTTCTTCGACCCGCAAGCCGAAGTGTCGAACGAGCATAAGTTGAATCTCTGGGCCTACCGCCGAATTGCCGATCCTGCCAATTTCGTTCCCGGCGCATATAAAAGCGGAATCACGCTGGTGAACTGGCCTCAGAACGATTACTGGCTCGGCGATCTGCTGTCGGCCTCAGCCAGCGAACGTGAGCGGTATCTTCAGCAGGCAAAACAATTAAGCCTATCGTGGCTCTATTGGATGCAAACGGCAGCGCCTCACGAAAGCGGCGCTCACGGATGGAAGGGACTGCGGCTTCGCAAAGACATCGTGGGAACAAACGACGGGCTGGCGAAGTATCCGTACATTCGCGAATCGAGGAGAATCGAAGCCGAATTCACAATTCTTGAACATCACGTCGGCACGGAAGCCCGCATGAAGGAAACCGGAAAATCGCGTGAGGAAGTGACCGCTGCGGCGTTCCCCGATACGGTCGGAATCGGCTGCTACCGTTTGGATCTGCACCCTTCAACGGGTGGCGATAACTATATCGACATCAGCTCCCTGCCCTTCCAGATCCCAATGGGCGCTCTGCTTCCGAAGCGCGTCGAGAACTTACTCGCCGGCTGCAAGAACCTGGGCGTTACGCACATAACCAACGGATGTTATCGCCTGCATCCGGTGGAATGGAACATCGGCGAGGCGTCCGGAGCGATTGCTGCACATGCCATCAAAACCAAAGAGACACCGCGCGGCATTCGTAACAGCAGGTCGAAGCTGGCGGACCTGCAGCGAAGCTTGCAGCAGCAGGGCTTTGAACTGAACTGGCCGCGAATCCACCCTGTATAAAAAAGCGGCTCAGATAGGCAAGTATACGGCGAGGCAGGGCCGGGGGGCGATTCCCGGCTCAGATACGAACAAGTTCATCTTGCTGTTCGCCGGTCACCTGTGCAAATCCGTCTCCGACATACACATTGACTTCGGATCGGATGCCGAACTCCGGCAGGTAGATGCCGGGCTCCACCGAGAAACAGGTATTCGCGATGACCCGACGGTCATCGTGCGATTCAAAATTATCCATATTCGCGCCAGTACCGTGCACCTCCGTGCCGATGCTGTGGCCGGTCCGATGAAAGAAGTACTCGCCGAAGCCCTGCTCTTCAATATGATTTCGCGCGGCATCGTCTACTTCGAAGCCACGAAGCGGCTGGCCAGATTGCACTTGCTCGATCACGAAATTACAGGCTCGCCTGCGCGCGTCCTTGACGATCTCAAATACAGCGAGCACTTTGTCGGGGATAGGCTGGCCGCAGAACGCGGTCCAGGTTACGTCGTAATAGACGGCATCCGCCTGCTTCAATTTCGCCCATAGATCGATCAGCACAAGGTCGCCGCGCTGAACATGGGAATGGCGGTCGCGCGACGGCTCGTAGTGGGGGTTTGAGGCGTTTTCGTTCACTCCTACAATAGGTCCGTGATTTGTGATCAGATCGAGCTGATCGAAGCGGCGCAAAATGAATTGCTGAACGTCGTATTCGGTTACCGCGACACCGCTTTCGAGCTTCTGACGGACAAGGTCAAATGCCTCAGAGCGCACTTGGTCGACACGCCTGCCGGCCTCCATGTGGCTTTCGTATTGAGTCTGTGTCCAGCGGGCTTCGAACTCCTGGACGAGATCGGCTGAACTCACGACATCGACTCCGCAGGCGCGCACGAGTTCGAGCGTTCCGCCATCGACCATCGACACATATGGAATAGCGCAGTCCGGCGAATATTGCATTGCAATCCGCTTGGCGCCCGCCAGCAATGCTTGTAGCTTGGCTTGTTGATCGGGCCAGCGCGAATAGCTCTGTTTGATTCCTGGAACAGTATCGAGCGATTGGCTTTCGATACTGTGCACAAGCTTTCGCGGTTCGCCGGACGCCGGAATGAAGTAATACCAGCGGCGCGTCACCTCCATCGACGGAGGCAGCGAGAGGATGCGATAGGCCAGTGGATCGCGTCGATGGTGATCGAAGAACAACCAGCCGTCTAAGTTCGCCTGGAGCAGCTTTTCCTGGATTCGTTCGATGAGCATCTTAGCCCCGATTGTACGATTGCGCGCTGGTCAGCGCCGCTCGACCATGGCAAGTTCCTTCGCGGTGGGAGCGGGTGTCAGCAGGCTGACCACAATGAGGCTGGCCACGGAGAAGAAGAGGGCCGGATAGATGGCATCCAAATCGGCCTTGAACGGCAGAAGCTGCGGGGCATGCTGTTGCAGTAATTTCCAAATAATCGTGATTCCCGTGCCCAGCACAATCGAGGTCACGGCCGCCTGCTTCGTCGTTCGCTTCCAGAAGAACACGGCCATTACGGCGGGCGTGACAGCCGCACCGTAGATTGTGTAGGCGTAAAGCGATGCTTCCAGCACGGATTCGAACTGTGTCGCCTGCAACAGCGCGAAGCAGCCTAGCAGAACGACAATGCCGCGAGAAACGATGAGGGTCTGGCGCTGCGTCGCGTTTGGGTTGATGAAGCGCTCGTAGACATCATGGATCAAATTGGTCGCGGGGGAGAACAAGTAGTTGTTAGCAGTCGAAACTACTTTGGCGAACACGCCGCCGAGCAGGATGGCGCCGAGCAGCGGCGGGAGCGCTTCTCGCGCGGCAAGAGGAATAATTTCGCGAGGCCGCTCGGTTTTCAACGTCGCGCTCGCGATTACGGCCAGCATGACGAGCAGCGTCTCGAGAATCACCGTGCCAACAATCCAGCCGTACACTGAGAGCCGGGCATCCCGCTCGGATTTCGCGGAGAAAAATTTCTGGTACATGCCCTGGTTGCCGATCAGCAGCAGCATCGTAGGCAGAAGGAGCTGCAGCGCTTCGAGGAAACTCAGATTCCCGAGGGGTTGAAAATGCGTCGGCGGCAGCGCAGCGTGAACGGCGGGCCAGCCGCCGGTGCGCGCCAGCAGTACGGGAACCGCGACGATCACGGTTAGCGTCACTAGCACGCCGATAAAAAGATCCAGGTACGCGATGGAAGCCATGCCCGCGGCAGCCGTAAACGCGATGACGAATGCCGCGATGATATACCGGCCCGTTGTGCTCGCGATATCGGGGAAAATCAGGTGGAGGATGTCGCCTCCGCCAATCAACTGATAACTCGTGATGACCGTGTAGGAGATGACAATGGCGATCGTCGCGAGCACGCGGGCCGTTGCGTTATAGCGCGCTTCCAGGAGGTCGGGCACCGTGAATTGCGCGAAGCTACGGGCTCGGCCCGCGATGAGGGCAATGATGATAAGGCCGAGCCATCCACCCGCCGGCTGCCATAAAGCCGCAAAACCATTGCGGTACGCATTCTCGGCTCCCGCCAGCAGGCTGCCCGCGCCAATCCAGGAGGAGAGGAGCGTGAAGACGAGCACGGGCCAAGGAAGACTCCGGCCCGCAACGAGGAAGTCGGTTTCGTTCTTGACACTCCTGGTTTTATAGACCGTGACGGCGCAAAGAATCAGCACCACTACGGAGATGGTGATCGCGTAAACCACAATCGACCATCATCTGATGCGCGGGATAACGAGAGCAAGCTTGCCGTCGTTATAGAGCCGATATCCAACAGAAATCCGCCGGAGCCGCTAAAAGGCGCCCTGTTTCGAATCGATTCCACTGCCGCCAGACAATTTGCCGCGGATCAAATCTTCAATGTCTTCGAGCTTGTCGCCCAGAAGGTTGAGTTTACGCGCCAGGCCCTGTATTTCGGACTCTGCGCGGCGGTTCACGGCATAGTCCAGTTCGCCGCGCAGGCGATCTTTCGTATCCTGCCGGTTCTGACTCATCATGATGACAGGCGCCTGAATCGCGGCAAGCATCGAGAGAAACAGGTTAAGAAGAATGAATGGGTACGGATCCCAAGCCGATCGCCGCAACATGACGTTAGTGGCCGTGTAGATTAACAGAACAACGAGAAAGGCGATAATAAACGTCCAGGATCCGCCGAAACGAGCTACCGAATCCGCCACTCGCTCACCGACGGTCGCCTCTTCCTCGATAACCTCGTTGGGATTCCGGTTGGCCCGAATGCGAACGAGTTGCTGGGCGGCATGAAACTGACGGCCCAGGACTGCCAGAAGGTCCATTCCCGCGAGTGGCTTCCGCTGCAGTAAAACGGCAATGTCCTTGCGATCGACCTCCACGCAGACGGTGTCTTCGAGAGCGACCGCGCTCGTCTGATGTGGCGTCTGGTCGATCATGGAGGCAAAGCCGAAGAATTCACCAATCGCCGGCTGATCAACCAGCACTTCCTGTTGATCCTCGTCAACCGTTGCGACCCGAACCGCCCCAGACACAAGGATATAGGCCTGCCCGGCGGCATCACCGATTTTATAGATGCGCTGCCGGGAAACGAAGGTCCTCAACTCCACCTGCCCGGCCAGGACCGCCGCCTCCTCTTCGTCCAGCAGAGCGAATAGGGGAACGTGCTTCAGAACCTCGGGGTTGCATGCCATCACTCACCTCATCCAGGTCAGTGTAGCGTGCGAATCGCAACTCAGCCTACAGTTGGAACCTCGCATGCCAACGCGCTTGTTGCGGTTATGCGAGGGCGAACGCTCATTTACATCTTGTAACGGCCGAGGTCTTCGTCGTTCAAGCCCTCCAGCCACTTGCGCAACTCTTCATTGTTCACTTTCTCGGAGACACTTGCGGATGTGCGCGAAGTCTGCAAAACCGTTTCTTCGACGTAAATCGGACAATCGTGGCGAAGAGCGAGGGCGAGCGCGTCGCTTGGCCTCGAATCCACACTAATCAGGTTGCCGCTGCGTTCCAGCCAGATCACGGCATAAAAAGTATCGTCCCTCAGTTCACTCACCACAACCTTTTTCATCTGCGTATCCAAACCCAGCAGCAGCGTCTTGATCAGATCGTGCGTCATGGGGCGCGGAGTAGTCACTTTCTCGATTTCGAGCGCGATGGCGTTTGCTTCATATATACCGACCCAAATGGGAAGGACCGTATCGCCGCTGAGATCTCTCAGCACCACAATCGGCATGTTGGTGACTGGATCCATCATCAGGCCGCGAATTTTCATTTCTACTTCCATCGTCCCTCCATTCCTCTGCAATCAGACTACTGCAAAACAGCGTGCCCGGCGATGCTCTCACCAGCCAGGCTATTCGGCCCGGCACGGGTAACGAGCACATCTACATAACCGCCCACGAGAGTGCGGCCGGAATCCGGAGCGGCCATCGGCGCATGCACGAAATTCAAGGTTTTGTTCTGGGATGTGCGGCCGATCCATTGGCCGGTCGCCTTGTTGTACCCCTCTACATGAACCTCCTCTGTTCGGCCGACATACGCGGCGTTGCGCCGGATCTGAATCGCACGCTGCTTTTCCTGCACCACCATCAGCCGGCGGGTCTTCTCTTCTTCGGGAATTTGATCTTCGTACTGGAGAGCCGCCGTATTCGGCCGCTTCGAATACTTGAAAATGAACATCGAATCGTATTCCACGCTTCCAATCAGATCGAGGGTTTCTTCAAAGTCCCGCTCTGTCTCTCCCGGGAATCCCACGATGATATCCGTAGTAATCGCAATATCGCGGTTAACCGATTTCATCCATTCGATGCGCCGCATGTATTCGCTTCGTGTGTACTGGCGCTGCATGGCGGCAAGTACTCGGTTCGATCCGGATTGTACGGGCAAATGCACGTGATTGCAAAGAACATCGTTCCGATCAATCGCGTCGATAATCTCCTTGACGAAATCGCGCGGGTGCGACGTCGTAAATCGGACGCGGCGCATAGCGGGAATGTTCCCTACATTCTCAAGTAAGCGGGCGAAATCCCAACCGGGTTCGGACGGATCGCGATAGCTGTTTACGTTTTGTCCGAGCAGCTGAACTTCCGTATAGCCTTGCGCGGCCAGTTCCTTCGCTTCACGCATCACGCTTTCGCTGGTGCGGCTGCGCTCCGGGCCGCGAGTAAACGGCACTACGCAATAGGCGCAGCTCTTATCGCAGCCCTCAATGATTGTGAGATACGCGCGGAGCGGGTTGTCGCGACGGGTGAATGGCGTATCGAAGGTCTCGTCCGTATCGAGGCTGAGGCCGGTGACGCGCCGGTTTCCCGCTTCGAGCTGAACCAGCATTTGCGGCAGTTTCGTGTAGCTGGCGGAGCCGGCAACCAGGCTGACGTGCGGCGCCCTCTCGAAAATCCGTTCGCCTTCCTGCTGCGCAACGCAGCCGATTACGGCAAACACCTTGCCTTTTCCCGCCTCCCTCTTGAACTGCTGGAGCCGGTTGAACACCTTTTGTTCGGCTTTGTCGCGAATGCTACACGTGTTGTAAACAACCAGTTCCGCCTGATCCGGCGTTTCAACCTGCGCGTAGCCCTGCTGGATCAGTGTCCCAACCACTTTCTCCGAATCGTGCGCATTCATCTGGCAGCCGAACGTTTCTATGTAAAAGGTCTTCATACCCTTGCTGCAAACCGGTTACCCGTGCAGGAAATGCATCGCCCAGCCAATACCGAAAAGCGCGACTATAAAATAGGCAAAGCACTGGATGCCATAGCGCACACGTTCGCGATCTGTCTTCTTCGTGACGAGACCGAGCATCACCGAAGTGACAAGCGCGAACAATATGGAAACTTCAAAATGTGTCAAATTCAACTTCATCCCGATTAACCCTTCTCTCCCTTCGCGATTTCCCAAGCATCCACCATGGCCAGAATGTTCAGTAATCCGGCCGCGACAATCAGTTTCGAGCCGTAGTCGTGAACATGGCCGGCGGTGTCGGGCGGTGCGTAGCCGAGCCACACGGTCAGCAAATAGAACAGGCCGCTGGCGAGATCGCCGACGAAGCCGCCCCATTGGATCAATGTAGTCAGCAGATCCCCTCCGTGCGGTTCAAACATCGGCCCGCGCATCAGTATCCCGACAACGAAGGTCACCAGAACGCAGGCGAAAATAAGGGCTGCGCGGCCACGGCGCCTCAAAAGGAAGTGGCCTCCGCCCGGAACCAGCCAGGCCACGAGCGTAATCAAGACCGGAGACCGGTTGGATGCAGGGGCAGAAGCCTCCTGCGAAGAAGCAGAAGCCATTTTCTCAATTCTACCTTTCCAACGAATTAGACGTTGCGCGTGGGATTAGCGCGCGTCCCGCTGGCCCCCTTCCATCGAAGAGAAGCTAAAACGCGACCCGCTGCACCCTTGCGCTGAGCGAATTCCGGAGTGGCGGTTCGCTGACCAGCGTTTCGATCACCGCCTCAACCCTCAAGATCTGGTCCGCCTTCAGAATAAGATACCGGCAATTTCCATTCGGGTCCGGAGTGAACACCGTCGTGTGCTTCGGGCCCAGCGAAACCCGTCCCGCTTTCGACAGCTCGAAGTACCCCCGGTCGGGCCGTATCGCATAGAGGACTGCGGTCGAATCCCAATTGGGGCGATCCTTTCCGGCCGGCTGATAAATTTTGAAGGCTTCGGCGACCGGATGGTTGTCCGTATAATTGAAGTCTTTCAGGACGCTCTCGTATGAAAATTTCACCTGCTCTCCGATTTCGAAGCCACTGAAAATCATGGGCGTGGGCCATTTGGCGAAAAGATACTGCGCGGAATCGGCATCGGTGGCTACGTTATATTCCGGTTCGGGCCTCGCGAAGTTGCCGGCCATCAGGCAAAGCAATTTCACCTTGCGCTTGACCAATTCGGGGCCCCCGGATTCCTTCAACAGTCGCGTGAGATTTGTGCTGAATCCGATTTGCACGATTGTCACCGAATCATCCGGCTGCTGCTCGAGAATTCTTTGCAGAAGAGCGACCGCGTCCGGCGCATCGGAACCATCGGTAATCCGGTGCGGGAAAACGTAGTTGCCAGCCGAATCCCGGCTTTGTGAAAGCGTTCGCGTATACTTTGCGTCCTCGTGAGTTTTGCCTCTGTGTACTACGCCAATCGGGATATCCGGGCGGCCGTAGAACGTATCCTCCAAATCCACGTAAGGCGCCGACCAGCGGTTATCTTTCGTAATCGTCACCGCCAGGAGGCGCACTTCCGCGCGATTTTCAAGCGAGTGAATGAGTGCCAGAGCGAGAGCGTCGTCAATATCGTTTCCAATGTCTGTATCGAGAATGAGCCGTACCGGCTCGGCCGCCCGTGCCGCGGAACCGAGCACAAACAGCACCATGAAAATGAGCACCAGCGAGCGTCGCATGTCTACCGGCGAATCGTAACACGGCTGCGTCCAAAGAAATCGCAGGCGCGTTTGACACCGGGCGGCCGATGCTTCAAAATGAGGCTTGCCCACCCTTGTGCGGATGTGGCGGAATTGGCAGACGCGCTAGATTCAGGTTCTAGTGGGGGAAACTTCGTGGAGGTTCAAGTCCTCTCATCCGCACCAAATTACAATAGAAGAACTGGAGGCGTCGCACGCAAATGCGCGGGTTGTGTGCTCTCGGTGTCGAAGTGAGCGCCTCCGGTCAAAATCCGTTAGCGAACGCCCGTATGGCCGTCTCATTCAGCGCGCCGGCTTTCAAATCACGGACGCGGCCTAACGTGCGGGCGGCGGCTACTTTACCATTAGCCTAAAGCGCGCGTTTCCAGTTAGTACTGAGCATTCACGTCATCGGGATTTAGATCCAATTCCGCCCATCCGGAAACGTCAGAAGGCGGCGGTGTTCCAGTTCAATTAAGAAATGGATTTACTCGGCCCTCTTCTCCAGAAAGTCCTTCTTAAAGTGTTTGGCGATCGCTTCCGCCATTGACTGCCTGTTCTTGGCCGCTCGCTGCTTAGCCACGTTGTACCCCCACACGATAGCCTTTGTGCGCGTGTCGACTAATTGAACAGATACGCTGCCGCTGTCCTCGATACCAGCACAGTAAGCGAATAAGCAACGGGCAACTTTCCCGGCTCCAGATTCCTTATGAATCACGACGTCGTTGGGCATAAGCACGTAATCTGCCCGCGCCTTGTCGGTGACTATAGTGACCGGCACGTGCTTCTTCTGGAATGCAGCGACGATGTTAACTTCGAACCCGTTATCCGGAGTGACGTAGACGGCAGGTTGCACAGCGGCGAATCCAACCATCAGGAACGATAGAAAGCAAACCAATCCAACGATAAATGTTGTCTTCATTACACACCAAACTGCCCGTTGAAACAGCAGAGCAAAAAACACCATTCATATAGTCGTTTGCAGGCCCCAGTCTTCTCCCGTCCGCTCACACGGACCGAAATGAGCCTTCGTCGGTCGCTGGGCCATCGAACGAATACGCGGGTTACGCGGGCCGGAGGTCGGTGTTGAGAAGTTCAGGGCAGTGATGGCCTGAGGCGCGGCGATCACTTTGAACGGCTGCTGGCCCGCTGGTATCTCCTCGGAGTGCATCGCGTTACTTAAGCAGCTTCGCCTTCGCTTGGCGGAACTCCTCATCAGTAAGCAACCCTTTGGCATTCTCAGCCAAGTGTTCGATCTGCCGGGCTAATCCGGATGTGACTGGGACTGGGGATGCCTCTTCCTGTCCAGTAAGGCGCTCATCGCATTTCACGCAGAAAGTCCAACCATCATCGTTCCTGAATCCGCATCGAGGACACGAGCGTCCTAGAACGATGGAGTTCGGGGCAGGCTTGTTTTTGATTTGTGTTCGGCAGTGTGGACACTTCTCTGCTTCGGGATGAATCCTTTTCTGGCAACATAAACATTTCACGTTTTGCCCTGCGACAAAGGCGGCAGCGAGTCCGAAAGGTCCAAAAAGCACACCCAAACCGAACCAGAGGCATCCATCTGCGCCACGCTGTGAGGCAACATAACCCGCTCCAATGCCGCAGAATATCCAGCTAATGAAACCGAAGATCAGCGTAAGTGTAGCCTCCAATGCTCGTAGCTGACTCTGGAGGCAAAACATTGAAATCTCAACGGCACCGACCTACTTGCCCGAGGCTCTCTTCAATTTGCCACCGTTACATGTAGTGCCCGCGACGCGCCACTTCTCTCATGGCCAGTGCTGATCAAGCACAGGTCGCAGGCATCCATTTCGTAGCTTATCGGCTGGAGCTCGAGCGCCGGGCATCTCTTAGTCATATCGGACGATGGACTATCGAGCGGATTGCGCTCTCGGAACTAAAAATAGACGCAGGGATTACAACGATGCCCGGATTGCCAGCATCCTCCGGCTACTTGCGATATGAGAGCTGCGGAAATTAAACTAGAGTCGCCCCCTGGCAGAGAAAGCAGACGCCGCCAACAGCAGCAAACGTCAAGGCAACCGTTTAATCTGCCAAACGCCAGCGGGACGATTTAAGATTGTCACCTATAGGCGGACTTGAACCCAAACCGCGTTGTGATCGGAGAACGGCGCCGGCTCCACGCTAGCCGACAAGAAGCTTAAATCGCGGACAAAGATCCAGTCCAGGTGACGGTGAAACGATGGGAACGTGTTTAGAGCACCCGGAAGCGTTTCAAAACCACGATGACTCATCGCGTTGCGGATGACAGCGCCGTGCGATGGGCCACCCGGTATCGGCACCACGTTTTTCAGCCAGTACAAATCATTTGTGTTGAAATCGCCTCCAATTAGCCGTGGTCCGGTATGGCGCGAAGCCTCATCTATGACAGGCTGAATTTGTTCGAGCCGCTCCGCCGCGTTGATGCGGGTATCGAGATGCGCGTTCCAAACCCGCAAGCCGCCCCAAGGCGTTTCCAGGCTAGCAGCTACGGCAAAACGGCTTCGACCGCGGAAACGAAGATCGCAGGCCTTCAACCTTTTGATTTTAATATCGGTAATGGGGTAGCGGCTTACCAGAGCCAGGCCCTGATCGTAGACATCTGGAGCGGCCGGCTCAAACATGACGAAGTACCCTAGGCGGCGCGCGGTCTCCTCGGCAACACTCGAATTTGAATTTCCGTGTGCAACTTCCTGAAGGAGAAACAGGTCGGCATCCCGTAGTCTCGGCGCGCGCTGAATCGCACCCACAACTTTGCCGGCATCAGTCTCCTTGGCCATGTTCAGCGAGACAACAGAAACGGCCCGATCGGACGTGAGCGCAGCCGGGTTGGGCCGGACAAGTTTAGAAGGGCCGGCAAATCCGGTCTGCGGAAGCATGGTATGCATGGCTATCATTTCAAATACGGAGTGCGGAGTCGGTGGTCTATTTGATTCAAATAAATCGAGGAATGTTGCAGCTAACGAACTGCGGAAGTGCGGCAGTAGCCGCAACGGGAATGAGTACTCCGTATCCCGAATTGCTGTAATTCCCGGAGGATTTGAACGAACCGAGCCCCCGGCCCGTGAACTTTAAGTGATTGCTCGCTCCAAGCGCCTCACGATCTCTGATTTAGGCTGAACACCCACAATGCGATCAATTTCCCTGCCCTCTTTCAGCACCAAGAGCGCCGGAATGCCACGAATGTTGAAGCGCTCGGCCGTGAGAGGATTCTCGTCTACATTCAATTTGCCGACTCGCACGCGGCCTACCAACTCTGTCGCAAGTTCCTCAACGACGGGCGCGATCATCCGGCATGGCCCACACCATGGCGCCCACATATCCAGCAGTGTCGGCAAGGGCGAATGCTCAACTTCAGCAGCGAAATTTGCGTCTGTGACCGTGATGGGCTTGCTGTGAATAGGCAGCGGATTCTTACATCGCCCGCACACGGGTTGAAGCCCTTTTTCGATCCTTTCCCGGGGGACACGATTATTCGCGCCGCAAGTGGGGCAGTGAATCAATTGGGGTTCATCCATATATTACCTTCATTGAAGCGCTCGTAGAGCTTGCTTTTAGCGCCGGCTTCGCAGTGATTCGTTCTCGCGCTGAAGCGCGCATAGCTTATCGATCAAATCCAGAACGACCGAAACGCCGGCGAGATTGATCCCTAGATTTCGGCGAAGCCGAACGATGGTCCGCAACCGCGTGACGGCTGACGGGTCGAAGAACACTTTGGCGCCTTCTCGCTCAATCGGCGTTATCAGCCCGAACTCGACAAATTGTTCGACCAGTCCCGGGTGTAGATCTGCATGCAGCGCAAGATCGTCGAGTGTCAGATGGCTATGCTCACGCCGGCGAAGAGTAATCGCGTATTGTCGTGTCGTCATGGTCGGTGCCCATCCATTGATTTCCGCGGATCGAAATGCGACTCGGCGGAAAGCCGTTCGAAGAGTTGTTTTTGGGCCTCGCTCAGTTCAGGAGGGATAACGATCTTAACTCTCACATACTCGTCCCCCTTGCCCCCGCCTCGCTTGCTTAGTCCTCGCCCTCGCAACCGCAGCCGTTTGCCGCCTTGCGTACCAGCGGGAATTTTCATCTCCACGGTTCCGTCAAGGGTGGGCACACTGATTTTGGCCCCGAGCGCCGCCTCCCAAGGGGCCAATGGAATCTCGACCTCAATGTCGTCATCGCCCGAAATCTCAAACCGCTGATGAGGTCGAATTCTCACGTGCAAAAAGAGGTCGCCCGCCGGAGCGCCACCCAGGCCGGCTTCGCCTTGACCCGCCAACCGAATGACAGAGCCGTGGCGTACGCCGGCCGGAATTGCTACTTCAAGGTTCTTTTGGCGAAGAATCACGCCGTTTCCGTGGCACGTGGGGCAGGTTTTTTCGTCTTTGGTCCCAGTGCCGCCGCAGGTGGGGCATATCTCAGTTGCTTCAAAACCGATACTGCGCTTTATACCCCGATGCGCTTCTTCGAGATTGATCGTGATTTCGGCCTCAACATCGTTGCCGCGCATGCGAAATCCCGCGCCTGCGCGAGCACCGCGGGACCTGCCAAACAGATTCTCAAAGAAGTCGCTGAAGCCGCTGGTCGAGCCCTGGGCGGCGCCGAAATCGTAGTCCATACCGGGATCAAATCCCGTGTTGCCGTTCCCAGAGCGAGGGGGCGGTGTAAAGTCCGGTCCCGCCTTCCAGTCTGAGCCGAACTGATCGTATCGCTTGCGCTTCTCCGGATCGGACAGAACTTCATACGCCTCACTTACTTCTTTGAATTTATCTTCAGCGGATTTGTCTCCAGGATTTACGTCAGGGTGATGTTTCCGCGCCAGCTTTCGGTAGGCCTTACGGATCTCATCCTCTGTTGCCGTTTTCGACGTCCCGAGGACCTCGTAATAGTCCTTAAACTGTACAGCCATTGCCGTCACCCGGAGTATAGCTCCCCGACCGCCACACCCCGGATAGATGACTCGGGTTTTGTCGGTAGCATGTGAAATGTCCGCCTCAATTAGCAAATGAAATGTCCGCTTGCTGATGGCTGGGGAAAGCTGTGAGCTGTGGAAATCAGCAAAGAGCAGATCCCAGCCGCCGAAATGGAGCGGATGATGAAGGCACAGG
>JAICLJ010000220.1 GCA_025927575.1 Bryobacteraceae bacterium | reverse complement strand
CTTTCAACGAAGAAGCGGTCGCCAGAGCGATCGTCGCCTGCGGCAAACCGGTCATTTCGGCGATCGGTCATGAGACGGATTACACGATCGCGGATTTCGTTGCCGATCTGCGGGCGCCGACACCCTCAGCCGCCGCCGAACTGGTGATCTGCACCCGTGAAAGCTTGCTGGAGCAGATTTCCACAGCACGGGAACGCCTGGCGCGAGCCGCGCGTTACCGACTATTGATGTGCGCGCGCGAATTACAGCAGCACGGAGCGGAGCGCGCCGAGGCGCTGCTCCATCGCACGTTGACGCGAGGAGCGCAGCGTGTGGACGAGCTGGAGTTCAGATTGCGCTCTCTCGCGCAGGAAGATCTGACGAGCCGGCGAAAGCACCTTCAGGAATCCACTCAGCGGCTGCGCTTTCTTGATCTCCGGCTGCGGTATGCGCGGGCGGGCGCCAGGTTGAACGCTGCCGAGCGCCAATTAGAGCAGCTTGGACGCGGAACGATTTGGAAAGCCCAGCACCGTTACGAATCGCTGGCCGCGCACTTGAAGCAACTCAGCCCGCTTGCGGTGCTCGGTCGCGGATATTCGATTGTGCAGGACGAAAGCGGACGGATCGTGTGCCGGTCCACAGATGCCGAGCCGGGCAAACTGGTGAATGTGCTACTCGGGGAAGGCCGCATCGCGGCACGAGTAGAACGGAGTCTTCCTGGCCCGGCGGCCCACCAAAAATGATGAAGGCATACGCTCCATGAGACCGCAATTCCGGACGCCTTTCATCATTGGGATGAGGGTAACGGATCGCACGGTTATGTGCTTAGCCCTTACTTCGGTAGCGCAAACCGGAATGCCGAGCCGTTTTTGCCGTCGCTTTCCACCCAAATGCGGCCTGCATGGCTCTCGACGATCCGTCTGCAAATCGCCAGCCCCATCCCGGTGCCCGGCACTTCGCGGCCATGCAGTCGTTTGAAGACGCCGAAAATGTGTTGGTGGAATTTCGGGTCGACGCCAATACCGTTATCGCGGACCGTGATAATCCATTCGTCCATCGCTTCATCGGCGCTCACGTGAATCAAAGGAGGCAACGTAGCCCTGTATTTCAAGGAATTCCCTATCAGATTTTGAAAAAGTTGTGATATCTGTCCCTCATCGACGATGAGTTCGGGGAGCGTATCGTATGTGACTGTCGCGTTCTGTTCGCGAATCGATCGCTCAAGGTTCAGCAGTCCCCACTGCAATGCGTTATCTAGGGCCGCCGGGCGCCGTCGCAGGGCTCCCGATCCAACGCGCGAATAGACAAGCAAGTCGTGAATCAAAGTGCTCATGCGGGCAACGCCGTCAACCATGAAGCCGGCATATTCGGAGGCCTCGGCATCGTCTGCATACCGGCGCTGCAGCAATTGCGCATAGCTGCCGATGGACCGCAGCGGCTCCTGTAAATCGTGACTGGCCGCGTAGGCGAATTGCTGCAGTTCTTCGTTGGCGTGGTGCAGGGCCTGCATGGATTCTTCGAGCGCTTTCTCGGCACGCTTTCGCTCCGTCACGTCCACAAACGCTGAGAATGTGCGCCGGACTTGTCCCTCTTCGTCAAACAGGGGCTTTGCCGATCCGTAAATGAAATAATGCACGCCATCGTCGCGCACAATTTCAAGCTCGTCGTGGACTTCCCGTCCCGTACGGCTGGCGCGCTGCTGTGGCATCTCGCGACCAGCCACCCTCTTTCCGTTTCTGTAGACGTGAAACGGCAAATCTGCCGCGGATTCGCCCATCAGCGAAGCATTCATGTCAGTATCGATGCCGAGCAGAGCCGCAAACGCAGGATTGACCTCGATCTTGGTGGATTCAGCATCCTCGGAAATCGCGATGGGCACGGGCATTCTCATGATTATCGTTTCCAAGTCGGCGAGCCGGGCTCGCAGCTCGGAATTCTCTTGCTTCAGGCGATCAATGTCGTTTAATGGCTCATGAGCGTCCATCGCGGTTATGGAAGATCCTCAACTCCCCACTGTTCCCTGCAGATAAGTGCAGGCAATCCATTAGACGCGCGTTTCAGGAATATTTATCAAGCTGCTGCTAATAACCCGGATCGTTCGAGCAGCGCATTTGCGTCGGGATCGCGCCCCATGAAGTTACGATAGAGCTGCGCCGGGTCGTCGCTGTCGCCCTTTTCAAGGATTTGACGGCGGTAGTCGGCGCCCGTAGCCACGTTGAAAATGCCCTCCCGGCGAAAACGTGTAAACGCATCTGCATCCAGGACTTCCGCCCATTTGTAGGAATAATATCCCGCGCCGTAGCCGACGGGGTTGGCGAACAAATGTGTGAAACTCGCGATCATTCCATAGTGGTCGGGGAGCGGGGCAGGGCTAAAGCGGGCGAGGATGGCGCGGCTGTAGGCCATCACGGAGCCATCACGCTCCGGATGGTACTCCCGGTGTAGTTTTAGATCGACCAGTCCGAGCCCGAGCTGGCGCATCTGGGCGTTAGCGCTCCGGAAATTGCGGGCACGCTTCATTTTCTGGAACAGCTCTTCCGGAATCGGGTCGCCCGTCCTGTAATGTGTGGCGAATAAATCGAGCGATTCACGCTCCATGCACCAGTTCTCCATTATTTGGGACGGCAATTCGACAAAATCCCAAGGCACATTCGTTCCGGAAAGACTCCTGACTGGGACCCGGCTCAGCGTGTGATGCAGCAGATGTCCGAATTCATGAAAAATAGTTTCCACTTCGCGATGCGTCAGCAGCGAGGGGGTATCGCCCACCGGCGGCGTAAGGTTTCCACAGATCACGCCCAAATGCGGCTCGCCCGAGTCGGGGTTCCCGGTCATCAGAGAATCCATCCAGGCTCCGCCGCGTTTATTCTCGCGGGGGAACCAATCCGTATAGAACCCACCCAGCAACTCACCCGTTTCGCCGTCCTCCAGCCGGTAGTACTTCACCGCGGAATCCCATCCCGGGATTCCAGGCTGTTCAACGACTCGGATACCGAGCAGTCGCGAAAAGATCTCGAACATACCGGTAATCGCATTATCGAGTTCGAAGTACGGCCGTAGTTCTTCCTCGTCGAAGTCGTACAACGCGGAGCGTTGCTTTTCGGCGGCGTAGGAGATGTCCCACGGCGCGAGGTCGTCGTATCCCAGGGTCCGGGCGAATTCAGCCAGACTCGCGTTCTCCCGCTCAAAGGCGGCTTGCGTTTTCTGCCGGAGGTCTTCAAGGAAATCGACGGCGGCGGCCCCGGTATGGGCCATTCGCTCTTCGAGCACGAGATCCGCAAAATCGGCATAGCCGAGCAGTTCCGCTTTTTCCCGCCGGAGCCGCAGGATTTCACTCAGCAGTTCGCGATTGTCGTAGGCGCCCTCGGTCGAGCGCGCATTCGATGCTTCCCAAAGCTGCCGCCGAATGTCGCGGCTGTCAAGGTAGGTCATCGCGGCAATGTAGCTGGGGGCCTGTAGCGTCAAACGCCAGCCATCGCGTCCCTTCGATTTTGCGCTCTCACGCGCTGCCGAGCGCGCGCTTTCGGGCAAGCCGGCAAGCTGCGCTTCGTCGGTAATCACGAGTTCGTAGGCATTGGTCGCATCGAGCACGTTTTCCGAGAACCGGGTAGTGGTCTCGGTGAGAGCAACGTCGAGCGCTTCGAGCTTTTTCTTTCCCGCGGGATCGAGATCGGCGCCGGCGCGCCGGAAACCGGTCACGGTTTTTTCGAGAAAGCGCTTGTGGACTCCCGCAAGATCCTGAGCCTCGGCGCTTTCACTCACTGCCTTTACAGCCGACCAGAGTTCCGGGTGTAGCGGAATGGAAGAATAAAATGCGCTCACCGGTCCCTGTACGGCATTGTGCGCCGCGCGGAATGGCGGGGTGGTGGCGACCGACTCCAGGTGACGCACAATCGCCATCGCATAATCGAGCGGCAAGGTGGCACGATCCAGCGCCCCCAGCACGCCTTCATAGGTAGGCGCCGTCTGCTTGCTGCCGATCGCGTCAATACGCGCTTTCATGCCCACCAGAAGTTGTTCGACAGCGGGCTGTACATGCTCCGCTGTAATACTATGGAACGGAATCGGAAATTGTTCTTTGAGCAGCGGGTTCGCCGTTTCTGTAGGCGTTTCTGTACGCAGCTTCGTCTCCTGCATTGCCACACATCCTCCACCTCGGGTCCGCACACTACGGGCGAACGGATCGACGGTTCAATAAATTGCTATTTAGTTCCTACCAGACGCGGCACGACTTACCCGGCGCGGCGAACATCGCTTGTCCTTCGTGACAACCCCAGGCTTCCGAGAATGCCTCCGAGTTCTTCACGACGCCATTCACACGGGCCTTGGGCGGCGAATGAGGATCTGTTTGAACTCGCAATCGCTCGTCCTCCGGCCGGATATTCGAACACCAGATCTGGCCGAAGCCCAGGAAGAACTGCTGTGCCGTCGTATAGCCGTCCTTCTTATCGTTCAAGCTACCGGCGTGCTTCGTCAAACTATCAAGCAGCGCCATGTAAGCAAGGCGAACGCCACCATTATCGGCCGTGTTTTCGCCAAGCGTGAGCTTGCCATTCACGTGAACGCCGGGCACCGGCTCGAACTCGGAATACTCCTTTACAATGCAATCCGCCAGCTTGTCGAATTCCTCTTCGTCCTTCTTCTGCCACCAGTCGCGAAGATTGCCATCTGCGTCAAACTGCCGCCCTTCGTCATCGAACGCATGCGTCAATTCGTGACCGACTACGGCGCCCACTCCTCCATAATTCACGGCGTCGGCGGCTTTATTCGAATAGAACGGAGGCTGTAGTATGCCCGCCGGAAAGTTAATATTGTTCTCGAGCGGGTTGTAATAGGCGTTTACAGTCGGAGGCGTCATGGCCCATTCGGAGCGGTCGACCGGTTTCCCGATTTTGTTACGATCGCGCTGCGTATCGAACTCGTTAGTCCGGAACATGTTGCCGAGGTAATCGCTCTTCTTGATTTCCAGCTTGGAGTAATCGCGCCACTTGTCCGGGTAGCCGATCTTGTTCGTTACAGCCGCAAGCTTGATCAGCGCCTGTTTCTTGGTTTCCGGCGTCATCCACGTCAAGGATTGAATGTCCACGCCCATTTCATGCTCGATCTCGTGCACCATCTCGAGCGTCCGTTCCTTCCCCTGTTTGCCAAAGGTCTCTTCGACGTAGCGCTTTCCAATAGCTTCGCCCAGTTCGTCGTCCGTCATCTGAACGCAGCGTTTCCAGCGAGGCCTCAGTTGCTGGGCGCCGGTCAGCGTTCTGCCATAGAAATCGAAGCTTTCCTCGACGAACGCCTTCGGCAGCGCCCGCGAACTGGCGCTGACGTAATGCCACGTCAGATAGTCTTTCAGGTCGTTCAAACTGTACGTCTGAATCACCTGGTTCATGCTTTTGAGGAACTCGGGCACGTCTACGTTAAGCGATGTGAATTCAGGGCCAGTGAGCTGAACGAAATATTGCTGAAAGTTGAAGTCAGGGCTCAATGTCGAGAGCTGAACCGTCTCGAATTTGTGGACCAGGTTCTTCGGATTACGTCGCGCCACGACGTCGAGGGATCCTTTCGCAAGGTCGGTCTCGATTTTCATGACGGCCTGCGCTTTTTGCTGTGCTTCGGGCGCCGGCACTCCAATCAGTTGAAACATCTTGTCGATGTGGGCCACATATTTCTGCCGCAATTCGACGGATTTAGGATCGGTTCGGAAGTAGTAAGCTTTTTCCGGCAGCCCTAGGCCGCCTTGGTCCAGGTCCGCGATGCCCATCCTCGCGTTGTTCGGATCCGGAGAAAACCCGAAATTGAAGAATACGCCGACTTGGCGCTTTTGCAGGTTGGCGACCTCATTGGCGAGATCCTTTTTCGATGCGAGACTGGCTATGCGCTTCAACCCCGGCTCAATGGGCTGCGTTCCCATCTTGTCAATTTCGTCGATGGCCATGCACGAGCCATAGAAATCGCCAACTTTCTGATCGAGCGCCGACCGGCTCGTGTGAGCTGCGGAATCTTCGGCAATCTGGCGAAGGATCAGCTGATTGCGCTGTTGCAGCTCATCGAAGCGCCCCCATCGCGATTCGTCCTTCGGGATAGGATTGTCTTTCATCCAGGTCCCGCAAGCGTACTGATAGAAATCAGTACAAGGATCGATGGCTTTATCGATTGCCTTCAAGTCGAGGCCGCTTTGCGAGGCCGGAGCGGTGTTGGCGTTCTGGCCCAAAGCGATGCCTGCCGCTGCCCCCAGCATCAGGATGGGAATAAAGAGTTTCATGTCTTCAAGCACCAGTGTAAATCGGGCGGATCCTTCCGTTATTGAAGCATGAGTTTCGACAACGTCGCCATCGGAACTGAGCCTTCTTGTAACGCGCGTTCATGAAACCCGGAAAGATTGAAATTGGAGCCGTTCTTTTTCGCGTAGGCGTCCCGCAAATGCAGCCATGCCTGCCAGCCCACGAAATATGTCGGAAGCTGGCAAGCCGTCAGTTTCGCCCGCTGCACCTTGGCGACGGCTTCTTGGCGCTCCTGGAAGGTTTGGTGGATCATCAGGTCCAGCGCCTGCTGGTCCGTCATACCCTGCGTCTGCATCTTGACATCGAGAATCGTGTTCGCCACAACGCGTAGCATCTGCTTCTCGAAGGTCAGCGCCATCTCGGGCGAAGCTTCATAGCCTTCGTCAATCATGACTTGCGTTGCATAGACCGCCCATCCCTCCACGTAGGGATTACTCGCCAACATTTCTCGCAGCACCGCACGGGACTGCGGCTGCACCGCGTTCGCATATTGAAATTGAACCCAGTGTCCGGGCATGGCCTCGTGGATCACCAGGGTTTGCAGGCCCCAGCGGTTGTACTCACGCAGTTTGGATTCCACATCGGCCTTCGGCATGTCCGGTGTGATCGGCGTAATCCAGAAGAAAGCGCCCAGCTTCGGCTCCAGTGGAGGCGCCGGCTGGAATCCGCCCACGCCGTACACGCCACGCATGAACTCGGGGGTGGGAATCACCTCCAGATGGCCGCCTTTCGGCAGAGGCAGAAGATCATGCGTCTTTACAAATTGCGTGGCTTCGGAAAGATCAGCTTTGGCCGAATCGAAAAATTGATCCGGAGCTGCATGCTGCTTGGCGATCTTGTCCAACACGGCCGAGACAAGCCCGTTCAAATCCTTCGGTTCGGGCTT
>JAICLJ010000076.1 GCA_025927575.1 Bryobacteraceae bacterium | reverse complement strand
TCGCATCAGCGGGTCCTGCATGTACCCTCCAGGCGACGAGTTAAGCCAGAGAGGCGACCAGCCGGTTGTTCTCCGGTACCAGCGGTTCAGGGCCATACGCCGGTTGAGAAATATGGCAGGGACGGGCGAGCCATCGTCCATTGTTCTCGAAAGAAGGGCGCCGGGTATGCCAATGACGGCCGAGTCCAAAACTACTTCCGCATCCGCGTTCCAGTCGTAGCCGCTCGAAGCCATAATGTTTGATTTGCTAGCGCCGAGCCCGGACCAGATACTCCACTGCCTGTGTCCCAGCGCTTCTTCGTTGCCCGCGTCGCCCAGATCGTCCAATGCGACCACATCTGCGATACTTCGAACCGCCGGATGCAGGCTGTAGTACTCAATGGCAACGTCTCGATTAATCGATCGAGCGGCGCCGGCAATAATTTCGAGGAGGCACAGACTGTATCGTTCTCCACGCAGACTCGGGTCGCGTGGCACGCCCGCATTGGGAGATGGAAGACCGTAGCCGAAATCCAGCTTGAGGAGCACCGGCCGGTACTTTTTCATGAGGCTGATGGTTCGCCGGCGCAAGAACTCGACTGCACTGGGAGAACTCGGATCGAGGCAATAGTGACTGCGGCTGCGGGGGTTTGTGTCCCAGGCGACGCGCCTCGGCTGGCCGTCCATTCCCACAACCAGATCTTTAGTGGAAAGCCCGACTCTTTCAGGATGGTCTACCCAACCGGCAGGCTGCCAGAAACCGAGGTTGAGTCCTTTGGCTTTGACGTAACCGATGTCTTCATCGAACTGAGGAAATCGTTTTCGATCCGGTTTGCCGCTTCCCACAAAACTTTCCCAACGATCGTCGAGGCCGAGGATCTCCGCGCCCATGGTATGGGTCCAATCGGCGAGCGCGCGCAGATCATAGATACCTTTCTTAAAGTCTCCCCAACTGTTCCATTGCGGTTTGAGCGGCGCGCTTTGGACGACACGGCGGGTGTCGAAAGAGCTAAACAGGTTATGGTACGCCCGCCATGGGTCGCGTGCCCAAGCTAATCTGAGTGGAGCTTCCCAGGCTCGGCGTTTCGGCTTAGGCGCTCCCCATAGATCTTCACGATAAAGCACCTGGAGACAAGCCGAAGACGATTCGACGGTCAGCGACAATGCGCCATCCGGCACGCTGCCCGAGCCCAGGCAAACCCAGCCATCCCGATTTCCCATTGCTGCCGCGAATAACGGGCGTGGATATGCAGCCGCGTAGGGTGTGCCTAGCGCCGGCCCGAAACTGCCCAACGGGAGATTCGCGCCGCCCAAATCCCAGCGTCGGAAAACGCTTTGAAGCGGCGCTCCTTTTGCGCCCGGAACGCAGAAACCAGCGGAATCCCAATTGGGCCAGAACGATTGATCGAGGATTGGCGCCGCGCGCCTCTCGGCATCAGATAAGAGTGCAGTTCCAAAATAAAGGCCGACGATCGGTAATGGTTCAGAGATCCAGTCGATGTGAAAGTGCGTGAACTTAAGGCCGTAGTCTGTAGCCCCGAAAATCAGTTCGCCGCCGGCGAGCGAGCCTAACTTGAGAGCCAACTTCCCGCCCGAAGACTGAATCGAACTGTCCTTGAGATCGACGGTAGCCTTTATATAAGCGTGGGCGTTGTTGCGGACCGCTACGACGAGAGCCGGTAAGAGTCCTCCCTTCCAAACAGGGGATTCGCCGTGTTCCGCTCGGATGCTGGCTTCATCATCTTCGATGGCCCACGCGAAGGTGTAGCCTCCCGAGCTGGCTGACCACGTTGACGCCCCGGGCGGATGCGCGGCAACGGCCCTGGTGACTGCCCAGAGGGCGGCGCCGGCGCCCGTAAGAACGCCTCTTCGAGTTGCCGTGTGGGAAAAGTGCGAGTCGTCTATTGGCACAGGGGTCCTTCATCGAAGTCAATAAGTGCAATTCCCTCGTCGACGGAATCCGACATCGGCGCCAGCTCCGAGTTGTGGGCCATCTTATGTCGCAATTTATATCGTCTGCCTCACAAAATGAAGGCCGCTGAACAGCTTCACGACGGCAATTCGTTTTATACCGCAAATGTTGTTGACATCATAACGTCATGATGTATACTAAACCGGTACTAGTTCGTGAATTCTCGTAACCTCTTGAGAACACTTCCTTTTCTGAGGAGAGGAACTGATGAAATTCCATACTTTCCCGCCTGTCGCCGCAATTGTCGTCGCAGGCCTGCTGTCGATTACTGTCACGCTGCTCGGTCAGAGTTCCAATGCTTCCATTAGTGGAGTTGTCACCGACAGTTCAGGCGCAACGGTCCCCGGCGCGGACCTTGTCCTCGAGGCTACCGATTCGGCAAAGGTATCCAAAGTGAACAGTGGTCCGGATGGGCTATTTGCTTTTCCGAATCTCCAGGCAGGGAATTATCAGCTTAAGGTCTCGGCGAAAGGATTCAAGGATTTCGTTCAAACGGGAATTGTCCTTCATCTAAATGACTCAGTAACTCTGCCGGTTTCTCTCCAGGTGGGCGAGGCCTCGCAAACGATCGAGGTGAACGCCAACGCATCGCCCCTGAATTTCGAAAACGCAGAGGTGAAGGGGACCATTACGAAGCGAGAAATTCTTTCTCTTCCGTTGCAGGTAGCGGGAGGGCAGCGCTCTGCCGCCAGCTTTGTCGCCTTGTTGCCCGGCGTCAACACCGGCAACTCTCCATCGAGCACGGCCACGGCTCGATTCAACGGCGGGCAGGAACGTTCCGACGAGGCAACGCTGGATGGCATCACGATGCAAGAGGGCTTGCTCAGTCAGAGCGGCATGACTGCCATTCAAGCCGACTTCCCGATCTCGCCGGAAGCGGTTGGCGAGATCAGTGTCTTGACGTCCAATTACGACGTGCAATACGGGGCCTCGGGCGCGGCGGTAATCGTTGCAAGCACCAAGGAAGGAACCAACGAGCTTCATGGC
Source organism: Bryobacteraceae bacterium (assembly GCA_025927575.1). Taxonomy (GTDB): domain Bacteria; phylum Acidobacteriota; class Terriglobia; order Bryobacterales; family Bryobacteraceae; genus KBS-96. The sequence continues at coordinate 20,860 of JAICLJ010000076.1, read as the reverse complement.
GGAGCCTATGAATTCCACAGGAACAATTTCTTTAACGCCCGGCCCTGGAACGCCTTGAAGACGCCTCGCGATTTGGAAAACGATTATGGCGGCTATGTGGGAGGTCCCGGGAAGCTTCCGGGTCTGTGGACGAGTTTTAACAAGACATACTTCTTTGTGAACTACGAGCAGTATCGATCGGTAGGCGCGACGACGCAGCCGGTTCTTACGGTCCCAACGGCAAAGATGCGCGCGGGCGATTTCAGCGAATGGCCCCAGCCGATTTACGATCCGGCCACAACCACCCTCAATCCGAACTACAATCCGAATGCGGCAACGGGGGCGAATAATCTGCCTTATTTGCGCCAACAGTTCATGGGCTGCGACGGCCAGCACCCTAATGTGATCTGCGGGAGCGATCCCCGCCTTGCAAGTTCCTTAGCTCCGCAATGGCTGAAACTAGTGCCGGCTCCAAATCGGCCCGGACTTCAAAATAACTATGTTTCTCCGAATGGCCTCGCCAGTTCGCTCAATGCCAATACGAATCAGTGGGACACACGCGCCGACGAGTATTTTGGCGAAAAGGACCACCTCTTCGGAACGTATCATTATCGTGGAACTCTGCCTTATACCCAAAGCGCGTTTCCTGCCGTGATCGACACGAATAACACCCGGATCCCCAACTACAGCCACATCGTCCGCGTCAACTACGACCACATCTTCTCGCCCACGTTGGTGAACCATTTTGCCTGGGGTTATCTGGATTTGAGGACCGCCCAATACAATGCGAGCGATTGCTGCGTGGATCAGGTTCCACAGATCGCCGGAGTGTACAGCCATACGCATGTTCCGGTTTTGAATTTCGATAACTTCAGTTCCTATGGCGGCAACGCCGATCTGCTTAGTACGCGGCCGACTTACGTGACCACCGATACCCTGACCTGGGTAAAAGGAAAGCATACGTTGCATTTCGGCGGCGAGTACCGCAGTCTGGCCTACCCGACAGCCCAACAGCCAAATGCCTCGGGCACTTTCGAGTTCACGGAGGCGAACACCGGCCTGCTTGGACTTGCCAGCGGCAACGCGATGGCAAGTTTTCTCCTGGGTGAGGTAGGTTCGGGCAGCGGCGGGTTCTACACGCTTCCCAAGTTCGACCCGAAGGCCAGCGCATACGGTCTTTTTGCCGGAGATACGTGGAAAGCCACTCAGAAGCTAAGCCTGACTCTTGGCCTGCGATGGGATGTATTTACGCCGTCCGTTGAAGCCAACAATCAAACATCGTTCTTTGATCCGACTGGCTCCAATCCCGGGGCCGGCGGCCGGCCTGGCCGGCTTGCGTTCGCGGGCACGAAATGGGGAGATGCCAGCTACGGTTCCGACGCGCCGGAGAAAACTTACTACAAGGCGTTTGGTCCGCGTATCGGCTTAGCTTATGCCTTGAATCCCGAGACCGTCATTCGCGCGGGCTACGGGATTTTCTACGAGCAGGCATATTATCCCGGTTGGAACGGAGGAATTGCGACCGACGGATTCAACGAGACGGTTACATTCAACAGCACGCTCGGTGGGATTCAGCCCGCATTTCTTTTGCAGGATGGCCTGCCGCAAAATTTTACGCCGCCGCCCTTCATCGATTCATCGTTTCTTAACGGCCAAAATGCGCCGAACTATCGTCCGGTGGATGCCAACAGGCGTCCTTATACACAGCAGTGGAACTTCACAATTGAGCGTCAGGTCGGCAAAGACGTCCGGGTCACCGCGGCCTATATCGGCAACAAAGGCACGCGATTGCTGTCGCAAGTGAATGCGATCAATGCGCTCCATCCCTCTCTGCTCTCAATGGGTAACCGGTTGAACGATCAGTTCGCTCCCGGCCAAACGACCCTCGATGGAGTATCGATTCCGTACGCCGGGTGGGTTGAGCAAATGACCGGTTGTGCTCCTACGGTTGCCCAGGCCCTTCTGCCATATCCGCAGTATTGCGGGAGAATCTACGGCCAAAATGAGAGCGACGGGAACTCGACCTATCATGCTTTTCAGCTCAGCGCGGAGAAGCGATTCTCGGGCGGCCTCTATTTCGTGGCCTCCTATACGTTTTCCAAGACTCTGACTGACGCCGACTATTCGCAGTCGAGTCAAGGTCCCACTTACGCCATATCGCCCTTTGAACAAAACCGGCAGAAGGCCCTGTCAATTCAGGACACGCCTAATTCCGTCACGATTTCGAGTAGTTACGAGCTTCCGATCGGCAGAGGAAAACCCTTCATGAATTCGAGCGGAGCAGCTTTGAATTTCCTTCTCTCGGGTTGGCAGCTAAATGGCATCTTTCGCGCCAACTCCGGACAGCCCATTCCGTTTCGATCGGGCTACTGCAATGTCCCTTCACAATTTGCAGCTGCCTGTATCCCCAGCGTTTTGCAGGGCGCGAATCCCTATGCTCAAGACCGGGGAAATTTTGATCCGAACGTGCCGTTGTTTAGCGCCAGTGCTTTTCAGCCGGTGGATTCGTTCAATTTCTATTACGGCGATGGCCCGAGGGTTTCAAATCTCCGCGGTTTTGGCTTTACGAACCTGGATTTCGGGATCACCAAGAATTTCAGAATCACGGAGCGCTGGAACATTCAAATCCGCGGGGAAGCGTTCAATGTGTTCAATTCGCATTCGTTTCTGAATAACTTCGTAGCCAACATTCAGAGCCCCAGTTTTGGTAATTGGAATGGATCCGTAACGGCTCCGCGTAATCTGCAGTTGGGAGGTAAGATTACGTTTTAGCTGGAGAGGCATCGGCCGCATGTGAATGCGGGCCGCCCGCGCACATGAAGAGAGAGTGCCTGCTTTGTATTCTGTCGCTTTGCTTATGCTGGTTTCCTGCGCGCGCCGCAAGCCCGGAATCCACTATTCTGCACATTCAGACGCATATACAGGAAGGGAATCTGGATGCTGCGGAACAAGCGATTGCGGTTGCTTTGAAGAACACGCCGAACGACGGCGGTATTTACAACTTGCGCGGAATCGTCCACGCAGATCGCAATGAACTGAAGGCGGCGGAAGCGGACTTCAACCGTGCGATTCAATTGAGCCCTAATCTGGTAGGCGCTTATCTCAACCTGGGCCGGGCGTGTGAAATGCTGAGCGCGAAGGATCCGGGCGCACTTACGCGAGCAATCGTGCAATATCGTCATTTGCTAAACCTGCAACCTGACGCAAGCGCGGTTCGATTGCAACTTGCGAAATTGCTCGAGCAACAGCAAGAGTTTGCGGCTTCTCTCAAAGAACTGGATGCTTTGATGACAGGGGACCGTCGAGGCGCCCTTGCCATTTCCTTGCGAAGCGCCGACCTGGCGAGTTTGGGCCGGCGCCGCGACGCGAAGCAGGCAGCAGAGTCCTTACGAACAGCGTCGGATCTCGACGAGGAAGTCGTTTCCGCGGTACTTCCAGCTCTTGTGAAAAACAAGGCTGATTCTATCGTCATTTTGATGCTCGACCTTGCCGGCCAACGCCAGCAGCTTTCGTACAACAGTCTGCGGCAATTGGCCGCCGCGCAGGAACGCTGCGGTCAACTATCCGAGGCGCGTTCGACGCTAGAAAAGATGGCTTCGACAAACCCGGCGAATGCTGCTCCGCTGATGGAACTGGCGCGTCTCGCTGAGAAACAGAATGACCTGAAGGGCGCGCTAGGATATCTGGCCCATGCTCGCGATCTGGATCCGAACTATGCGCCGGTTCACTTCTTCTTCGGCGTGGTGTGCATCGAACTCAACCTCCCCATTGAAGCGAAGAAATCGCTTCAAAAAGCTCTCGACCTCGATCCGGGGAATGCCGTTTACAACTATGCGAGAGGATCCGTGGAACTGCAGGGCCGAGCGGCCTGGCAGGCGATCCCCTATTTCAAAAAGTTTGTCGCCGCGAAGCCGGACGATCCGCGAGGCCATTTCGCTTTAGGCGTTGCGGAGTTTGCCAGTCAAGACTACGGGTCGGCTGGCAAAGAGTTGAATTCGGTCGCCAACAACAAAGAAACCGCGGCCGGTGCCCAATACTTTCTTGGACGAATTGCAAAAGCGGAGAGCGACTGGGCCCAAGCGGCCGAGCACTTTCAGAAGTCAATCGAAGTGGAGCCCAACTACGCTGATTCTCACGCCGAGCTTGGATTGGCGAGAATGCATCTCAACGATCTGGCTGGAGCGCGTAGCGAACTCGACCGCGCGCTTGCGTTGAATCCCAATAGCTACATCGCGAACGGCAATCTTCTCGCATTGCTTCAGCGCACCAAAGATCCACGTGCAGAGGCTCAGGAACAAAAGCTTCGGGCGCTCGACGTGAGGCGATCGGAGAAGCAGGAATTGATGCTGAGAACTATCAAGATACGGCCGTACGGAAACTGATTAAATCCGATGGATCGAAGATCGTTCTTACTTTCCGCCGGAAGCCTTCCAGTCGCTAGCTACCTTAAAGGTCTGTCCAGCCTTTCCGCTTCTGACGAAACCTACGTCCGTTCCGGCCGTGGCGGCCGCCTGTGGACGATTGGCAATCGGTTCGTTGAACGAACGATCACTTTCGATTCGCAAGGCCTGGCAACCCAAAGCTGGAAACACAAGGTCACCGGAACGGATTTTATGACCCAACCGTTTACCGGAGAGCCAAACGAAAAGTATGAATCAGGCGATGAGTTTTCATTTCAAGCCAACGATGTGATGGTTCACGGCCATTCCGGGCGGAATCAGACGCACTTTCAATTCCTTAGCTCAAAGACAGAAGCGGCGGCGCCGGCCGGCAAGCGTCTTCAGGTCGTTCTGCGGATGGATACGCTGCCGCTCGATATTTCGGTTTCGTATAGCGTGTATGCCAACCATCCTGTAATTCGCAAAGCGCTAGCTGTGAAGAATCGGGGCGATCGGGCCATTGTCCTGTCCCACATGGCAATCGAAGATCTTCCGATTCGCGTCGGCCCTCCCCAAGACCAGGTCGTGTTTGCCTCCTACGGCGTTCTTCCGCGCGAAATCTTCTTCACCGGGCGAGCGGAAGACTGCCTGATTGTTCAGAAGAATGCAAAAACCAGCGAAGGAATGGCTATTTTGAATGAAGCCCCGGGCTGGACAAAGCGTACGGATCTGACGGGTTGGGGGAAAGGCATTTCGGTGGGCTATGACACCGACATATTCCCCTTCGAGCGAAAACTCAATCCCGGCGAAACCTTCACCACTGCAGGAAGCAGCGTAGCGTTTTTCATCCAGGACAGCGGGTTCCACGACCCTCACTGGGTCATTCCCACTTACGCTTCTGAAGTGCTGCAGAAGAAAGGCGGCGGATTCCGGTCGCCCTGGTTTGGAAATACCTGGGAGCCGTTCTTCCAGAATTATGATGAGGAGGACGTGGCTAACGTTCTTCCGATCGCGGCCGGCCTAGGCCTCGATATCTTCACGCTCGACACCGGTTGGAGCAACGACTACGCCGAAAACGAACTGAACGCAAAGAAGTTTCCAGCGGGCTTTACGGGTATTCGGTCGCAATTTGACAAGAATCGGATGGGCCTTGGCTTGTGGGCGCCGCTCGTCGTCGTGAGTAATGAGAGCAAAATCTACAAAGAGCATCCTGAATGGACCATGCGCGATTATCAAGGCAAAGAAAAAACGGCAACGTTCCCAGGTCCGCACGATCGCGTCATGTGCCTGGATTCGCCTTACCGTCAAGTCGCCGCCGATCGCCTCAACAAGTTGATCGAAAACCAGAATGCAAAATATCTCAAGATCGACCTCACCACTGTGTTCAACGCTTATGGCGAGGCGCCTGGTTGCCACGCAACGGGACACTATCACGACAATTGGTCTCAGTCGCTGATTGGCATCTATGAGGGGATTCGATTCGTCACGGACGAGATTTATGCAAAACACCCGGATGTGCTCCTGGATTTGACGTTCGAACTCTGGGGGCAGAAACACATCATCGACTACGGATTGCTCGCGGCTGGAGATCTGGATTGGATGAGCAACGTCGATGATCAATCGAGCTACTCCGCCGGGCCTCTTCAGGTGCGGACATTGCTTTACCAGCGAGCTATGGCGATACCCGCGGACACGATGTTGATCGGCAATCTGCGAGCGACTACTCCGGATATTGAAGAGCACTTCGCAACCGCCATGGCCTCTGCGCCTGTACTTCTTGGCGATTTGCGAAAGCTCACGCCTGGCCAGATTCATTGGTATCGGACGAAGATCGACTGGTTTAAAGAGTTAAGGTCGGCCGTGCCCCTAAACCAAGGATTCTTTCCGCTTGGAACCTGGCGGCAGCCAAATAGAAGCGAGTGGGATGGATACGCTCGTCTCAGCCGATCCGGCGAAGGCGTTTTGGTCCTTTTCAAAAACCAATGCTCTTCACAACACGCACATGTGGTTTTGCCCGCGTTCCCTTCAGGCGATTTCTCTTTGCGATCCGTCTTGACCGATAGACCTCTGCGGCAAGCCAGGGGCTCAGAGATCGTGCGAGGTATAGATTTTGCATTCGAGGAGCCGCATTCCGTGGAGATCATCGAGATCCGGAAGAGAAATGCTTAGCCGCGCAGATTCGCTGCGCTTCACCGCGCTGTTGCCAACCGGACACAAAGCCCCCGCTAGCTCTGCCAACACGCTATTCTCATAACTGGGCGAGAGCGCAACGCGATTGCCCGATTCGATAAAATTCTGCACCCGTGCTCTTATTTCTTGCAGTTTCGGCTTCGTTTCGCCAGTTAGACTGGTCACTCCCAATATATGTGCGGGTCATTTCGTTCAGAATGCAAAACCATCTCGCAATGCGTCGGTACGCCGCGGCGCTTGTACTCCTTACCGCCGCGGCGTGGACGTCCTCGCCCGCTAATGCCGCGGCAACATCGGTCCCTGTTTGTCCGGCCGAGCGAGGAGCATATTACCTAAAAGATGGCTCCTGGAAAGCTTTGAAGCCCGTCAGTGTGGAAACCGTCCGCACCAGCGGAATACGGCGCATGCTGCTGACATACTCCTCAAAGGCTGTCGCCGTCTATCAGAATCCGAAAGCTCCGGTAACCCTTGGCAATCAAGCGGAATTCTGTGTTTCCGGATTCGGGTCGTCTATTAAAGGGTTAACGATCGTGAGACTCGACGAGAAGAACGATCGTCGTGAAATGCAGTTTGTCACGAAACGGCTATTCCGCAGGCCGAAGGTGCAGTACAACAGCGACGACGTTCAGCCCGTGAAACTGATTTCCTCGGACGATACTCAAGTTATTGCCGCAACCAAACAGCCACTAAAACCCGGGCAGTACATACTGTTTCCACCCTCCAGAGTCGAATCGACGGGCAACCCGAACGGCTACGACTTTGGCGTGAACTGAGACACTCTTCAGGTTGCTGCAACTCCGGGTCAGGCCCTTCGCATCTATTATTTAGGAACAAGGGGCAGCGGCCGATTTGCTACTATCGGGTAACAGGTTCGAGGCTCGGTCGGCCGCTAGCCGGAGCTGGCTGGAACCCGGGACATGTGTCTTGCGATCCATCGTTATTCTCCTACTAGCCTGTTGTATCCTCGCTGCGGCTCCCACTCTTGCGCTTGCCGATGGCGCTAACGGCCAGCCAAAAAGTCTGGAAGCCAACGAAATCCTGAATAGGTATTTTGCCGCGAAAGCACATCAGAATGGCTTGCGCGGCGCTTCCATGGATGTCGATATCGACGCCAGTGTCCCTAAGTTGAAAAAGCAGGGCCGCCTGCGGGCGCTCCGCAAAATCTCGGAACTGGGCAAAATTACCTACAAAGTGCTGGGATTTCAAGGCGACAACACAGTGAAAAACGAAGTGATTGCGCGATATCTGGAAGCGGAGCAGAAGGGTGGGCAGGAGGGCAAATACGAAATTAACAAGGAGAATTACAAGTTCAAGTACAAAGGCGAGCACACCCTTAGCACCGGTAAGATAATTTATATATTCTTTCTGACGCCACGGCACAAAGAAGTGGGTTTGTTCAAAGGCGAGCTATGGCTCGACGCGCAAAGCTACCTCCCGGTGATGGAGAAGGGAAGATTCGTGAAGAATCCGAGCATCTTTTTCAAGCGCGTCGAATTCGTTCGAGATTACAAAATCGAAGACGGCACCGCCGTTCCGCAGCATATGGACAGCACCATTACGACTCGTATTGTGGGCAAGGTGAACCTGAGTATCGATTACTCAAATTTTTCGCCGGATCATACGGGGCCGGGAAGCGAGAGGATCAGTGGCGCGGCAAATTCGTTTGCGTTAATCGCAAAGTGAGCAGTTTAACTATTTATCATCTTTCTTGCATCTAACCCTAGGGGTTGATTCGTCTCACTTGGAGCGGAGGGTGTGAGACGAATCCCAGCGGGTGAGACTCAACCTTACCACCTGGACCAGTCAAAGTCGCAGTTCGATTGTACACGGTTGAATTCATGGGAGAAAAGTCGTTACGCTGAAGGGAGTCCATGAGAACTTTATTTTTGAACCCTCCTTCTTTTGAAGGGTTTGACGGCGGAGCCGGTTCACGCTGGCCTGCGTCGCGCGAGATCGAATCCTACTGGTATCCAGTCTGGCTTTGCTATCCCGCGGGCATGCTTCCGGACAGCAAGGTTGTCGATGCGCCCCCGCATAAGATCTCAATCGACCAGACGGTGGAAATGGCCCGCGACTTTGAGTTGCTGGTGCTGTTTACATCGACGCCCGGTTTTCATGTGGATGTGAAGATCGCGGAGATGATGAAGGGATCGAACCCGAAGCTGAAGGTTGCTTTCGTCGGACCGCCGGTCACCGTAGAGCCTGAAAAGAGTCTGAAGGCCTCCGCCGCCATTGATTTCGTCGTCAAGAGGGAATTCGATCACGCAATTGTCGACTTCGCAAACGGGAAGCCTCTCGAAGAAATTCCAGGCGTCGTGTTTCGCAAAGGTGAAGGATTTCAGCACAATCCCGAAGCTCCTCCCATCGAAAATCTCGATTCACTTCCCTGGGTTTCGAAAACGTATAAGCGCGATCTCGACTTCCGGCGCTACAACGTTCCTTTTCTGCTGCACCCATTTCTTTCGCTTTACACGAGCCGGGGCTGTCCGGCCATGTGCACGTTTTGTTTGTGGCCGCAAACGCACTCAGGACACAGATGGCGCCTGCGCTCGACCGACGATATTGTCAACGAATGCCGGTACGTGCAGGAAAACTTCCCCGGCCTGAAAGAAATCTTCTTCGATGACGATACCTTTAATTATCAGAAGGCCCGCACGATCGAGCTTTGCAACAAGCTGAAGCCGCTGAAGATGACTTGGAGCTGTACATCCCGAGTTACCACGGATCACGACACACTGAAAGCCATGAAGGAAGCCGGCTGCAGGCTCTTGATCGTTGGTTACGAATCGGGTGACCAGCAGATTTTGAAAAACATCAAAAAGGGCGCAACCATCGACATGGCCCGGCGCTTTACCGCCAACTGCAAGAAACTCGGCCTTGTGGTTCATGGGGATTTTATCGTCGGCCTCCCCGGCGAGAGTCGGGAATCCATTCGCAAGAGCATCGATTTTGCAAAGGAACTGGACGTCGAAACCATCCAGGTATCAATTGCACATCCGTACCCCGGCACCGAGTTTTACGATCACGCAACGAAGAACGGGCTGATCACAATCGATGCCATGACCGACGAACAAGGGCACCAGCTTCCGAACGTGATTTATCCGGGCCTCGATCGGGGAGAGTTGGTCCATTGGGTCGAACGGTTCTATGACGAGTATTATTTCCGTCCCAAAGTAGCGTTTCGTCTGATTCGCAAAGCGATGTTCAACAATAGCGAGCGGAAGCGCCTCTACAAGGAAGCTCGCGAATACCTCGCTTTGCGATCGAAGCGCAAGGTCTTCGTTAACACCGAGAAACAGCAATCGTCGGCTGTTCTCAGCTCCGGCGATTGAACGCGAGAGGACACTCTTGGCTCTGGTAGAGTTGGCTGACGCCCCCCGTGAAGTCGCGCACCCGTCAATGGTTGGCCATCGCACGCGCATGCAAACGCTGCTCCTGTCGGTGACAGTGATCGTGTTGAACGGTCTCGGCAACCTTTCACTGACCTGGGGCTTGCGGCACGCGGTGGATCCGTTGGGGCTACACCCACTGAGATATCTTCGTGCAATGATTGACCCGTTCGTAGCCATTGGAATCGCTCTTCTGATCCTTTGGCTGCTGACGCGGATGGCGCTGATGAGCTGGGCAGATCTCACGTTTGTGCTTCCGGTCACATCGATCGGTTATGTGCTCTCCGCCGTGCTGGGCTGCGTGTTTCTTCACGAGGTCGTCTCAATTGAGCGATGGGCCGGTACTTTCCTTATATTTGTCGGCGCGATGCTGGTTGGCGCGACAACGCATCATCGAACTCCCGACGTCCCGGAGGAGATGAGATGACCTGGCTGCTGCTTGGAATCATGGTCGTAGCAACCGTTTTCGGCGATTTGTTGCAGAGTCGCGAAATGAAGCGCAGCGGGGCGCAAAACGTGGATGTGCGGGGGCTGCTGGCGCTATTGAAACAGATTGGAAATCGCCTTTACCTGGTGCTGGCGATTGTTTGCATGGCGATCTCGTTCTTCGCGTTCATGGCGTTGCTGCAGCGCGCCCCGATGAGTTTTGCCGTCCCGGCCTCGGCAGGCACGGTGATTCTTGAGACCATTCTGGCGAAGTTGTTTCTGAAGGAGCGTGTTGGAAAGCGACGCTGGGCAGGAGCCGTGCTGGTGGCCGCCGGCGTGGTCTTGCTCGCTCATTAGCAGGAACGGCCGTTGACTCTTTTCTGGCTCATCCTTCTGCCCGCCTTTGCTTACCAGGTTCTTTCGATCGTCGCGTCGCTCCGGCAACATGCGCGCCACCCATCACAATCCGGTTTTCAACCGCCGGTCTCGATATTAAAGCCTATACACGGACTCGATCCGGGCATGTATGAAGCGTTGGCCTCGCACGCCAGGCAGGAGTATCCCGAGTTCGAGATTCTATTAGGCGTTCGCGATGACAGCGATCCGTCGATACCCCACATCCGCCGGCTGCAGCGCGAGTTCCCCGAGGTACCGATTTCGCTGATCGTCGGAGCGGACCGAGCCGCAAACGGCAAAGTCGGCATGCTTTGCGCTCTCGCACGGCACGCGAGACACTCCGTCTGGCTAGTCAGTGACAGTGACATCCGGGTTGCCGGCGCCTATTTGCGCGATGTCATATCGCCGCTGGAGCACGAGTCAATCGGGTTGGTCACCTGCCTTTATCGGGCTATCCCGCACAGCCTCCCCGGATCATGGGAGGCTTTCGGCATTTCGATTGATTTTATGCCGAGCACTCTGGTCGCTCCGATGGTCGGAATTCGGGAATTTGGGCTTGGGTCGACGCTATGCTTCCATTCCGCGGATTTGCTGAAGGCCGGTGGATTCGAGGTGTTGAGCGATTACATTGCGGACGATTTCCAATTGGCGCACCGGATTTTGCACGGCGGAAAGCGGGCGCATCTCTCAACAAACATAGTCGAGACGTCGCTCGGTGATACGAGTTGGCGCGGCGCATGGCGGCACCAACTCCGCTGGGCACGTACTATTCGATTTTCGAAAGGATGGGGTTACCTTGGGCTCCCGATCACGCATGCCGGAATTTGGGCGATTGCCGGATTTGCGTTGCATATCTGGCTCGCAGCGGTGATTTTGCTTGTGGCTCGCATTGCCGCCGCGGTTGTGTCCGGATGGCTGGTCCTCCGCATCCGGAGGCCGCTCTGGCACGCCTTGCTCGCGCCGCTCTGGGATTTGTGTGCGTTTTCCGTCTGGGCCACGAGTTACGCATCGACCGAAGTGCAGTGGAGGGACAGGCGGCTTCGGATTTTGCGGAATGGCAGAGTAGAAGAAATTTCTCCGCGCTAGGCACGTACAGTACTCAACCAAGCAGATGTTCCGCATCCGCTTCCGGCGGTACCGATCTGCCACGCGCTGAAGTTATTTCAGAGACAAGTTTATATTTGAGACACCATCGGCGGCAACTCTTGTTCGCTAGCGCTTTTCCGCATCGCGATGCGTCATATTGGGAGGCTCCAGGTAATTTGAAAGAGGATTGATCTCTCGCGCTCACTTCGTAACGATGCTGCTGTCGATCGGGAACATATGGGATTAGAGTTCGCTATTGTGCCCGCCTTCCTGTTTGCGGCAACAGGCAATCCAGTGCATTTGCCTCTGGAGCTGCTGCTTGTTTTCGGCGTGGCGAAACTGTTCGGAGAGTTAATGGAGCGCTTTGGTCAGCCGGGCATCGTGGGTGAAATTGTCGCCGGTATCATTCTTGGCCCTAGTGTGCTCGGCTGGGTGCATCCAGACCAGGTTCTCGCCGCCTTTTCGGAACTCGGTGTGATGTTTCTCCTGTTCGTTGTGGGCCTGCAGGTGAAGTCGTCTGAGTTGCTTCGCGTCGGCGGCACGGCCATGCTCGTGGCGACACTCGGTGTCGCGCTCCCCTTTGGCGTTGGCTACGGCATTATGACGGCGATTCATGCCTCGTGGGTGGAATCGCTTTTTGTCGGCGCGGCCATGGTTGCTACCAGCGTCGGCATTACCGCACAGGTGCTCGCCGCGAAAGGCCTCCTGCAGCAGCGCGCGAGCAGGGTGATCCTGGCGGCCGCCGTGATCGACGATATTTTGGGCTTATTGGTCCTCGCCTTTGTGAGTAGCGTCGCGAGAGGTCATGTTAATGTTCCCAGCCTTGTCATGACGTTTGCGATGGCCGCCGCGTTCACGGTGCTCATCGCGAAATATGGCAGCGCTGCGCTAAGCCGCGTTATTCCTCGCTTTGAGCAGAAGCTTACGGCAGCGGAATCGCAATTTAATCTGGCTCTGCTGTTCCTGTTTACCCTTTCGGTTCTGGCTGCATGGCTCGGTGTTGCCGCAATCGTAGGCGCTTTTCTCGCGGGCATGGCTCTGTCGGAAACCGTCAGCACCCGTGTGCACGACCTGGCCCAGGGTATCAACGAACTGCTTGTGCCATTTTTCCTGGCGGGTATTGGTCTGCACCTTAATATTTCTGTGTTCGCCGGTGCAGCGACAATCTGGCTCTCCATCGGAATTCTGGTCGCGGCCATTCTGACGAAACTGATCGGATGCGGACTGGGCGCCTGGCGCCTCGGCAGAGCCGACATGTTACGCATCGGAGTCGGGATGATTCCGCGAGGCGAAGTCGGAATGGTCGTCGCCCAGATTGGATTGGGGATGGGTGTGATCACCGAATCGGTTTACGCCGTTGTGGTTTTTATGACCGTAGCGACAACGCTCGTCGCTCCACCCATGCTGAAGTTCGCGTACCGCAAAAGCCCTAGAGGACTTCCCGAAGAGAAGTTCAGCCTATCCTAATCGGACCCCTTCTTGTCCCAATTTAGGCGCCTTGAGCCGTTCGACCTTTAGGCCGTGAGAGGGGACACCAGCACCTTCGAGCGGGAGAGATGAAGTGTACTAGCCTGAATGGTGGCGAAGAACAGGCGAATCAATTACTTACGGAAAATTCTGCTCCAGAAATATATTGCAAAGGAATCACGTACATGCAAAGATCGGGTTGGTGGACTAAAAGGGTTCAAAGTGGGTTGAAGTGGACCAGGCAAACGGCCAATCCGGATCGGCGGCGGTGATCGAAGCCCCTCGTGGGTTTTTGAGCGCGCGTGTCGATGAAAAGGGGCGGTTGAAGCTGCCGGCGGCGATCGCCGCGTATGTAGCTGCTCTGGGCGACGAGCGGGTGTTTGTCACAACAGTCGACGGCTCCACAGCACGAATTTACCCTATTTCCGTCTGGCGGCAAAACGAAATCTTGCTGGAGCAGAACGGAGACGATACGGATTTGAAGGAAGATGTCGCGTTCGTGGCCTATCACTTCGGCGCGGATTCGGATGTGGACGCCCAGGGCAGAGTGCTGGTGCCCGCCGAACTACGCCGGGTGTTGCGCCTTGAAGGCGAGCAGGTCCACCTGCGGTGCTTCAAGCAGCGCATCGAGGTGACCGGCAACGATGTTTACGAGCAGCGGTTCACGAAAGCCATGGCCGGGCTCGGCGGGAAGGTGCAGGATCTCGAGAAGAAGGGATTGCGTTAGTGCTCCGGTATGGATGCGCCGGCATGGCATTACCCGGTGTTGCTTGCCGAATCGCTGGAATATTTGGCGGTAAGGCCGGACGGTATTTATGTGGATGCGACCACCGGGTTGGGTGGTCATTCGGCGGGGATCGCTCGCCGTTTGCAAACGGGTTTGGTTATTGCCTGCGATCGCGATGCTGAATCGCTGGAATTGGCAAGAAAGAACACGGCGAACTGGTCTGAGCGAATCCGGTTTCATTGGGGCGCTTTTTCAAGTTTGCCGCAGGCGCTTAAGGCCAACCGGGTGGAGCGGGTAGACGGAGTGCTCGCGGACCTGGGGGTGAGCCGCTATCAGCTCAGCGCCGCCGAACGGGGATTTTCGTTGATGGAAGATGGCCCGCTGGATATGCGGATGGATCGCAGCCACGGGTTGACCGCGGCAGATTTGGTGAATCACTTGTCCGAAAGGGATCTCGCCGACTTGATTTTCGAGCTTGGCGAAGAAAGGAGGTCGCGAAGAATCTCCAGAGCAATCGTCCGCGCGCGGCCGATTCTTACGACAGGCCGTCTGGCCCGAGTGATCGAAGAAGCCGTGCCGCGGACGGGGAGAATCCACCCGGCAACGCAGACCTTCATGGCCCTGCGGTTGAAGGTGAATGAGGAATTTGAAGAATTGGAACAGTTGCTCCGGTTGGTTCCGGAGCGATTACAGTCCGGGGGTCGGTTCGTCGTGCTGACGTTTATGTCGACGGAAGATCGAATCGTCAAGAGAGCATTCCAGTCGCTCGCTCGCGAGGGGCGGGCGACCATTCTGACGAAGCACGTGATCAGGCCTACCGAGCAAGAGGTGTTGGAAAATCCGGCGTCGCGCAGCGCCAAGTTGCGGGCGCTTGAAATGAACTGAAGTAGTCGAGAAGAGAGTCGAGAGGGAACGAAGATGGCGTCACTGGCAACGATTGTCAGGGGTTTTGTAGGAGTACGAGAAGACATCGATTTAATGAACGTCGCCGTGAGGCCGCGGACCGAGTCATGGCGGTTGCGTCCGTTGGCGAACGAAGACGTTTATCTGTATGTAAAAAGGATCGACAACACGGCGGTGGTCCGTGCCGTCGATCCAGCAGCCCGCCGCGCCAGTTTTCGCGCGGTGGCGACCGGATTTGCGGTGGTGATGTTTGTGATCGCCGGCCTGTTCCCGGCGGCCTACAACACCATGGAGGGCTACCATATCCAGCAGTTACAGCAGGAACAGGCGCAACTGAAGCAGGAGCGCGCAATGCTGAACGTGGCGGAAGCCAAACTTTTGAGCCAGGATAACCTGAATAAGCTGGCCGCCCGGCTGAAACTTATCGATCCCGCGCCGCAACAAGTGCAATTTCTGGATGGAACGCTTGGGCACGAAGCCCGGAACCGGATGCCCTCCAGCTTTGGGGAGGTCGTGCGCTAACAACGGCGGCAGCGCCGGCTAAGTTCGTTGAACGAGGCTGCGGCTCCCGGTGGGCCGTGCAATCAAGATGGAAACGCCGCCCCTCGCACCCCTCTCGAAATCCGTTAAAAGAGTAGCGATCCTGGGGTTCATATTCTTCGTATGGGCCCTGGTGATCGCACTGCGCCTACTGCAACTGCAGGTTTTTCAGCACGACAAATACAGACACCTGGCCGATATCCAGCAAGAAAAACTGGACCACATCCAAGCCCCTCGGGGCACTATTTTCGATCGCAACGGAAATTACCTGGCGATCAGCTCTGAAGTTCCGATTGTGACGGTGAATCCGCGGCGAATGCCTGATAAGGACACGGCGGCGGGTCTGCTGGCGAGCGTCCTCCATCTCGACAAACAAGACCTACTTAACGATCTGGTATCGGCCGCCGCGAGGCATCGAGGCTATCTGATCGTCGATTCCGATACCTCGCAAGCGGAAGTGAATGCGATTCGCAAGCTGAACCTCGACTGGGTCGACATCCGCAAAGGCACGGCACGGTCTTATCCGAACGGCCAGCTCGCCGCGCATGTGATCGGCGACGTGAATTCCGAAGGGCGCGGCATCTCGGGCGTAGAAGGTAAGCTCGACAAAGATCTTCGGGGAACGCCGGGGTTGGCCCGGATAACCACCGATGTACACCGCCGAGGCTACGATTCCGAGATCGAAAAAGCTCCCGTCGTCGGCAAGAATGTCACCCTGACCATCGACAGCCGGCTACAATTCATTGCCGAGCGCGAAATTGCGGCAGCCGTGACGAGAGAGCACGCCGAGCGTGGAAGCATTGTTGCGATGAACCCGTATACCGGGGATGTCCTAGCGCTTGCGAATTACCCGACCTACGATCCGAATGACCCGATGAAGCCTGGATCGCACTTTTACGGCCGCGAGGATTATGCGGTAGTTGCTCCGTTCGAGCCAGGTTCTGTCTTTAAGATCGTCACGCTGACGGCGGCGCTCGAGACGACTAATATTCGCCCCACCACGCTCATCGATTGCGGCAATGGATCCATTCGCATCGCTAACCGCATTGTTCACGATTCACATCCTCATGGCATCTTGTCGGCGGCAGATGTCCTCGCCAAGTCGAGCAATGTCGGCGCGATCCGGATCGGAATGGCGGTTGGGAATGCGAACCTTCTAAAATACATTCATCTTTTCGGCTTCGGGCATCGGACCGGCATCGAGCTGCCGGCCGAGGCGCCTGGCATGGTGCGGCCCCTTTCGCGATGGGGGCCCACGTCGATTGGCTCTGTTCCAATGGGTCAAGAAGTGAGCGTCACGTCAGTTCAACTGGCTCAGGCTGGATCTGTGATCGCGAACGGGGGCTTTCTGGTGCGCCCGCGTGTGGTTCTGAGCGAGCAAGAGCCCGGGAGCGAGAAGATTGAGCGGGAGCGTCCGAAACCCGTGCGCGTGCTGAAGCCCCAGACAGCTTTCACGATGCATCAGTTGATGGAGCGCGTGACGCTGCCGGGCGGGACGGGGCCGCGCGCTCATGTGCTCGGTTACACGACCGCTGGGAAGACGGGTACGGCTCAGATCTTCGACGTTGCGCATCATGTATACACGCACCGGTACAACGCATCCTTTTTAGGCTTCGCGCCTGTGGCGAATCCGGCCATCGTGGTAGTGGTTACGGTCTCGGGCACTACGGCATTCGGCGCTACGGCGGCGGGTCCTGCGTTTAAGACGGTAATGGGGGAGGCACTTCGTCTGCTGGGAGTGCCGAGGGATTTACCGGACGAGATCAAAGAGGCGCCGGAGAACAATCGCCAGCCAAAAGGACAGGAAGACGATCTGGCTATCGCCGATGCCACCGACCCGCTGACGCCCGAAGAGCTTCAGCACGCTCTCGGCGGTCCATCCGATGACGGCGCCACGTACGTGATACGGGCGAACAACGTTGTGGCGCCGAAGACGCCCGATTTTATTGGGAAAACAATCAAAGATGTAATGGAAGAGGCTACGGCGAAGGGTGTACAAGTGGACATGAAAGGCCGCGGTCTGGCGCGCGCGCAGAGGCCGGAGCCCGGAGTGGCGCTGCTGCCGGGCGAGCACGTCCGGGTGCTCTTCATGCGATGAGCACGTACAAACCGCCCGCGAGGAAGTCTTCTGAATAGTAATGAAACTCAAAGACCTATTGGTGGGAGTCTCACTCACATCGGAGTTGCTGCCAGGAGTCGCGGACATCGATGTGAGCGGTCTCGCTTATGATTCCCGTAAGGCCGGTCCCGGAACTCTATTCTTTGCTTTTGCGGGCGCCAAGGTGGACGGAGCGGATTTCGCCACCGCGGCGATTGCCAAAGGCGCCATCGGAGTTGTCGGGGATCGTCCACGGCCCCCCGGCTTTCACGACACCTGGATTCAGGTGAGTCATGGGCGGCGGGCGCTGGCGGTGGCGGCGTGGAATTTCTACAACAAGCCCGATGAGCGCATTGCTTTGACCGCCGTCACGGGCACCAACGGCAAGACGACCAGCGCCTTGCTGATCGACTCTATTTTGCGGGCGGCCGGCAAAACAACCGCCCTCATTGGCACCATCGAATACCATCTTGGCGGGCGCATTCTGCCGGCGGTGAACACCACGCCTGAATCGCTCGACCTGTTTCGCATGTTTCACGAACTCGAGTTGGCCGGCGGAACGCACGCGACGCTGGAAGCGTCGTCTCATGCGTTAGACCTGGGCCGCATCTACGCGATGCGTTTTCATACGGCGGCGTTTACAAATCTGACCCGTGACCATCTCGATTACCACCACACGATGGAAGCCTATTTTGCGGCAAAACGGCTTCTATTTGAACCAAAAGAGGGGCCTCCGCCACGGTTTGCGGTGGTCAATATGGACGACGAGTGGGGTCGCCTCCGCCAGCCCGCTGCGAGATCCGAGGTCTTCTGGTTTGGCATTGACCAGAAACCTCCCGGTCCTGGCCGAGTTGTCCGCGCGCTCAACATCCAATCGTCATTCGATGGCTTGCGATTCGACGTCGATACCGGCGATGAGAGGTTCACGCTCGAATCGCCCCTTGTTGGGCGCTTCAACGTGTACAACATTCTGCTGGCCTGCGCGACTGCTCTTTCATACGGAATAAACGTGGATCAGATTCAGCAGGGCGTGAAACAGCTCGCGAGCGTGCCGGGGCGGTTTGAGCGTGTCGATGAAGGACAACCCTTTATGGTTGTTGTCGATTACGCACATACCGACGACGCGCTGAGGAATGTGATTGCAGCGGCCCGCAAGTTAAAGCCGAAACGCATCATCACGCTGTTCGGCTGCGGGGGCGACCGTGACCGCTCGAAGCGGCCGTTGATGGGCATTGCCGCCGCTGAGGCGAGCGATTTCGTCATCCTGACTTCGGATAACCCGCGCAGTGAAGATCCGCTGGCCATTATGAACGATGCCACCATCGGCTTGCAGCGATTTGACACGCCTCACGTGGCTGAGCCCGACCGCGAGAAAGCAATCCGCAGAGCTATTCAGGAAGCAAAACCTGGCGATGTCATTATCATCGCGGGCAAGGGGCACGAGACGTACCAGCTTCTAAAAGACGGACCCATATCTTTTGACGATCGCGAGGTAGCCCGCCGCGTGTTGCGCGGCCTCGGATACTCGCGGCAGCCTCACCCTGGAGGAAATTAGACTGGACATCGCGCTTCGAGAAGTTCGCAGCGTGCTGGAAGCCCGTGTCGAGACGGAGTTGCCCGATGCGCTGGTGACGGGCTGGAGCATCGATTCGCGCACGGTCAATCCGGGCGATCTGTTCTTTGCCATCCGAGGCGATCGGGACGGCCATGCCTACGTCAACGCGGCCTTCGAACGAGGGGCCGTTGCGGCGATGGTCAGCAATGACATGATTGCGCCGAAGGGGCCGTTGCTTCAGGTCTCCGACACCCTGGCTGCCCTTCAGATCCTTGGATTGTGGGCGCGCCGCCGTTGGGCGAAGCCTGTTGTCGCCGTCACCGGAAGCGCCGGCAAGACCACGACCAAAGATGCCATCGCCGAGCTGCTCGCCACCCGCTTTAAAGTGGGGAAGACGGCGGGTAATCTGAATAACCACCTGGGGGTCCCTCTTTCGCTGTTGCGTATGCCCGACGGAGCCGAGGCCGGCGTGCTGGAACTCGGGATGAATCATGCGGGCGAGATCCGTGAGCTGGCGACTCTCGCCGAACCTCAGATTGGAGTAGTCACCAATGTTGGCTACGCGCATATCGAGGCGTTCGAATCGATTGATGCCATCGCCCGCGCCAAACGCGAGCTGATTGAATCCCTTCCGCCAGACGGAGTCGCCGTTCTAAACGTGGACGATCCGCGAGTTCTTGCCTTTCGAGATGTATTTTGGGGACGAATTGTCACCTACGGATTGTCGGAAGAAGCCGAATTGCGCGGAGACGAGGTGGAGATTCAGCCGGAGGGCATTGCATTCTCGGTGAACGGTGTGCGGTTTCGCAGTTCGCTACTCGGGCGTCATGGCATTCTGAACATCCTGGCTGCGCTAGCCGTCGCGACGATTTTCGGAATCGAGCTGCAAACGCTACCGTCCGCAGTGAGCCGGCTTGCGCCGGGCCGGATGCGAGGCGAACGAAGCCAATGGCGAGGCGTTACGGTCCTTGACGATTGCTATAACTCCAACCCCGACGCCGTTCGATTCATGATCGATGTGTTGAAGGCCGAATCGGCCAGTCGCCGGATCGCGGTACTGGGCGAAATGCTTGAGTTGGGAGACTGGGCGGCAAAGCTTCATACTGAGGTGGGCGAGTACGCCGCAAGTTCAGGGATCGATGTGATTGTCGGAATTCGAGGCTCCGCGCGTCCGCTGGTCGACGCCGCCAGCCGTAGAGCGGCCGCCGGGCAGGAAGCTCATTTTTTCGAGGAGCCCGAGGCCGCTGGAGCGTTTCTGCGCCAGATTGTAAAGCCAGGCGATGCGATCCTGTTTAAAGGTTCGCGGGCAACTCACGTGGAACGCGCTCTAGCCGCGATGGAATCCTGATCGATGCTTTATTGGCTGCTCTCCCAGTTTTTACACACGTACGTACCGGCTTTTCGGGTTTTTGGCTACATCACGACGCGGGTTGCCCTTTCGAGTCTCACCGCACTGGTCCTGTCTCTCGCTCTAGGGCCCTGGATGATCCGAAAGCTCCGCGAACTTTCTTATGGGCAGCATATCCGCGAAGACGGCCCGAAATCGCACTTGAAAAAATCCGGTACTCCGACCATGGGCGGAATTCTGATCGTCATTTCGATCGTCGTGCCAACGCTGCTCTGGGCGGACCTGACGAATGAATATGTCTGGATTGCCCTGCTGGGACTCGTGGGCTTCGGCGCCATCGGGTTTATAGACGACTACACGAAGATTGCCAGGCGCCG
>JAICLJ010000247.1 GCA_025927575.1 Bryobacteraceae bacterium | reverse complement strand
AATTGTCGTCGCCGCCATCGCCAGGACGCCGCTTCAGTTTCGGGCGGTCTTCGTCATCGCCCTTCGACTTCTTTGACCCGTCCGTCTCATCCTCAATCGGTCCGGTCGAATTCGGATTACGGCGGAGAGTTGGCTTGTTGGCAATAGCGGCTCTCGCGATTGCGGTAGCCCAGGCGATGATTGTTAAGAGTGAATGGGAATCGGCACAAGTGGCGCTTGAAGCAAGCCTTGGAAACGGTCGGAGCCATTAGGCTTATGCTGAAGGCTCGACTGTTCCCTAGGCTAATTTTATTGCCGACTATTGGGACTGATGATCCGCAGTGCCGACATTTCACCGCTTCCACCCGAATCTCTTCAACTCAGAACGGGCATTTTCGGATGGCTGCTTGGCCTTGCTTAGATTGTCGGCAGGCAACCACATCGCCAATGAGAGATACCACGCCACAAGCAAGAGCCACCTCCGCCAAAACGAGTGCTCCGGCCATGGTGAGCACCAGTGCTTCCGCGAGCAGAATCCAGCTAAGAATACGCCAAGGGACAATTCAATTATTCAATTTCGGGGGGCAGGCTACGAAAATGCAGAACCCGGGCTCTCCAGATTTGGTAATTCCACTTTCAACCTTCTGTCCCCCAAACTTCCTCCCAAACTCTGAACTCTGAGAGCGATTTTACGACCGGCAATCACCGCTCCGGTAACGCTCCCCGCCCGAACCACCACCCGATCACCGTAAGCACCACGAAAATCGTCACTACCAGCAGATTTGGATAAACAATAATTCCAGCAATGTGGGGTTCATGTCCCGGTATGCCTGCCCAATAGGAGGCTCCGGGCAACAAGTAAGGTACATAGAAGAACGGCGTCCAGTATGCAAGTGAAATGAGAGCCGCTGCAGCGAAGGCCACTTTCGGCTCCCGGGACGATCGCCACAAAAGCCAGGTGGAGACAATGGAAACTCCCGCAAACAGAAAGAGGAGAATGGCGGAGTGGTAACGCGCATGGGGATGCCAGAGTGGATTGAGCAAATGATTTTTCCGCCAGTCCAACAAGAATGACATCAGCGAGCCGCCGATGAGGACGAATGTCAGAAGCAATCTGCCGATCAAAGGTTTGTTCATAGCGCTCCTGTTAATACAATATTGAGTAAGCGCTCACTATGATATATGCAATAGCCGGAAAAGACAACTCCCCGGCGATACCAATAGGGCCGCAGGTGCTAGAACGGAAGCGATGTCACAAAAGATTTTTGGAAGAGGGAAAGCGAACCGCAAGGAACAGATATTGGCCGCTGCGGAAGCGCTCTTGCGTCATCGCGGCATTGGTGGGGCGACTACTCGCGCCATTGCCGAAGCGGTGCCCTGTTCGGAAGGAGCTATTTATGTGCACTTCAAAGATCGGCTGGAACTTCTTCTAGCGGTTTTGCAAAGGAGCCTGCCTGAGATGTTGATCCCCTTGCATGCTCTCGCAAACAAGGCAGGGACGAGGACACCCCGGCAGAATCTCGCGGATGCCCTTAGCGGCCTAACGCGGTTCCATAATCGCGTTGGGCCTATGCTTTGTTCACTCATCTCGGAACCGGAACTTCTCCAGCGCTTTAGGGAATCCCTCGGTCCGCTTGACAAAGGGCCGCATCGAGGGATTGCAACGTTAGCTCACTACATTGAGCAGGAGCAAAAGCTTGGAAGGATTGTGACAGATATTGACGCTAAGACTGCGGCCGTCGTGCTCATGGCAAGCTCCTTTTTCCATTTCTTTACCCGCGAGCTTCTTGGATCGCCCGGGCGTCTGGACGCGTCGCGGCTGGTCGATTTTGTTCTTCGGACGTCCGGAGCAGTCTATTGACAAGAACACGAAGCACGACGAGTGTAATGTCATCGTGCGGCGTGAATTGAGACAGCGCAATTCGGCAATCCCACCAATCACACGTGCGATTTTTCCCCACGGAATGGATGTGACTTGCCGCCCGACTTGCTCTCAGAACTTAGTAGAATGAGTCCCCGATTTTCCCCATCGAGTACGACCTTCCATCCGGCAATCCAATCGACGCGACTATATATGAGGTCTGCCGGCTCTAAGGTCAAGAGTTATCGTCGCTGTCTGGTCTGGCCCAGGACCATGGTCGCTGACGCTTCCGATACAGTTTCGGCGCCTGCCCCACAAGCGCTAACTTAAGGTGTGGCGCACGCACTCTTTGCGTGCCGCGTCGAGACTTTTCTCGACGCTTGCACTCGACCACGGATACTGTTCAGGGGCCTTGACCAATCCAGCCTTCACAGGATTGTTCTCAATGTATACTTTAATGCGCTCGAATTCGGCATGGTCTCGTACCCAGTGGTCGTAAGACTCCTTCTGCCAGAAGGGCTCCCCGGTTCGTCCCAGGAGTATATTGGCCTCTCGCGCAGTAGCGCCCTTTAATGACTTGAGTAGCCGGCTGGGATCTACGTGAGGATGGATCAGGACATGCACATGGTTGGCCATCACCACGAACGAGTATAGTTCGTAGTGATCGAGTTGCTCACCTTTGCGAATTGACGCCACTACCAATTGAGCAATCGTGGGCTGGCGAAGATACATCGGACCGGAGCTGGTTTGTCCAGATGGCCATCCATCCAAACGAAAGCTTGGCCACCGGCCAGCTTGCCTGGTCCGGCAGAGAACGAGGGCGGCAGCACACCATGCAGGCTCCAGGTCACGAATAAACTTGCAGAATCGGGGTACACATGGGGCAAACGACGGCGACGTTGAATCATCTGGAAATAGCGTGGCTTTTCCGCCCGAAGAATCTCGAGCCAAGAGAAATCGGCGTCGAGAAAGTCTCGACGCGGTACGCACGAGTGCGTGCGCCGCGGCTTACGTTAGCGCGGTCTTCCGCTCCGTGAAAGAACAGCGCGCCGCTCGTTGCCGAACTTCAATAGCCGGCGACCTTTCCATTATGCCGGGACTCGGTGCCGCCTTCGAGTAATCCGTTCCGAACAACGATCGCCTCAACACGGCCGACATCGTTGATTGGCTTGGTCTTGTATCCCATCTTGACCAGCGCTGCCTCAACGTCCGGGTTGAAGCCCTTCTGAAGGTATAGAATATCGGGCTTCCATTGATCGTGGAAGCGCGGCAGATCGACCGCATCCTGCGCGTTCATATGGAAGTCGACCACATCCAAAATCACCTGAAGCACACCAGTCGTGATGCGCGATCCGCCCGGCGCGCCAACAGCCATGAACAGCTTACCGTCGCGAGTGACGATGGTTGGGTTCATGGATGAGAGCGGCCGCTTGCCGGGCTGTATCGCGTCCGCATCGGCGCCGATCAACCCAAACAGATTCGGCGATCCGGGTTTCGCGGCAAAGTCGTCCATTTCGTCATTCAGCAGAAAACCGAGTCCCGGAACAGTGATCCCGCTTCCGAAACTGTTGTTGATTGTGTAAGTGACGGCGACCGCATTTCCTTGCGCGTCGACGACGTTGAAATGCGTGGTTTCCGAGCTTTCCCGCTGGTGGACACCCGCCGCCGCGAGAATCAATCCCGGTTGAATCTCCGCGGCGGGTGTCGCCTGCGCGGGATTGATCGAAGCGCGCCGCTCGGCGAGATATTGCGGACTGAGTAATTGCCGGACCGGCACGTCGTAATACGCGGGATCGCCAAGATATTTGCTGCGGTCCGCGTAGAACCGGCGCATCGCCTCGGCCGTGTAGTGGACGGCTTTCACCGAATTCGGCCCATCGCTCCCGAACCCCATTCCATTCAGGATTCCGAGCATCTGCAAAATGCCCAGCCCACCGGCGCTCGGCGGAGGCGCGGTAATGATTTCGTAGCCATGATAAGCGCCTTCGAGCGGCTTGCGCTCGATCGCGCGGTAGTTCTTCAAATCGGCTTCAGTGATCAGACCGCCGTGCGCGGCCATGGCGGCCGCGAGCTTCCGCGCCGTTTCCCCGTCGTAAAAATCGTCAGCGCCCTTTGTCGCGATGCGTTCGAGCGTGCTTGCCAGTTCCGGCTGGCGAAATGTCTCACCCGCCTGGTAGGGCTTCCCGTCCCGCAAGAAAATCCGGTTCGACTCGGGATCGTTCCGGAGAGTGCTCGCTGAGCCGAGCATTTCACTCGCGAGCGCCTGATCGACCGTGAATCCGTTGCGCGCCAGGTTCACAGCCGGCGCCAGTAGTTCGGCCCATTTCTTAGTGCCCCATTTTTTGTAGGCTTCCGAAAAACCTTTGACGGAACCGGGCACACCCGAGGCACGCCATCCGAACAAGCTGTCTTTGGTGGGTTTGCCGTCGGGACCGATATACATGTTCCGGCTGGCCCCTCCGGGAGCGGCTTCGCGGAAATCGACAAAATGGCTTTTGCCATTCGCAAGCCGGACCAGCAGGAAACCTCCGCCGCCGATGTTGCCCGCCGCCGGATGCGTCACAGCCAGCGCAAAACCGACAGCGACGGCCGCGTCCACGGCATTGCCTCCGTGCTTCAGAACAGCGAGTCCGACATCGGCGGCAATCGGCTCCTGCGCGACGACCATGCCGTGCCGCGCGGTGACCGGCGTCTTCGCGGAAGCCGCCGATCCGGGAAACAGCACAACCGGAAACAGCGCGCAAAGCCCTGCCACAAAGGTGCGAAACCGCATAATGAAGCCAGTCTAGCAGCCGTGTTGAGAAGCGAAGAATTGCTTGGAGTCCGCACAGAAGCGGGCAGTGAACTGCCCGCCCGCACGATCAATCGTGCGCCACGAGTTCCGGGAAATCCTAAAGCGACCATTCGATTCGACAACCCTACATGGCTTCGGAAATCGGCGCGTGCTGAAAGGGAGCCGCGGTTTCCGCGCTCTCCTCCACGCGCCAGCCGTTCTGTTCCTGGAGCGATAGCGCCAGCGCCTGTAGGGACGACCGGGACGTCAAGTCGCCGTTGCTGAATAGCGGAAAAACATCCATGAAAGCTTCGACCACCATGGGATCGCGCCATCCGGCGGCGGTTTCTTCCTGAATAATCTGCAGAGCATGCTCAGCCGTGTAGGCGGGCTTGTACGGCCTCTCCCGTGTCAATCCGTCGAAGATATCCGCAATCTGCAGCACTCGCACGAGGAGCGGAATCTCTTCACGCCGGAGTCCGTCGGGATAGCCCGAGCCGTCCCAGCGCTCATGATGGTGCCGGATAATCGGCAACACGCTCTTCAAGGATTTCATTCCCCCACAGATCTGCTCGCCGCGAACCGTGTGCTGCTTCATAACGCGCCACTCTTCTTCGGTCAATCGTCCGGGCTTGAACAGGATACGATCGGGCACCCCCACCTTGCCCACGTCGTGGAGATAGCCGCCGCGGTGCAGCGCGATCAGATCTGGGGCCGAAAACCCCATTGCAACCCCGAGCGTAGAGGAGAGCAGCGCCAGCCGCTGGCAATGCTGGCCCAACGCCGGATCGCGCGCTTCCACCGATTGCGCCAGCGAAAACAGCACGGTCTCGGCCTCGTCCATGGAATCCAGAACGGATTTGCGGCATAGCACCGACTGGACCCGCGCCCGCAACACCTTGGTTCGCATGGGGCGGACCAGGAAATCGTCCGCGCCCGCGGCAATCCCAATCGCTTCGTTCTCGGCGTCCGGCGTATCGGTGATTAGGATAATGGGAATCGACTGCGTGGCTGAATGGTTCCGCAGAATGCAGCAGAGGGCGGGTCCGCCGACCCCCGGCGCCAACAGATCCACCAGCGCAAGGTCGACGACATCGCGCGAGATCAAACTCAAGGCTTCGGTTGTGGACTTGGCCTCAATGACTTCATGGCCCAACTCGCGCAGCATTTCACGCAGCACTCTGCGATTGGTAGGGAAATCGTCGACAATCAGGATGCGCCGCTTCACCGGCAACACCATCATCCCGGCAGACTCCTGCGCCGCCGCGTGCCACTCCCGCATGTCCCTCCTCTCAACGCCACACCCCTTACGGGGAATTGAAGACCTCTCCGGCATT
>JAICLJ010000224.1 GCA_025927575.1 Bryobacteraceae bacterium | reverse complement strand
GATTCGTCGCGTGCGGAAGAAGGCAAGCACACGGCATGGGCGTACTGTCACGTTCCGAATGGATCCACGGAAGATATGCTGCCGAGGATCGAGGAGCAGCTCGAGCGGTTTGCGCCCGGATTTCGCGAGATTGTGCTGGCGCGGCGCGTTTTTTCCTGCGAAGACCTGGAGAGCATGAACGCAAATCTGGTGGGTGGCGATATTAATGGGGGAGTTTTGGATCTGCGGCAGTTCATGGCGCGGCCGACCTGGCAGCAGTACACGACTTCTGCGCGAGATATTTACATCTGCTCGGCGTCGACGCCACCCGGAGGCGGAGTGCATGGTATGTGCGGATATCATGCGGCGAAGACGGCTTTACGGAGATTCACCGGCGCTTAGGTAGCTGGCGGAAGCGAAGGCAACGTTGTAATGCGGTCTCTTCACGAGTAAGATTCCGAGTTTCATCGCTAAAAATCCTTCGGTTCATCAGGTGATCCTATGAAGACGGTTTTCGTGCTGGGAATCTTCTTGTTCGTGGGTGGATTTGTGAGTGAGGATGCAGTTGCCGCGGCGCAATCGACCTACGATCTGCGCTCGCCGGATGGGCGCATTGAAGTCAGGATCCGTACCGCAGGTCAACTGCGCTACGATCTGCTTCTGAAAGGCACAGCCGTACTGGAGAATTGCACACTGTCGCTGGATGTGGAGCACCAGAAACTTGGCGTGGAGCCGCACGTGGTGGAAGCGAAGCCGAGTTCTCACGATGAGATCGTGAAGCCGGTGGTGCGGCAGAAATTTGCCAACATTCGGGATCATTACAACGAGTTGCGCCTGAACATGGAGGATGGATACGCGTTGGTATTCCGCGCGTATAACGAAGGCGCGGCGTACCGCTTCGAAACATCGCTACGCGAGGACAAGGCGAAAATCTATGGCGAGGAGGCGGCATTCAATTTTCCGTCTGATTTCGTTGTCTACTATCCGCAGGAGGACAGCTTTTATTCGCACAACGAGCGCAAGTATCTGCCGCAGCACTTGAGCGAGATCGCGCCGCAGTTTATCGCGACTCTGCCGGCCGTGGTTGATATCGGAGGAGGCGCGAAACTCGCAATAGCGGAATCAGACCTGGACGACTATCCCGGACTGTGGTTGCGAGGAACGGGCGGCAATGGACTGGCCGCTACTTATCCGCAGTATCCCTTGCAACTGGTGCAGACCAGTGACCGCGACTACAAGCCGGTGCAGACCGCGGACTACATCGCTCAGACTGCGGGGAGACGAACTTTTCCCTGGAGAGTGTTCGGAATTGCGGATCACGATGCAGATTTGCTGACCAATGAAATTGTGTATCTGCTGGAGAGGCCTTCGGAAATTCAGGACACGTCGTGGATCAAGCCCGGGAAAGTGGCCTGGGACTGGTGGAATGATTGGAACGTGGATGGGGTGGATTTTCACGCGGGAATCAATACGAAGACGTATGAGTACTACGTTGACTTCGCGGCGAAATACAGGATTCCGTACATCATCCTGGATGACGGCTGGTACAAGCTGGGAAATCTGCTGGAGGTAACTCCTGAACTGAACATGCAGGAGTTGATCGATTATGCGAAGCAGAAGAATGTGGGGATCATTCTGTGGGCGTCGTGGAAAACGCTGGACGATCAACTGATTCCTGCGCTCGATCAGTTTCAAAAGTGGGGGGTGAAGGGAATCAAGGTGGACTTCATGCAGCGCAGCGATCAGATCATGATCGAGTATTTCTCTCGCGTGTGCCGGGAGGCGGCGAAGCGCCACATGCTGGTGGATTATCACGGAGATCAGAAACCGGCGGTGATGATGCGCACCTGGCCGAATTTGATTAACACCGAAGGCGTGCGCGGGATGGAGTGGAGCAAGTGGAGCGCGGAGTCAGAACCGAAGCACAATGTCACGCTGCCGTTCACTCGCATGTTCCTGGGGCCGATGGATTACACGCCGGGGGCGATGCGCAATGCCACGCGCGCGACCTTCCGGCCGATCAATAGCCAGCCGATGGCGATGGGCACACGCTGTCACCAGTTGGCGATGTACGTAGTGTATGAGGCGCCGTTACAGATGCTGTCGGATAGTCCGTCGAACTATCTGCGGGAACCCGAGGCAATGGAGTTTCTCGGGGCAGTGCCGACGGAGTGGGACGACACGAAAGTTCTGGACGCGAAGATTGCCGAGTACGTAGTAGTGGCGCGGCGAAATGGGAAGGACTGGTACATCGGGGCAATGGGCGATTGGACGCCGCACACGCTGGAGATTGATTTGTCGTTCCTGCCAGATGGAAATTTCACCATGGACGCTTATCAGGACGGAGTGAATGCCGATCTGAACGCGAGCGATTACAAGAAGACGAGTACATCGGTGAATCGCGGCACGAAGTTGAAGCTAAAGCTGGCGGGCGGGGGCGGTTGGGCGGCGAGGATCCATTAGCGCGATTTGCGCGGAGTGCGGTTGCTGTTGAGTGCCTTCCTTGCGCGGAGAAGCGGATGCAAAAGTTTCAGATCAGGGTTAGGGCGCAGCTTGAGTTACTTGCTTTTAGGGAGAGCGCGAACTGCGCCGGTGGAGATGCCGCCATCGACGAGCAGAGTCTGGCCGGTGACGTAACGGCTGGATTCGGCGGCGAGGAAGACTACGGCTGATTCGAGATCGTCGGGGTGGCCGGGACGTTTCAGCGGTATGCGATCGCTCAGATAGTCGACCCACTCCTTGTCTTCATAGAGCACCTGGTTTTGCTGGGTGCGGAACCAGCCAGGAGCGAGACAGTTCACCGTGATGCCGTGCTTACCCCAGTCATCGGCCAGACTCATCGTCAGTTGGCGGATGCCGCCGCGGCTGGCTCCGTAGGGAGCGAGCCCGGCATACCCAGCGACGCTGGTCACGGAGCCGACGTTGATGATGCGGCCGTACTGGCGAGAGATCATGCGACGGGCTGCGGCCTGCGCCACGAAAAAGCTTCCCCGCAGGTTGGTATCGAGAATCTGATTCCAGTCGTCCCAGGTTACGTCCAGGGCTGGCTTGCGAATGTTAAATCCCGCGTTGTTCACGAGAATATCGAGGTGGCCGAAGGCTTGATCGGCGGCAGCGACCATGCGCTCAATGCTGTCGTGATCGCGGACATCGAGATCGAACGAGATAGCGCGGCGGCCGAGCGCTCTGATCTGATCCTCGAAAGATGTGAGGGAATCGCGTTTGCGGCTGGTGAGGACGAGATCGGCGCCGGCGCGCGCCAGAGCGGTGGCGAAAACCTGCCCGAGCCCGCGGCTGGTGCCGGTTACGATCGCGACGCGGCCGGTCAGATCGAAGAGGCCATGGTCTGGGGAGTTTTCGCTCACGATGGATTTCCCGGCGTGAGAACCACTTTCATCAGGTTCGGTTCACGGGCGTAGAGCCGTTCAAACCATTGGGGCCCATCGGCGAGAGGGGCCACGGCGCTGATGAGTGGCTTCACTTTGATGGCACCGGCGGACATGAGTTCGATGGCTTTGGGATATTCGCCGGCGGAGGCGCAAGAACCCTGAAGGCGTAGCTGTCGCGAAACTACTTTCTGAAGAGGCAGTTTTATTTCCGGCGAGACGTTGCCGACGAGAACGACACTGCCGCCTTTGCGGACGCTGTCGATTGCGGTATTCACGGGCTCGGTGTTCCCTACGGCTTCGATGGCAAGGTCCACGCCGGCTCCGTTCGTGAGTTCCGCGATCTGCCGCGGGACATGGTCGGACAGAGTGGCGGTCGCGCCGAGTTGTGTGCTGAACGCGAGACGCGTCCGATCTACATCCGCGACGAAGATTCGGGAGCACCCGGCTACCCGGAGAGACTGCTGGAGTAGAAGGCCGATCATCCCAGCGCCCACAACGAGAGCACTACTGTCAGGTGCAACCGGCACCAGTGAGACCGCATGCAGGGCCACAGCGACGGCTTCGAGAAGCGCGGCTTGCTCAAAGGACAAATTGGCGGGAAGGCGATGAATGATCCTGGCGGGAACAGAGACAAATTCCGCAAAGGCCCCGGAGCGGCGGTAGTCGCCGCAGGAGACGCCGAGCACCTCTCGGCGATCGCAAAGATTGATGTCTCCGCGAAGGCAATTGGCGCACTCCCCACAGTAAACCGTGGAATCAAAGGTGACGCGATCGCCTTCTTTTAAACCAGTGACGCCTTCGCCCAGCGCGGCGACGATCCCGGCGGCTTCGTGTCCCATCACCAAAGGAGGAATGCGGCGTCCGGAGGATCCGTCATAACCGTGGACATCGCTGCCGCAGATGCCGCAGGCGGCGACGCGAACCAGAACTTCCGCCTGGGCGGGCTTTGGCGTTTCAAGATCGGCGAGCTCGAGATGACGGTACTGCGACAGCAACAATGCTTTCATTTGCCGGATTTGGGCGAGGGCGGCGGTTCAACGATCCCACTGCCCTCGCGAATCGTAAGAATCTGGTTGGCCTTCACATGGGTGAATTTTTCGATCTTCTGCGTGGTGGGCCATTTTACTTCGATCAGGTCGATGGTCTGCACCTTACCCAAACCGAAGTGAAGGCGCAAGTCGCTTTGCGACATGACGCTCGATCCGCTGCGGACTTCGTCCATCTGCACGTGATTGCTGCTGACGACCCGCACCCGGGCACCGATCGCAGTGCGATTGCACTTGGTTCCGACTAACTTGATCTTGATCCAGTTCTGCTTGTTGCCGCCATCGTTGCGAAGCAGGGAAGGGAGGTCGTTCATATTGAGGACAAGCGCGTCGATGTCGCCGTCGTTGTCATAGTCGCCAAAAGCGGCGCCGCGACTGGAATAGCGCTCGCTGATGCCGGTACCCATCGACGCGGACACGTCTTTGAACTGTCCGTTGCCCATGTTCTTGTAAACCAGGCGGGGGTTCTTGAAGCTCTGGCCAATTTCGTGACCGGCGATCTCAGGATAGACGTGGCCGTTCACCTGAATGATATCGGTCCAGCCATCGTTGTCGTAATCGACGAAACCGCAACCCCAAGCGACGTACTGGTTGTTGATACCGATGCCGGAGGCGAAGGTTACGTCGCTGAATGTGCCGTCACCGTTATTGTGATAGAGGTTGCAAGTATCATCAGCAAAGTTAGTTTTGAAGATATCGAACCAGCCGTCACAGTCGTAGTCCGCAACCGCAACGCCCATACCGGCCTGCTCGTGCCCATTCTCGCTGTACGCGCATCCGGCGATCATCGCAACATCGGTAAAGGTACCGTCGTGATTGTTGCGGAACAGAATGCTGGGCTCGGAATCGACGGCGACGTAAATGTCTGGCCAGCCGTCGTTATCGAAATCGGAAGCTACAGCGGTGATGGAATAACGCGGTCCAGGCTTGAGGATGCCGGATTTTTGCGACACGTC
The DNA here is from genome assembly GCA_025927575.1 of Bryobacteraceae bacterium. Classification (GTDB taxonomy): domain Bacteria; phylum Acidobacteriota; class Terriglobia; order Bryobacterales; family Bryobacteraceae; genus KBS-96. The sequence continues at coordinate 1,643 of JAICLJ010000224.1, read as the reverse complement.
GGTAAAGGTGCCATCGCCATTATTGTGATAAAGCACACTGGTATCCCCGGTGAGGCCGCGTGGGCCACACATCACCGGAATCCCCTTCCACTGGCAGGTGGCGGACTCTCCGGGAGCGCCCGTTTTTTCCGCATCGAGCTGGATGTAATTGCAGACAAACAGGTCGAGGTGGCCGTCGCGATCGTAATCCAAGAAGGTGCAGCCCGAGCCCCAACGGATGCGTTCATCGTAGACTCCGGCTTTGCACGTCACGTCGGTGAAGGTACCGTCGCCATTGTTGTGAAACAGAATGTTGTGTCCCCAGAAACAACAAAAGAGATCGTCCCAGCCGTCGTTGTCGTAGTCACCGACGCACACGCCGGTCTGCCAGCCAGTGCGGCCCAGTCCCGATTTCTCGGTGACGTCGGTGAAGGTTCCGTCGCGATTGTTCTTGTAGAGATGCGAAGTGGGCGCTTGTCCTGCGGGCCATTTTTCATTGAAGCGCGTTCCGTTGGTCAGATAGATGTCGAGCCATCCGTCCTGATCGTAATCGAAGAACGAGATGCCGCTACCTTTGGCTTCGATGATGTAGCGCTTGTGGTCCATGCCTCCCCAGACGTTTGGGATGGTGAGCCCGGCCTCGCGGGCTACGTCGACGAATTGAACGGGAGATTCGGGAGGATGGACGGCGTGTTTTGCGGCATCATCGCCTGCGGCGAGGGCGGACGAGGCGTCCGCCTCTACACGAACTGTGAGGCTTCGATTCCATCGCCAGAGCGGAGTGGTGAGGGCTTCGAGCAGCGTGGTGCCCAGAAGCACCAGGGAAGAACCTAGAAACTGCCGACGGGGGAAATTCATTTCGCACTCGGAATTTTGGGGAATGGATGCGGCACGATGCCTGCGCCTTCCTTAATTGCGATAATCTGGTCGATCGGCACGTTTGTCAATCGATCGACCTGGCCGCTGGGCCAAGTGATCTCGAGAGATTCAATCTTAGTGCGCTTGCCCAGGCCAAAATGAATTCTCGGATCGCTGGCTGACATGTAGCTCATCCCGCCCTTCGCCTGCTCGACTTCTACAACGCGTGTGGAGGCGAGTTTGAGGGAAGCGCCAATTCCATCCCGGTTGGATTTGGTTCCGATTAAGTGCACGGTAAGCCAGTGGTTGGCATTGCCGCCATCGTTGCGCAGAAGAGAAGGGAAGTCGCCGCGATTGTTGGTGACGATGTCGATGTCGCCGTCGTTGTCGTAGTCCGCGGTGGCGAGTCCTCGCCCCACGACGGGACGGATAAAGTCAGGACCCAGTGAATCGGAGACCTTATCGAACTCGCCTTTACCCAGGTTGCGGTACATCAGTAGCGGTTCTTTGTAAGACACTTCGCCGTGGTAAAGAGAGACATTATCGAGCATGGCGCCGTTGAGTTGCAGAATGTCGTTCCAGCCATCATTGTCGTAATCGAGAAACTTCGCGGCCACACCGCTGAGCAAGACCGCTTTGTTGCCGATGCGAGAGCGAAATGTCTCATCGGTAAAAGTGCCATCCTGGCTGTTGCGATAAAGACGATTCAATTCAAAATCGAGATGAGTGATGTAAATATCCATCCATCCGTCGCCATCAACGTCGGCGGCATCGATGCCCATACCTGCCTCGTAGCGACCATCTTC
>JAICLJ010000291.1 GCA_025927575.1 Bryobacteraceae bacterium | reverse complement strand
GTGGATGAATTTCGTGGACGAAATCTCAAGATTGTCGGACCGGCACGCGCGTCCGCACAACTCGAAGGAAGCAAGATCTTCGCGAAACAATTCTTCTCGCGCGCGGGCATCCCCACGGCACGGTCTGTCCAAACTGGTTCGACCCGCGATGCGCTTGATGCCATAAAGCGCTTTACTTTGCCGGTGGTGATCAAAGCTGATGGACTCGCCGCCGGCAAGGGTGTCGTCATCGCGCAAACCACAAGCGAGGCTCGCCGAGCCATCGAGACGCTGGGGCCGCATTTGGTCATCGAAGAATTCCTCGAAGGCGAAGAGGTCAGCTTTATCGGCATCAGTAACGGTAAGGAGATCCTGCCGCTCGAAGCTTCGCAGGACCATAAGCGGGTGAGCGACGGCGATGCCGGACCCAACACCGGAGGCATGGGCGCCTATTGCGATGGCCGCATTCTCACGTGCGAGCAAACCGGTATCGTCATGGACCGGGTGATGAATCCGGCAGTCGCGCAAATGGCTGCCGAGGGCATGCCGTTTACGGGATTCCTTTACGCCGGACTAATGATGACCGCAGAGGGCCCGAAGGTGCTGGAGTTTAATGTCCGGCTCGGCGACCCCGAAACCCAGGCGCTGATGCACCGGCTGCAAGGCGGGTTTCCGGAGGCGCTGCAATTCGCGGCGGGTGGCGAACGAGCCCGGCTGCGATGGAAGCAAGACCCGTCGGTGTGCATCGTGCTGGCCGCGCAGGGCTATCCTGACAAGCCACGGGGGGGGGATTCGATCGACGGCATCGAGCAGGCCGAAGCGGCAGGCGCTGTCGTCTTCCACGCGGGGACGAAGTTGTCAGGCGGTCAGCTTGTGACGGCAGGTGGCCGCGTGCTGGGCATTACAGCATCCGGGGCCACGCTCCAGACGGCTATCGAGAATGCGTATTCCGCAGCGGCCAAAATTCACTTCGACGGCATGCACTTTCGACGCGACATCGGAGCCAAAGGGCTGAAGCGCTGGTAGCCAGAGCGGTTATTCATCTTTTGGGAACCGCCCTTCCCGTTCTCTCAGAATCGCGAAGAAGATCGGAACCAGGATCAGCACATGGATGGCGGAGGTGATCATGCCGCCTACAATCGGCGCCGCAATCGGCTTCATCACATCGGAACCGATGCCGGATTCGGCCAATATCGGAGCAAGGCTTGCCAGCACGACAAACACTGTCATGAGTTTAGGGCGAAGCCGCTGCACGGCCCCCTCAATGACAGCCTCTTCCAGTTCGGCTCTGGTGAGCATCGCGCCCGCTCCCGCTCTGCGATCTACGGCTTCATGCAGGTAGACCACCATGACAACGCCGGTCTCAACCGCAATACCAAACAGCGCGATGTAGCCCACCGCGGCCGCAACACTGAAGTTATATCCAAGGAACCACTGCAACAACAAACCGCCGATGAGGGCGTAGATCGTTGGAATGATAAGCATGATAGCTTCCGAAGCTGAGTGAAATAAGATATACAACAAGACGAAGATAAGAAGAAGGACGGCGGGAACGATCAGCTTCAGTCGTTCTCTAGCTCTCCGCCCAAACTGGTATTCACCGGACCACTCGAAGTGATAGCCCGCAGGCAGGTGCAACTGTGTTCGCAATTCCTTAGTAGCTGCGGCCACGAACCCGCCGTAATCGCTAGTTTTCAAATCCAAATACACATATCCGGTGAGCGCCCCATCCTCATCGCGGATCATCGAAGGCCCACGTGAGAGCGATATGTGGGCGACCTGTCCTAGCGGGATCTGCGCTCCAGACGGCGTGGCAACTAACGTACCGGCGAGGCGCTCCGGCGCGTCGCGAAAATCGCGCTGATAACGTATGCTGATCGGATACCGTTCGCGCCCCTCAATATTCTCCGCGATGTTTGCGCCCCCGATGCCGGACGATACTACTCGCTGGACGTCCTCAACCGTTAGCCCGTAGCGCGCGGCTTCCAGGCGATCCGGCTTAACGTTGATATAGAACCCTTGTGAAACACGCTCGGCGAAAACAGACCGCACCTGCGGCATTCGCGCTAGCACTGATTGAATTTCAGAGGCGACCCGCTCTATGCCGTCCAGTTCCGGGCCTTGCACCTTCAATCCGAGCGGTGTTTTGATCCCGGTCAGCTCCATGTCGAGGCGATTCTCCACGGGCATGGTCCACGTGTTCGATAAGCCCGGAAATTGAAGCTTCGCGTCCATCTCTTGAACTAATTCCTCGTAGGTAAGCCCTGGATGCCAGGACGCTCGCGGCTTCAGCATTACGGTCGTGTCGTACATGTCCAGTGGCGCATTGTCGGTCGCGCTATCCGAGCGGCCCACGGAGCCAAACACACTCAGCACTTCGGGAAACGTGCGCAATATGCGGTCTTGCCGGCTCAGGAGCGCGGTCGCTTGTGAGATTCCGATGCCGGGCAGCGCCGTCGGCATATAGAGCGTCGAGCCCTCGAACAGCGGCGGCATGAACTGGCTTCCGATATGGAACGCGAGCGGCAGCGTCACCAGGACGAACGCCACATTCAAAATGATGGCGATGGCACGATGATGCAGGCAGAAGCGCAATACCGGCAGATAGAGAGCTTGAAAGAACCGCGTGAGGGGGTTGGCGCGCTCTGGACGCAAACGCCCCCGAATCAGCAGCGTCATCAGAACCGGGACCAGCGTAATCGCGAGGATGGACGAGCATGTCTCCGCCAGCGTTTTCGTCCAGGCGAGCGGACGGAACATGCGCCCTTCCTGCGCTTCCAGCAGGAAGACAGGAAGGAACGAGACGATGATGATCAGCAGGGAGAAGAACAGTGCGGGCCCGACCTGTTTCGCCGCACCGAGTAACAGTCGGAATCGGGTCCGTTCTTCCAACGGTCCTGGGTTCTGCTCTTGGTATTCCGAGACATGGCGGTGGCCGTTCTCCACCATAACGATCGCGGCGTCGACCAACACTCCAATTGCCAGCGCCAGCCCGCCCAGTGACATGATGTTCGACGAGATATCCAGGAAATAGATGGGAATGAAAGAGACAGCGACGGCGACGGGTAGAGTTAAAATCGCTATCAGCGCAGATCGGAAGTGAAACAGAAAAACGACGATCACCAGGCTGACAATGATGGTTTCCTCAAGCAAATCGCGGCGCAGCGTCGCGATGGATTCGAGGATGAGGCCCGAGCGGTCGTAACCCGGCATGATTTCGATGCCGGCCGGTAACGAAGGCGCTAGTTCGCGCAGCTTATTCTTGATGCCCTCGATGACGCGCAGCGCATTCTGGCCCTGCCGCATAACAACGATGCCGCCCACCGTTTCGCCTTCACCATTCCATTCAGCGGCCCCCTCGCGAATGTCCGGGCCGAAATTCACGAATCCGAGATCCCGGAGTAGCACCGGAGTTCCATCATGGCTGCCGACAGCAACCGTAGCGAGATCGTTGAGCGAGTGGAAATAGCCCAGGCCGCGAACCATATATCGCGCGCCGCTCATATCGAGAACACGGCCGCCCGTTTCGTTCGTGCTCGCTCGCACGCGATCGATCACGGTTGATAGGGGAATATTGTAGGCGAGCAGTTTTCGCGGGTCGAGTTGCACTTGATACTGGCGTACAAAGCCTCCGATGCTGGCGATTTCCGCAACGCCAGGCACGGTTTCCAGCGCGTATCGCAGCCGCCAATCCTGCAAGCTACGAAGATCGGCAAGGCTGTGCGTGTGGCTCTTATCGATGATGGCGTATTCATAAACCCACCCAGCGCCGGTTGCGTCGGGACCGATGGCCGGATGAACGCTTTGCGGAAGCCGTCCACCGATCTGCTGTAGATACTCGAGCACTCGCGATCTCGCCCAATACAGATTTGTGCCGTCCTGAAAGACCACAAACACGTACGAATCGCCAAACATGGTTTGCGCCCGCACCGCTTTCACGCGAGGAGCCGCCAGCAAGCTGGTCACGATCGGGTACGTCACCTGGTCTTCAATGACATTAGGCGGTTGGCCGGCCCAGGGCGTGTGGACGACCACCTGAACATCCGAAATATCCGGCAGCGCGTCGAGCGGAATCTGCCACAGCGACCAGATTCCCGCAAGAGTCAACAGCAGGACGATGGTGAATACGAGAAAGCGATTGTGCGCACAGGTTTCGATGATTCGGGCGATCATTCACATGCCCCCCGTCGCATTCACGCGCAATTGCTTGACGGCCAGGCGCTGTCCATTCTTCTGCGCGGAGATTGTAACCTGCCACGATCCGCCGGATTGCAGAGTACCCGAGCCT
>JAICLJ010000081.1 GCA_025927575.1 Bryobacteraceae bacterium | reverse complement strand
GAGGTTTATGTAACGAGAATCAAAAACCTGGCGTCAGGCCAACTCCTGCCAGACAGCATCGCGAACACGTATTACAGCCTCGTGTGGGCCAACGATAATCGGCATCTTCTGTACGTGACGCTGGATGACGCCAAGCGCCCGTACCGCGTCTTGCGCCACCGCCTCGGAGAAATGAAAGACGAATTAATTTTCGAGGAGACGGACGAGCGCTTCGAAGTCGAGCTGTACAAATCCAGAGATCGCCGCTATCTCTTCATTCAAACCGAGAGCAAAGTAGCCTCCGAGGTTCGTTTCCTGGATGCTAACACTCCCGAAGCGGGCTTTCAGGTTGTGTGGCCGCGGCGGCGGGACATTCTGTACAATGTCGAATCCCACGGAGACGATTTCTACATTCAGACGAACGAAGAAGCTGAGGAATTCCGAATCCTGCTGGTATCCGCGCAAAGCCCGCGGCGTGAGACGGCAAAAGAATTTCTCGCGATGCGGAATGGCGTCACTATCGAGGGCATGGATGCGTTTCGCAATTTCATAGTGGTGCACGAACGCAACGCGGGCCTGCCCGCGATCCGGGTGCAGAGCCTCGCAACCGGCGATGTACACTGCATTCGCTTCGACGAACCTGCCTATACGTTGGGCGACGCTCCGAACGAAATATTTGACACCGATACGCTGCGCTTCACTTACACTTCCCTGATAACGCCGGAATCGGTATTCGACTACAACATGCGGACAGAGAGCCGCGAGTTACGGAAGCAGACGGAAGTCACCGGCTACGATGCCGGCGACTACTCCTCCGAACGCATTTCGGCGACCGCTCAAGACGGGGTTGCCGTTCCAATCTCGCTCGTTTACAAGAAGGGATTTGTTCGAGACAGCCAAGCGCCTCTGCTCCTCTACGGTTACGGCGCGTACGGGATACGATCCGAGCCTGAGTTCCATTCGGAGCGGGTTTCGCTGCTTGACCGCGGATTTGTTTACGCCATCGCTCATATACGCGGCGGCGGCGACCTTGGCCGCGCCTGGTACAACAGCGGCAAACTGCTTCAGAAGAGAAACACATTTACGGACTTCATCGCTTGCGCCGAGCATCTGATCGCACAGCGTTATACATCCAACAAGCAACTTGTCATCCAGGGCGGCAGCGCGGGCGGCATGCTGGTGGGCGCCGTGGTGAACATGCGGCCCGATCTGTTTCATAGCGTCTCGGTGCGAGTTCCATTCGTGGACACGCTGACGACGTGCCTCGACCCAACGCTTCCGCTTACCATCGGCGAATACGAGGAATGGGGCAATCCGGAGGAAGAGGCGTATTATCGGTACATCAAATCGTACTCGCCATACGATAACGTGAAGCCCGGAACCTATCCGCACATGCTGATTACCGCCGGTCTGTCGGATCCGCGCGTCTCTTATTGGGAACCAGCCAAGTGGACAGCGAAGCTGCGCGCCGCCAGAACCGACCGGAATCTGCATCTGCTGAAAACCAACATGGATGCCGGCCACTTCGGCGCCTCTGGCCGGTACGGACGATTCAAGGACACGGCTTTCAGCTATGCGTTTATAGTAAAGAGTTTGGAGACTCCGCTCGATTCATGAAACTTACACTGCTCGCACTTTCTCTTTCGTTCGCCGGGTTGTGTTTCGCGGCACAGAAACCTGTCGATACCTATACCTCTTCCGATCTGCATCAAATGACGCAGAAGCTTTCCGCGAAAAGCAAAAAGAATGGAGTCGGATTCGCCGGGGAGACCCTGGAACGCTACGGTAACCACCTGACGATGATTGCGTATCGCGACAAGACAGGGTCTTCGGAGCTCCACGCTCACGACGCCGACATCTTCATGGTGGTCGAGGGGGAAGCGGCTCTTATCACGGGCGGCAAGATGGTGAAAGCCAAAACGGAGAGCCCTGGCGAATTACGTGGCACCGGGATTACAGGCGGCCAGTCACAGCAGCTCGCGGTCGGCGACATCGTCCACATCGCGCCGAACACGCCACATCAACTACAGCTAGCTCCCGGAACGACGTTCACATACTTCGTGGTGAAAGTGCACCAGTAAAGGGCTGCGGACGAAGTCGGCTGCCGCGCGCTGGAAGCCACGTGTTCTGAAAGTACTTCAGCACAACCGCACGTAGGTGCACGGCCGCATCAATTATTTGTGCAGCCGCTGCTTCACGTCCGGCCAGAATTCGTTGAACGCGTTGGACGCCATTCGGCCCAGGAAGCCCTCTCCGATGCGAATCATAGCGTGTTGGGTATCGTTTTCACTCGGCGCGCGCCATAGGTTCGAAAGAAAGTTGTTACCCACGTCGGCGGCGTAGAACGAATAGTTCGGGCCTGTGCCGCCATCCGCTTTGTACGTGATGAACGTGAACTTCACGATGTGCAGCACGCGCTGACGAAAGGGCTGTCCTTGCGCAGAAAAGTAACGTGGGTTATCCCCAAGCGCCGCTCCGAGGCCGGCCTCGATGGCATTTCCGACCGAGACACCCGTCAGGCGCATGCCATAGCGTTTGCCGAAGCCCTCCCAATGAGGACCATACTCACGAGGGGAATTGAAGGCAGTCCCCCATGCGGAGCTGATGACACCGCCGGCGAGGCTGGGAAAACCGGCGGTCGATTCCACAAACCAATCGAAGCGCTCTGCCGGCGTGAGCGGCGGATGGTCGCCAGGTTGTAGACGAGCGGACCCCGGATGGGCCGTAGATTGCTTAGTTTGGGGTGCTGTGTCTTGAGCCCGGGCGGCTGGGCAGATAAGCAGCAGGAGAACGGCTGGCAGCAGCCACGCGGCAGGAGCATAGGGTTTGATTAATTTCATTTGGTGGTTGCGTCGGGTCCGGGCGCCGGCATCTCCTCCACCTGGGCAGTGGTTTTATCTTTCCAGTACCGGTTCAGGTGTTCCATGCTGGTGAAGGTTCTCGAGAGCATCCGGTCCACATAAAGAGCGCCGTTCAAGTGATCGATTTCATGTTGCAATATCCGGGCGTACCAACCGCGCGCGTGAAGCTGTTTGGGTTTGCCGAACCGGTCCAGGCAGTCCACCACAACCTCTGTCGCCCTGGGAACTAGCGCGGAAAAGCCCGCCAGGCTGAGGCAGCCCTCGAAGAAAGTGGCAGGGGCGCCATCACTTAGCCGGATGTGGGGATTGACGATTACGTGAAAAGGCACTGGTTCACGCTTTCGTTCCGCTAGTATTTCCGGCTTCAGGTCCCGCAAGTACTCCGCGCGATCTTCGATAACCGCAAGCTGCAGCGAGATGCCCACCTGAGGAGCAGCCAGGCCCACACCCGGCGCATCGCGCATAGTCTCGAGCATGGAATCGATGAGCCGCTGGATCTCGCTCCCACGAATCTCCGCCTCCGAAAGAGCTTGGGCCTTCTGGCGCAGCACGGGATTTCCGACTTGCAGAATCTTTAGAAGAATAGGCGCCCCCCTTATCGAAGTTTCCCATGGAGCCTACCGCGCCCTGAAACCGATCGATCTGCTCGGCCTTTCGCCGTCCTGGGACCGTTCATTTTGCTTGCGTAATGAAACTCCGCTGGGCGAGTCCCAGATTCAGAACGGAAGATCCGTCGTCGGTTGAAGTCAGCGAAACTAGAAGAAAGGGATTCCCGTCCGATGACAAACGCACGCGCTTCGGAGATATGTAAGGCACCCCCAAGAGATGAAGCGGTGGGAAAGTTGAAAATGTCCCGTGCGAGCGCGATTGGTACCGTTGGCGTAGCCGCTTGTTTCTTTATCGTTGCGCTCCTAGTTGTCGTGGCTGCGATTTCAAGGTAAGGTTTGTCTACGCGAGTGTTTCGCGGGCAGCCGCGAACGCCATGTTAGGCCCGTCTGGTTGCGTATGCATTTTCAGGTTAGTAGTCGGTCCGGGTTTGAGCTCTGGGGAGCTCGAAACGTTGAGATTTTTGGCGCCGCCGTTCTTCTATTTCTCGCGGTGGCGCTACCGGCGCACTCTCAGATTAAGATAGAGCCGCGGTTTCCCGGCGAGCCGGTTACTATTCTTCCCTCGGACGCGGAGATCCTGGCGTCTGCCATCGAACGAAAAGATCTGCCGTGCACGGTAACGCCACGCAAGGCCCAATTAGGATTCGATCTTCAATTCCATACGGGATTCGACGTCAATGTACCGCTCAATGAGTTGGAAGGCGGCGACGACATGTTGACCATCGTGTTTCGCGTGTATCCCGAAGGCAAGAAAGGGGATGCGAATTATTTTTCGGAGCACATTACGGTGCCCAAAATTGAGGATGATGCCGCGGGAGATGCGTTCCTGCAAGGGTATTTCAACGTGGGCGTGGGGAACTATCACGTGGACTGGCTGATGCGCGACCGGCAAGAGCGCTTCTGCTCCGAAAGCTGGGATACAGAAGCCATCCTGTCTTCGAAAGACCAGGAAATGAGGCTCTTCATCTCACCCCATCAGGTCAAGGCAGCTCAGTTCGAGCCTTTCCAGGATGAGCCAACATTTCATCGCGCCGCTCCGGGCGAAGACCCCGTAAACCTCAAGTTACTTGTCAATTTTGCTCCGGAAGCTAAAGATCAGGCGGCACTTCCGGCAGTCGATCTAGCCGCGTTGGTGGGCATTCTGAAGACGATCGAGCACGATCCCCGCGTGGGCCATGTCTCACTTGTCGCCTTCAATATGCAAGAACATCGCGTCCTGTACCGGCAAGCGGCGGCGGACCGCATCAATTTTCCAGCCCTAGGTCGTGCGCTGCAAACCCTGAAACTCGGAACCGTGACGGTCGGGACGCTGGGAGAGAAACATGGAGACACGGACTTTCTCGGGAGCCTGATCGAGAAAGAGGTGGGCACAGCGACCCACCCCGACGCCGTTGTTTTTGCCGGGCCCAAGGCCATGCTGGACGCTGATGTACCCCAGGAGGACTTGAAACGCATCGGAGATATAGAATGTCCCGTGTTCTACCTGAACTACAATCCCAATCCGCAGGCGGTCCCGTGGAAGGACTCGATCAGCCACGCGGTGAAGTTCTTCAAGGGCACCGAATACACAATTACCCGTCCTCGGGATCTCTGGTTCGCGACAAGCGATATGGTCGCGAGCATCGTCCGATCGAAACAGTCGCACGCGGAAGGTACGGTCGCAGCGGGCGGAGCGCGCTAACCTGTAAAGTAGTTAGGTTATGTTGCAAGGGGTGATTCAGAAGAGTACGCTGCTATGTCTGATGGCGCTCTGCCTAGCGACGGCAGCCTTCGGGCAATACAACCAGGACTTTAAAAATCGGCTTGCGCCATTCGTCACTTCGCCGCAGCGGGCAGTGGACAAGATGCTCGAGATGGCAAACCTGAAGCCTGGAGAAACACTCTACGATCTGGGCTGCGGTGACGGTCGCATTCTGATCGCCGCAGCCAAGAGCTACCACGTAAAAGCTGTCGGCATTGAGATTTCGGAACGCCTCGTCAAGACGGCCGAGGACAACGTGAGATCGGATGGCCTCGAAGGTCAGGTGAAGATCATTCACGGCGACTTCATGAAAGCCGATCTCAGTAACGCGGACGTCGTCACGCTTTACCTGATGACCGCGGCAAACGAGAAGCTACGGCCGGACCTGGAAAAATACCTGAAGAAAGATGCGCGGGTGGTGTCGTATGATTACCCTATTCCCGGCTGGACGCCTGTCAACCAAGAGGAAACAGATCCCAGCCGGTATGGGAACCGGCACACGATCTATCTGTACCAGGTACCAACCTCGTTCAAAAAGTAGGCTTTGTTGAACCCCAGTTTCGATGTTCTCGGAATCGGTCTGAATGCGACCGACACTTTACTGCTGCTACCTGAGTTTCCGCCGTATGCAGGCAAGATTGCTTTCACCGAAGAAATTCTAAGCCCAGGCGGGCAAGTAGCGACCGCGATGGTTTCGTGCGCGCGGCTCGGGCTGCGAGCACGCTATCTCGGCACGATCGGTGACGATCTGCGCGGGAAGATCCAGCATGAAAGCCTGGACGGAACGGGCGTGGATGTTTCACGGCTGATCGTAAAGGAGGGCTGTCCCAACCAGACGGCGTACATCCTGATCGACCAGCGCTCGGGCGAACGGACCGTGCTTTGGAAGCGTCCGGATTGCCTCCGTCTGACGCCGGACGAAGTTCAGGAAGAAGATATCACCAGCGCCCGCATGTTACATCTCGATGGCTACGATACGGCAGCGGCAGCGAAGGCCGCGGCCCTCGCGCGCCAGAACGGTATTCCCGTTTCGATCGACGTCGATACGGTTTATCCAAACTTTGAGCCTGTCCTGGCGAATGTGGACTATCTGGTCGCCAGCTCGGTGTGGCCTGGCCGATGGACGGGTGACGAGGATCCATTCACGGCGCTGGAGCGCATACAGCAGGAATATGGCATGAAAATCGCTGCCATGACTCTTGGCGAGTATGGCGCCATGGCGCTCTCTGGCGGCAAGTTCGTTTATTCTCCGGCGTTTCGAGTTCACTGCGAAGACACGACGGGAGCCGGAGACGCATTTCACGGCGGATTCTGTTACGCCATGATTAAAGGGCTTCCGCTACAAGAAGCGCTGGATTTTTCGAACGCCGCGGCTGCTCTGAACTGCACGGCGATCGGTGCACGCGGTCACATTGGGACTTTGCAGGAAGTCAGCGGACTGATAGCCCTGAGCGACGCAGGTAAGGTCGAGCGTCACATCAACCAGGAAATTGCCGCCCAGAGTCGAACCTGGAAACCATCGAAAAAGCACGACGCGCTCTCGCATCGGGCGAACTGAACGCATGATCCCGCTGCGGGCACTTATCCGGATGCACTCGTTTCCGGCAGTCACGCTGGCGCTGATCATTGTGAACGCCCTGTGTTTTCTTTTTGAACTGACGTTAACTCCATACGGACAGCACGTCGTAATTGAGCGATATGCGCTGATCCCAGGCCATCTCCACCTGAGCGCGCTCGTCACCTCGATGTTCCTGCATGGCGGGTGGATGCACATCGTTGGGAATATGTGGTTCCTGTGGGTATTCGGGTCGCGCGTGGAAGACGTGCTCGGATCGTTTAAGTACCTCATCTATTACCTGTTCTGTGGCGTGATCGCAGCAAGCGTGCATGTGGTAACCAACATCGGCAGCCCCATCCCGACCATCGGAGCAAGCGGAGCCATCGCCGGCATTATGGGCGGATTTCTGCTTCTTTATCCGCGCGCACGGATCTTTACACTGATTTTTGTTTTCATCTTCATCACAACCTTGGACATTCCAGCGGTGCTGCTACTGGTTTATTGGTTTCTGCTCCAGTTGTTTAGCGGCCTTTTTGCCTTCACCCACTCCGCTTTTACAAGCGTGGGCAGCAATGTCGCATGGTTCGCGCATATTGGCGGATTTCTGGCGGGTATGCTTCTCCTGTCGGTGTTCGGTGGCCGAGGACGGCGATCGATGTACGAGTTGCGGCATTGAACCGGTCAGTGTTGAGACTTGCACCGCGCCTCTTTCCCGCGCCCCATCCCTGTTCCTGTTAAACTTAAAGGTTTCAAACCGCGCACAACATCCGTGCGCAATTAACGGAGTTTTCAACTGCATGATTGCTGCAACGCATATCCGCCCGGGGATGGTGGTCAAATTCAACAACGAGCTGCATTCGGTCTTTAGCATGGTCCACCGCACGCCGGGCAATCTCAGGGGTTTCGTTCAAGCCAAGATGCGCAACCTGCGCAGCGGTTCCATGATCGAGCACCGGTTTTCATCCGAAGATAAGATCGAGCGCGTTGCCCTCGACGAGCAGGAGATGGAATACCTCTACAACGACGGCGAAGATTACCACTTCATGAACACCGAGAGCTTCGAGCAGATGCACCTCACAAAGGATCTGCTGGGAGACGGCGTCAGTTATCTCGTGGCGAATATGAAAGTGAACGTAGAGTTTTACGAAGGCCGGCCGATCAGCGTGGAACTTCCGCCTAGCGTGGAACTCACGGTTTCCGAAACGGAACCCGGCCTCAAAGGCTCAACCGTTTCGAACGTCACCAAGCCGGCGAAGCTCGAAACTGGTCTGGTGGTGCAGGTTCCCGGGTTCATCAATGAGGGTGAGCGCATTCGCGTCAGCACGACAGAAGGCACGTATCTGGAGCGGGCGTAGTGCCGGCGATCCGGAGTGCCCGGTAGTTCCGCGCCGGGCAAATGCAAATCGGACGATTACTGCCGCTAATTGCCGTATTGGCGTTCCTCGCGTATTTGCCGGTTCTCTCGTTTCCATTCATTTCCGATAGCTACGTTGAGATTCCTTTATCTATTGGTTACGGAAGCTGGCATGGCCTCACCGCGCTTTTTGCGAATCCGGAGTTTCACTTCCGGTTAAGCTACATTTTCGCCAACGCCTGGATCTCCAAGCTCTTCGGGTTCACTCCACGACCCTTCTATATTGCGAGCATCGTCTTCCACATTCTATGCGTTTGTCTCGTGTGGGGCACAGGCGCATGGCGGAAGATCGGCTGGAAGGCTTCTACATGGGCCGCTGGGTTCTTCGCCGTTTATGAAGGACACCGGGAAGCGGTAATGTGGCTGGCGGGATGGCCCGAGATGTTTCTGGTTCTGTTCGGCGGGGGTTGCTTTCTCTGCTGGGTGCTCTGGCTGCAGGGCGGGCGGCGGTGGCTGTATGCGCTCGCCTGCTTACTCTTCGTCGCCGCTCTGTTCTCAAAGGAATCCGCCTGTGTGTTCGCGCTGCTGCTGGCGCTTCCGCTCATCGTCGAGCGGGCTCTGCGGCCGCGCGGCATTCGAGGCATTATTCCGTTTCTGATTGCCTCAGCGGCCTACATCGCTTTCATTGCCACGGGTCTTCGCACGAATCCCCGCTTTCAAGATGGCGCCTTCATGCTCTCAGCAAACATGCCATGCAATTTACTAAACAGCTTCGGCCACATGCTCTTTGTATGGGGATTATTGGCGCTGGCATTCCTGTTGATCGTCCGCGCGCGCGACACGTGGCGCATGGCCGCCATCAGCCTCGCTTGGATGTTGATCGCGCTCGCGCCTTACGGCTTTCTTAACTCTATGAACCACGTGCCCAGCCGGCAGACTTACGTCGCCAGCATTGGGCTCGCCTGGTTAGTCGGCATCGCGATGGCTAAATTGGAGGAGCGATTTTCGGTCCGTCCCGCCATCGGCGTCGCGTGCATCGTCGTCGTCGTGAACATCGGCATTCTATGGACTAAAAAGCGCCGGCAATATATGGAGCGAGCACAGCCGACTGAACTGCTGATCCAGGCCGTACCCAAGGCACGGGGTGAGATCCATCTTTCGTGCTTTCCGTATTCCCCTGTTATCGCCGGCGCGGCCGTGGAGTATGCGCACGGAAAGATTGTGCTTGACGGACCGCCTGAGCGAATCGAAAAGCCACACTGCTTATCGTTTTCCTACAAAGACGCTTTCGGCAATGTTCACCAAACGACCGTACACACCGCCATTTGAGGGAACCTTCCGTCGCGAATGTTGGGCGGGGTACGATAAAGCCGTTCGCCACACCGCACCCATTATTCCCGGCAGCGCGCTACGGGTGGACTGCAACTTGGCAGAAAACGGACGGCAAGTTCGCCGGTTAAAAGAACTGCAGCATGCGTTCCAGAAGGGATTCCCGCTTCGTTCCTAGACCGGCGGCGACGGGTTCCTCCACGCCGTCCTCCTTCAAGACGGCCGAGAGTTCCTCCTTGCCGGGCACCTCAAGGATGTCGAAGATTAAATTAGGCGGCAAAGAATCGAGAGAAACTTCGCCCCCATCACTGAATACGAATACATCCCGCTTGGGCTTTATCAACATACGAAATACGACTTCAGCTTCCGGGCCTGTATGCATCGTCGCTTGCTGAACTTCGGAGTATCGGATAAGAACTCTCGTTTGATCCAGCAGGCAGACTGGCGTGGGCCGCCCTTTGTACAGATCCGACTCCCGCACGGCCCAACTGCAACCATGAACCTTGCGGATTCCCAATCGCTGCCCAGCCTCAGCCTGTAGAATTTTGTCTGCGTGAGTGGCAGAATACCAGCACATTCGAGACCTCCTAACTTCCGGTCGAACGGTTAGCTGCTCGACCGCCCCGAGTATGAAGCAAATCCGGGCAACGGACAAGGGTGAAAATCGCTGAAAATTTTTGGCGAACTTCTGGAAATCGGCTCACAATTGAATGCCCTGCCGCGAGCTACGGACGTGGTGTTTGCACTTGCCTCCAAAAGCTCAATGCCGCAGCCCCAATGTACGAAAGCGGACAAATAAATAACGTGCAATCTTTCCGTTAACATCCCGACGCCATTTCCGTATTAGCAGGCAGAGAACGTCACAAGCAATTGAGAGGAAATCATGCCTGAAGTAGTTGTCGCCATCATTTTTGGAGTATTCGGATGGGTCGTATGGGTGATTACGACGAACATCCGCCGCAGTAAGGCCGCCCGAGCCGTCGCGGATCTGCACGCAAAACTGCTCGATCGCTGCAGCAGCAATAACGAGCTGTTGATGTACCTTGAAAGCGAATCGGGCCGCCGGTTCCTCGAGTCAGCGTCGACCAGCGGGCCCACTCCGTTTACGCGTATCCTAAACGCGGTTCAGGCGGGAGCCGTTTTGCTATTGTTCGGCATCGGGATGGTGATCGTCCGCCTGGCATTGGAGGACACGGATGCGCGGAACGTATTGGTGGTTCTGGGAGCAGCGGCGTTGTCGATTGGGGCGGGTTTCCTGGTTTCTGCAGCGATTTCGTATGCGCTCTGCAAGTCCTGGGGAATACTTAAGCCGGGTGAAGCGCTTCGTCAGACAACCTGAGTAAAATCTTCCTCCTACACGCCGGAATGATAAACGCCGGAACGCAAGCCGAACTCGCCACCTCTGAAACGCGTCCGATGGACGAGGAGAGCTTCTATCTCCTGTACCATCGGACGGCGGCCTCCCTGCGGCGCTATCTGCGCAGGATGCTCCATGACCCGTCGCTCGCGGACGATCTACTGCAAGAGAGTTATTTGCGGTTTCTTGGAGCTAAACTCAGCCCGGATATGTGCGAAGACCATCAGAAGAACTATCTATTTCGGATTGCGACAAACCTCGTGCGGGATCAAGCTTCGAAAAAACAGGCACTACCGCTGACAGCGGAGGCAAGTTCCACTGAGCGACTAGCCCAACGCGTCGACCAGCAGGAGGATCTTCGGCGTGCAATGGATAAGTTGAAACCACGAGAGCGCCAGATTCTCTGGTTAGCTTACGTCGAGCAATTCGACCATAATGAAATTGCGGAGATCGTTGGAGCCAGAGCCCAGAGCATCCGGCCGATGCTATGGAGGGCTCGCGCGAACCTGGCTGATGTGCTTCGCAGTTTAGGCTTCCGGGAGGCGAGGCGATGAGAGCAGAACTAAACATTCTTCATTCGTGCGAATACGAAACGGCCCTGTTAGCTGGACTGGAGCAGAGACACGTGCCTGAAGAGCTTTCGCGGCATGCGGCAAGCTGCCAGGCTTGCGCCGATACCGCTGCGGTGTGGAATTATCTGCACAGCTTCGTACAAGATGCCGCCGAGACAGAGCAGCTTCCTGCCGCCGGGCTTATCTGGTGGCGGGCGCAACTCGCGGAACGGCGTAAACTCGCGAGCCGCTCAGTCGCATCGATTCAAATCGTGCAGAATGCGGCAATCGCCCTCGCGGCAATTCTCGCGATTGCACTGCTGGCGGCCTACTCACAAACCTTCACCTCGATCCCTGCCCTGCTGCTGGAGGGCATCGCAGCGTTCCTGTTCTTTTCGGTTCCTGTCGCCGGACTGCTCTATTTCTGGGCGCGGTCCGAACGATAGTGTTCGCGCTATTCGTCGTGCCGGCCTCACCGGCGCCCGTCCTTTCAACGCATCGTCGACAGCGAGGTCTTCCGTGTTTCAACCAACGGCAAAAGCCTACCAGTTAGTAATTGAGCCATCGGGCCGGAAGTAAGTCTGTGCGCGATTCGTAACCGGCTCGGTAATCTCCGTCACCGGCGTCAAATACTTCATATCGAGCTCTACGCCCAGGCCAGGGCGCTCGTTTGGATACAGCTTGCCGTTCTTGAAGTCCAGGCATTGCGGAAGATAAGGCAGAGTTCGACCCTGGTAGTTATACTCCATCAGAACGGGTCCTGAGAATGTGCCGAGGGAGTTAACGAGCGCGGCGGTTGCGATGGGCCCGGTGAAGTGGGGCACGATGCCGACAAAGTGGGTTTCGCAGATCGCCGCAATCTTCATCATCTCGGTGATGCCTCCGACGTTGGGTAGCGTTGCGCGAATGTAATCGAGATCGTGGTTTTCGACCAGGGTGTTAAAGTCCCAGCGATTACCCCACTCTTCGCCGGCCGCGAGCGGCACATTCACCTTCTTCCGTAAAATGGGGATATCCTGCTGAAATGCTTCGGCGCGCACCGCGTCTTCGACGAAGTAGGGTGCGAGACTTTCTATAAGATTGCATCCGCGAATCGCATCCGAGAGATCGAAACGCTGATGGAAGTCGATACACCAGTCGCCGTTCTTGCCGACTCCTTCGCGCGCCTGGACGCAATCCAGATAGACCTGATTGATCCGCTCATGAGTGTTGAACGTGGTGTTAGCCTTCGTATCGGCGGCGCCCATGCGAAAAGCCCGGTAGCCCGCCTCAATGGTGAGCCGCGCCCGATCTTTTATCCCCATGCCCCGTTCGATGCCGGGTATGATGCCGGCTGTGTTGTAGCAGTCGCAGTAATTTCGGACCATTCCGCCGAGCACTTCATGCACCGGCAACTTCAGGGCCTTGCCGCGGATATCCCACAGAGCGAGATCGAGCGCGCCGATGCCATCGGTCTTTTCCCGGCCGGCGGGATAGAAAAACGCGCGGTTCATGTCCTGCCACAAGCGCTCAATGTATTGAGGATCTCTGCCGATGAGCCGCCCAGCGGACTGCTCCAGCGTATCTCTAGAACCCCCCTCGCCAATTCCGGTAATCCCGGCGTCGGTGTCAATCAACACGACAAGGTCGCTCTGATTGAACAATGGATTAGGATGCGGCGGAGCAAAGACGCGAACCTTCGTAATCTTCATCTTCGGAAGCGCCGCCCGTAACTTCGGCGCGACCAAGGCTGCGCCGGCGGGCGCGGCTGCTAACGTCTTCAGAAACGATCTTCGGTCCATTCATCTCCTCACAAGTGTTCTACGTACCGATAAAGATTATCAAAGCGATGTGCGGGAGGCACAGAAAGAGCGCCGGCTATTTCACGAGGCGAGCCAGAACCGGGCCCACAACCGCGAGGAACAGGACGTACGCTGCCGCGAATGATCCGAGTTCCGGCTGCAAGGTGGCGCCGAGGGCCGCGATCACCATGGAGAACTCGCCGCGCGCCACAAGGGTAGCCCCCGCCCGCAAGCGGCCCCTGCCCGCGACTCCCGCTTGTGCCGCCGCAAAATATCCGGTGAGAATCTTGGTCAACGCTGTGATCGCACCCAACAAAAATGCTAGGGGCAGAAGAACCGGCAGTTTCGAAGGATCGATCTGTAGTCCGAAGAAGAAGAAAAAAATAGCGGCAAATAAATCCCTGAGCGGCGCTAGCAGATGATGCGCGCGCTCCGCGATAGGCCCTGAAAAGGCGATACCCACCAAAAACGCGCCGATCGCCGCCGAAACCTGCAGACGTTCCGCAACGCCGGCGACGAGCAGGACGGCCCCAAACGTCGTGAGCAGAATTACTTCATCGGACTCGTGCAGCGCCCATGCGCTCAACTGCTTGCCATAACGCAGCGCGATCACCAGGATCAACAGAGCCGCGCCAATTGCGATCGAAACGGATACCGCAATTTTCAGCGTGCTGCCGCCGATCAGAAGGACGGCCACAAGCGGCAGATAAGCAGCCATCGCGAGGTCTTCCAGAACGAGAATGGACAGGATGGAAGGGGTTTCCGGATTTGCCATACGCTTCAATTCGGAAAGCACTTTGGCAATAACGCCGGAAGACGAAATCCACGTTACACCGCCCAGCAGCACTGCTGCCAGCGGATGCCATTTCAAAATCATGCCCATCACGAAGCCCGGCGTGAAGTTGAGCGCGAAGTCGAGAGCTCCCGCTACAATTCCGAAGCGCAGATTGTGTTTCAATTCTTGAGCGGTGTACTCGAGTCCGAGCATGAACAAGAGCAGCAGCACTCCGATCTCGGCGCCGACATGAATGAAGGCTTCGCTGACAGGAAGCGGAGCGATGCCGCCGTTGCCGAAAGCAAGGCCTGCGAGCAGATACAGCGGAATAGCGGAAAAGCCAACTCGGTTGGCGAGTCGGGCAAGCACGGCCAACCCGGCGGTGGCGGCGCCTAACTCTATGAAAAATTCAGACCCAGCGGCTTGGGAAGGCATTCGCTTTAGTCGAGAATAGCAGGGGAGGCGAAAACGGTATTCTCGCGTCGGGAGGCGAGAGCGTGCTGGGCTCCTTCCTCTGCCGGCCCCTCAACCTGGCCCTACGGTTTCGGCCGGTTCACAACGCGATCACGCGAGTGAATTCAGAGCCCGATATCATAGAACTGAACAGAACATGGCACAGGTGAAAGTAAGTCCGAAGACGTATGATGTCGTGATTGTCGGCTCGGGAGCAGGCGGCGGCGTGGCCGCGCAGGTCCTCGCCAATGCCGGCGCGAAGATCTGCATGCTGGAAGCAGGGGCGTGGTTCGATTGCACAAAGCAATCCGACATGTTTGCGTGGCCCTACAATGCCCCGCATCGCGCGGCATCGAGCCACGAGAAGCCGTTCGGTTATTTCGATGCAACGCTGCTCGGCGGTTGGGAAGTGCCTGGCGAACCGTATACCAACGCTCCCGGATCGGACTGGATGTGGTGGCGGGCGCGCATGCTCGGAGGCCGCACCAATCACTACGGACGCATTTCTCTCCGCATGGGGCCCTATGATTTCAAGCCCTATAGCCGCGACGGCAAGGGCTTCGACTGGCCCATTACCTATGAAGAACTCGCCCCGTACTACGACAAAGCCGAGGAACTGATCGGCGTGTTCGGATCGCACGAAGGCTTGGAAAATACGCCTGACGGCAAATTTCAACCGCCGCCCGCGCCGCGCGGCTACGAGAAGGTGGTGAAGGCCGCGAGCGACAAGCTCAAGATCCCTTGCATCCCATCGCGTTTAGCGATCCTGACGCGGCCCATCCACGGAAGACCGGCCTGTCATTACTGTGCGCAATGCGGACGCTCCTGCGGCGTGAATGCGAACTTTAACTCACCGGGCGTCCACATCTTCCCTGCGATGAAGACTGGCAATCTCGAAGTTCGCAGCAATGCCATGGCGCGCGAAGTACTCGTGGGCCCCGATGGGATGGCACGGGGCGTCTCTTACGTCGACAAGGCCACGCGGAAAGAAGTCTCGGTCTACGGCAAGATCGTCGTGCTCGCCGCAAGTTGCTGCGAGACAGCGCGGATCATGCTCAATTCGAAGAGCAATCAGTTTCCGAACGGCATCGCGAACTCGACGGGTCTGGTGGGGCGCTACATCATGGACACGGTTGGCTCCGCGGTCAGCGGTTTTTTACCGATTATGCAGGACCTGCCGCCAGAAAATGAAGATGGTGTCGGCGGCATGCACATGTATATGCCCTGGTGGCTGTACAAAGAACAGAAAGCCAATAAGATGCCGTTTGCGCGCGGCTATCACATCGAATTCGGCGGCGGCCGCCACCAACCGGGCGCAGGCACCCTCAGTGGCTCTGAACATCTGCTCGGCGGCGGATACGGCGTGGAGTTGAAGCAGAACCTTCGCAAAGTCTACGGCGCGCACGTCGGCTTCTCCGGGCGCGGCGAAATGATTCCGAACGATAACAGCTATTGCGAAATCGACCCCAATACAGTCGATCAGTGGGGCATTCCTGTCCTTCGCTTCCATTTCAAATGGAGCGACGATGAACTTCTGCAGGCCAAACACATGCAGGAGACATTCAAAGAAATTATCGAGACGGCCGGCGGCGTAGTCACCAACAGCCGGGGGCCGGAGAAGAGATGGGGCATTTCGAACGGCGGCGAGATCATTCACGAAGTCGGTGCGACGAAGATGGGTGCCGATCCAAAGACCTCGGTGCTGAACAAATACTGCCAGGCATGGGATTGCAAGAATCTTTTCATTACCGATGCGGCTCCATTTGTCAGCAACGCCGACAAGAATCCGACGCTCACTATCAGCGCGCTCGGATGGCGTACGTCGGAGTACATTGCCGATCAAGTAAAAAAGCTTAACGTAAAGGTGTAGCCGAGAGGAACAAGTGATGGCCGATAAACTGGAAGACGTTCGCGAGAAAACAGGCGGAGTGAGCCGCCGCAATTTGTTCCATGTGTTCGGCGCCGCCGTGCCGGTGGCCGCCGCGCTGGCCGGAGGGCCGGTTTATGCCGAATTGGGCGAGCACCACGCGCATCTGCCGCTGGCCGCCGCCGCACGCGCCGTCCCGGCCGGCCCGTATACGCGCAAGACATTCGACGAGCAGCAATGGCGCACGGTGGGTGTGCTGTGCGATCTCATTATTCCCGCGGACGACCGTAGCGGCAGCGCAACGCAAGCGAATGTTCCGGAGTTCATCGACGATTGGATCGAATTTCGCAAAGAGCAGGACGGCAACGAAAATCTACAAGCGCTGATTTTCGGCGGCCTTATGTGGCTCGACCGGGAATCGAACGAGAAGTTTGAGAAGTCGTTCGCCGATGCTTCCCCCGACCAGCAGAAGCAACTGCTCGACCGCGTGGCTTATCCGGAGAAGGCTGCCAAAGAAGACCATGCTTGGGTACGGTTCTTTAACGAATTTCGCAATCTGACCGTGAGCGGATTCTTTTCGAGCAAAATGGGCGTTGCTGATCTGCCGTATCGCGGTAACACAGCCGTTGCCGAGTGGAAAGGCTGCGATCCGAAAGTGTGGGCCGTCATCGAAGAGCGGATGAAGAACGGCTACAAAGGCGTGGCCGGTCCCGCGGTTAAGCCCTGGAGCGCGTAATCGGGGCGTACGGGGTGAACGGTGAGTCCGGTAGACATCACAGCACGCCAGCGCTTCACGATAAAACAATCTCACCCTGCAGGAACAGAGCAGCCTGCCCCGCGATTTCAACGCGAGCGCCAAGAAGCTCGCAGTGAAGTTCACCGCCGCGCCTTGAGACTTGCCGGGCAAGCAGTTTATCTTTGCCGAGCCGCTGCGCCCAATAAGGAATCAACGTGCAATGCGCGGAACCGGTCACGGGATCTTCCGGCACCCCTTTCGCCGGCGCAAAAAAGCGTGACACAAAATCGCAATCATCTCCGGGCGCGGTCACGATCGCCGCAAACCGATCAATTCCTTTCAACAACTCCATGTCGGGCTTTAGCTTTCGGACTTCCTCTTCGGTATCGAACACCAGCAAATAATCGCGAGCAGAAAGCACCGCTTGAGGCTTGCGGCCAAACGCCTCGATCAATCCCACACACGGCCGCGTTGGCTCAGGCGGCTTCGCCGGAAAATCGAGCGCCAGCATGTCATTTCTGCGGCGGACAATCAATTCACCGGATTTTGTCGTAAATCTGAGTTGATCGCCCTGCTCTCCTAACAAATCGAATAGAACGTAGGCAGACGCCAGCGTCGCGTGCCCGCACAAATCCACCTCCACTTCAGGAGTGAACCATCGCAAGTGGAAACCATTCCCATTCCGCACGAAGAACGCAGTCTCCGAAAGATTGTTCTCCGCGGCCACGGCCTGCATAGTTTCATCCGGAAGCCACTGAACGAGCGGGCATACAGCAGCCGGATTACCGGCGAAAACCCGGCTCGTGAACGCGTCAACCTGATAAACCGGAATCTTCACATCCATAGTCTATTTCACCGGCGGCGATCTACAGAAGATTTGCGGCTATGATTTTGGCTCTGGTCCGGAGCAGCGACTTCGTCGAGCTTCAAATCGAAGCTCACGGACTGGTGAACATAGCCGTTCCCCGAAGGCATGGTTACCTGATATCTGCCGCCATTCGCCTGTGCTCCAGCGGCCGCAATTACATTTTCCGCTCCGGTTACTCCGAAGTCGTACGTCTTTCCTGCCAAGCCGGAAAGTATGAGTGTAACCCGCTTGTTATTGTTCTCCCAATTTTCCGAAATGAACTTCAAATTATGGCTAGGCTCGCCAAGCCGCGGCGGATCCGTAAGTATATCTATTCCGAACAAATGGTCATGCTTCAGCACAATTGTGCTGCCGGTATTGAGGACTGCGGTTTCGATTTCTGGGTGCCAATCCGCGGCGGTCTGGCGGCGCGTGAACTTCGTGGGCTCGGCGTTCGCGCTCGCATCCGTGACGTTCGTATAGAGAGAATAAGCGGGAGCGAAATCGAGCAAGAATCCGCTGGCGCCGTGGTTCTCTACTCGCAGAGTGAGCGATTGCGCATCGCGGTGCAGGATGAAATCAAGCGCACCGCTGCCGAACGGTACCGCTCTAAGCGCGGCATCGCTCCACGAAACCGGCAAGTGCGGCTCCAACCGAACCCGATGGGCTGGGCCGTCGACCGTCAATCCAAACACGCCTCGCAAGAGCGGCGACACAATCATCGCCGCCGACCATGTCTGGTGCGGCGAGGCGGTTGAGAGCGGCGAGTACGTTTGCCCGGAAAGCACTTCCGTCGTGTTGCCGCTTGCGCCGTCGAGCGATAGCCAGGAGTTCGCCTTAAGGTTAGCCCAACCCTGCAACGGCTCGTGAGCGTTGTATTCGGCCAGCGCCGCCCACCCGGTGAAGAGCGGCCACACGGATCCGAAGTGATACCCCGCCGGATTATAGATACGTGCTTTCGAGGAAATAATGCGCATGCCCCAATCCGAGTCTTGATCTTCTTCGGCAAGCTGAGCGATCATCGACTGCGCCTGCCCCGTGTCGAGCAAGCTCCACCATTCCGGGACGATCGCCAGAACGCTCGTCTGATTCACAGGCAGTCCGTTGGTTCCGATCGCAAACGCATAGCTCCTGGCGTCCGGCAGCCAGAAAAGGCCGTTCAGCTTCTGCTGTTTTTCATCGAATTCCTGTTCGAGCTGAATAGCCTCGCTCTTATGCCCGGTCCATTGCGCCAGTTGTGTCAATGACCGCACCGCTTCCACATAGCAGCCGGCCATGTACATCTCCACGCGCACCGGGAGAAGCGGACCACCCTCCACCCATCCCGAACCGACGCCGAAGTTCTTCGGGAAGCCGTTCGCATCGAATGTCGAGCGCGAGAAGCTCATCGCTTTTGTCAGCTGGGCCCACATCTGGTTTGCGAAACCCGTGTCGCCGCTGGCCTGGACGTAATCGCGAACCGCGGTAATAAACAGCGGGGTGGAGTCGGCTGAAGCGTATTCGTAGGGATAGTCTTTTTCCCAGGGAACTAGCGTCGCGCTCTGGGAAATCTCGTGCGGGATCTTTCCGTCTGTCCGCTGAAATTTCGCGATGAATTCGATCGCGGCGCGGGAATTTTGCAGATCGCCATCGGAGTTGAGCGCGAACGAGCTCCAGAACGAGTCGCGTCCAAAAAACCAGGCGTAACCAGGCCGGTACGCGCCTTTCGAGGGACCATACCCCGCAACCAATCCCTTGCCAAGAAACGGATTGTCCACCATGCCCTTGATCAGACTTAGACGGGACCAGTCATAGGCTGCTTGCAGATCCTTATCCGGCACCTCCACTGAAATGGTTCGCGCAAGATACGCGTCGTAGAAAGCCTCGGTATCTTTGACTAGTTTTGCTGGATCGGCCACAAGCTGTTTATAAATGGCAATCGCATCGTCTTTCGATTTCATCGAACCCGCAAATGCAACGATGCGGCTGCCCTGCCCGCTAATCGTTCCCAGCGAAAACTGGGTTCGTCCCTGCGAGGAGTAATTGGTCGCGTAAGTATCGGATCGAAGCTCCAAATTCGGCGACCCCACCACAGCGGCATACGGCTGGCCATCCGCGCCGAAAGAATAGAGCTTGGCAGCCGGATCCCAATTCGCATAGCCTGAGCCGAATGAGGCCGGCCACATCAACTGGAAATCGCGCTTGAATTGGAAACCGATCGTGATCCGACTGTACGAATGGACGTCGAGCTGGATGACGCCGCCTGGCTGATGAACAGGAATGATTAGCCGCTCAGTTATCCGGAAATCATCACCTGTGTAAATAATCGAGGCAATTCCTGGACGATAATCCACCCGGCGAGCGATTTTTGCTGCCGGAATTACATGTCCGTCAACTTCAAACTGAAAGGTAAGCCCCTCGAACAGCTTCAACGGGTACACATAGGCCTCAAGCGTTCCATTCTCACTTCCGAGCAGCGACGATTGCTGGCCGACAGCATCCATGAACTCCCACGTCCGCACCGGTCTGGACAATTCCGCCGCCTCAATTTGCTCGGTGAGCGACAGGATTAAAAAGAAAATCGCGGCAAGACAAGATAAACGCATACCCAAACAAACTATACACGCTGTTCGAACGTCGTTATTTCTCCGTTTGACGATAGGAAGCGCACAATATCCCCTGTCCGCGTGCAAGCAGACGGAAGATTTGCACACTCTCGGAACAGTACGAGTGGTGTTGGTCACGGTTAAAGGACAGAATCGAATTGTGCCTACTTGCGGAACAGAAACCGAATTGCGATCCAACGCGCTCTTATGTCTAAATGCAGAACAATACGGAAAGGCCTACACGCGTGGCCTCTCTTCCACGACGCGATTTCTAGTTTCGCGAGGTTGCCCTTTCGACCTTGCGCAGGAATTGGGCCAAGCGGCCTGGGTGCGAGGCTGGGAACACCGCGGCCAATTGCACGAACCTTCCAAGCTCGTGACCTGGGTGAACACCATTGCACTGAACCTCTACCGCACATCCTGCCGCCGCGAGTGTCGGGACGTGTTAATCGAACTCAGCGAAATGCCCCGTCTCGACGGCTACCTGGATGCCCAAACCATTCTCGAAGGCTTAAAAATACCTGAAAGGCGGCAACTCGAGGAACTCTATCTCGAAGGACGTGCATTCAAGGAGGTCGCCGAGCGCGAAAAAGTCACCGAAGTCGCGCTGCGAGTCCGCGTTTGTCGTATCAAACAGCGATTGCGCCGACAGGCATGCGCTCCGGCCGAATCAAGGCACAGCGTTTGAATTAGAAGGTATCCGGCCATTAAACGATCAGACTTTTCAAGTTTATGTTTTCAGAACCGTAAAATCGAAGCCCTCTCGACCGTTGTGACCCGGCTCGAAGATGAGGTAAGCACATCTTCGAGCCGATCGCTACGGTTGCCGGACTAGTGTTCCTCCTCCTCATCGTCGTCGTCTAGTTCGTCATCGTCTTCTTCGTCGAAGTCGTCTTCCTCATCCTCATCGTCTTCTTCGTCGAGGTCGTCTTCGTCATCCTCATCGTCTTCTTCCTCATCATCGACCTCGTCGTCATCATCGTCATCTGCCGCCGGAGCCATTGAGATCGCGGTCTTGAGATCCTCCGTGATCAATTCAGCGGGCATTCGGCTCATCAGGTCTCGGGTAATTGTGGCGGTCATCATAAGCTCTGGAATGAAAAATAAATCGCTCATGCCAGGCGCACCGTATGCGGCCGTGGCTTCAGTGATTAGTATCTGCATGCAGTTCATCCTTGTTGAAAATCGTTCGACTACATTGCGCCCCAGCGCGTTTCGGAGATCTCCTGCACGATGATACCGAACCTCTATGGAGTGCGCGCAACTGTGTTTTTTGTTCGATCGAGTAGTATCCGTATTTTTCTAGATGAAGCCGTCGATTGAACTTCCCGAACGTGAAGTTAAGAATGCTTTCCCGAATGGGACATCCGAAAGCAACGGAGCGTTGAGGCGCACGAGCGCCAGATACTATTCGAGTGAAGGCTCTATCACGTTTCCAGAGCGGCAGTCGGGCCAGGCTGCTCCTGGGGTGTCATTGCGCACGCGCGAACCGCCGCATACAGAGCCGCGAGTGTGGGCGCGATGGCGTCCGGTGGATTGCCGCTAAATCGATGTCTCACCGCCTTCAATTCTTTTGAAAATCCCCAGAGTCCGGCCAGAATGGGCGCGTTCGGAAACATGGCGCGCAACCGGCGATTCACGTTCCCCGCATGAGTAAATGCGAAGGGGGAGAATGCCGAAACACAAAGAATATCGGCCCTGGTGTCACCGAGTTCCTGCATTTTTCTGGTGACTGCAGAGGGAAGATGGGCGGCATCAATGCCGAACGCTCGCAGCAAGCGGGCAAGCAGGAGGGCGCCGAGTTCGTCTGCCCGGCTGAAAGCGGGAACACAGAGTACACGTACTTTTCGAATCGTCGGAGCTTCCTGGGCGCCTGGCCAGGAGTCTTCCAAGCCTTCGTCGCACGGGATCTCAAGACCGATTTCCCGGAGACTCGAAAGGACGAAATCGAAGCGGTTACGATCGAGCAAGCCCCTGTTGCGATCGTTTTCAGCAAGAGACAATGTCGGCATCAATGCGGAGTCTAACGTTTCGGCTGCCGAATGATTCTGTGCGAACTCCATAACTTGTTCACGCGCCGAATCGAAATCGCGTCGCAGCAACCGTTGGTATACCCTTGCTTCCATCGAAAGCGACGGCTCCTCCG
>JAICLJ010000266.1 GCA_025927575.1 Bryobacteraceae bacterium | reverse complement strand
GCAAATCTACGAACGTTGGAAAAAGACGAGAATGGCCAACGTTGTTCGAGACCCGCGGGAACATCCGGATGCGATTCTGCCTAACTTGGCGAAACCCGACCCGCTGGTCCATTTCACTAAAGACGATATTGCGCTGGTCTACGGCAGCAAATGGAAGCAACGCTATTTCAAGAAGGTGGGTGGCGACTACTATGTACTTCCCGCGCAATGGGACGTCGCGCACCAGATCTGGCGCCCCTATTTCGTGAAGAACGGCTCCGACTGGTGGGCGCCGTTATATCCTCCGGACAACATGAAACGGCCTACCGGACCCCTCTGCGACGGCTGCCATTCTGTCAACTACAACATTAAAACAAAATCGGTAACCGAATGGAACGTCGGCTGTGAACGCTGCCACGGACCTGGAAGTGAACACGCAAACCGTCCCTCTCGCACGAACATTGTCAACCCGGCCCGCCTCGATTTTGTTCGAGCGAACGACGTGTGCATTCAATGCCACTCACAAGGCCAGCCTCTGAAAAACCCGATCGAAGGTAGATATTACGACTGGCCGGTCGGCTTCAATGCCGGCCAGAAACTACAGAACTTTTGGAGATTGGAAGAACACAAGCTCGGTGAAACAACGTTCACGCATTTCCCGGATGGCACCGCTCACAAGAACCGGATGCAAGGCAACGATTTTGTACAAAGTCTGATGTACAACCGCGGCATCAAGTGCTCGAGCTGTCACGATGTCCACGGCACGGAGAACAACGCGCTGTTAATCAAGCCCGCGACGACGATTTGCCTCGAATGCCACGGTCCTGGATCGCCGAATGGCCCGCATACCGCCACGATTGAGCAACACACGCATCATAAGGCAGGGAGCGCAGGCAACGATTGCGTTTCGTGCCACATGCCCAAAATCGAGCAGACCATCGCCGATATCAATGTCCGGAGCCACACGTTCCGATTCATCACGCCTGCGGTGACCGATGCGTACAAAATTCCGAATCCGTGCACGACTTGTCACAGAGATGAATCCACCGCCTGGGCCACCGCGCAATTGAAAAGCTGGCCAAACGTTTCGCCGTGGCGGGTTGAGTAGCCGGTAAGATCGTGGCGCAGACACTCGCCTCCGGGGGCACGATTGTCGTGGCGCATGCGTTCAGCGTGCAGCGGCGAACTTCAGTTCGCCGTCCTTCAGCGAACTGGAATCATATGCCTCGAAGGCTTTTAAACTAAATTGACCTTATCCGTGATTCGACCGTATCGAGCGCAACTGGTTAACGTCTTGCATCAACATGTCCCGGTCCTGGCTTTGCAAGGTGTTGTGATCGAGAATATTCTGGATGTCCTCGATCGCCGTGTCCATCGTGTCCTTATCGAACTTGCCTTTGGCGAAATGCCGGTCCAGCTCCGACAAATGATGTTGCGCGTTCTGGTAGCGTTCCTGTTCTTTCTTGCTGTTTCGATGAAACGATGCCGCGCGCTGTAAATCCGATTGTGTCCGGCTGATCGTGTCCCGCGCCTCATCAAACTTCTGGCTTTGCGCTGCAATTGTAGCGCCGGCGGGTACGAATACCGGCGCTGCCAAGCCTAAGCCCAACGCCACAATGGTTGTTCTGAGCGCCTTCACGTGAATAGCCATGTGTCCTCCAGTTCCACTTTCTGGACGCTTTCAGGAAGTCACATGGGACAGTGAATTCCACTAGGAGGAGAGCTGGGTGCTGCCGTTCTCCATGAAATTATAGGCAATCATGTGGCAAATGATCAGGTGGGCGTCTTCGATACGGCCCATGTGCTGCACGGGCACCTGGATATTCAATTGGGCCAGGCTTCCTAGTTTTCCGCCATCGCGCCCGGTCAAGGCGATGGTCTTGCAGCCGGCGCCATTCGCAAATTCGATCGCGCTCAGGACGTTCGGTGAGTTACCCGAACCGCTAATAGCCATCACCACATCGCCGGCCTGCGCGAAATTCCTTAGCTGTTCGGTGAACACGCAATCATAGGAAACATCGTTTGAGTACGCGGTCAGCGTCGGCAGCGAATCTGTCAGCGCCATAATGCGGAACCGCTTGTTTCGCTGGTAGCTAGCGCCCTTCACGATGTCGCAGGCGAAGTGCGATGCCGTGGATGCGCTGCCGCCGTTGCCGCAAACGAAGATGTGGCGGCCTTCGTCGCGCGCCTGAGTAAGCCACGCGGCGGCCTCATTGACCTTGCTGTCGTCGATCTTGCCGATTGTCTCGATAAGCTGCTGTTTGTATGATTCGTTGAAACTCATTTTGTCTCCCCGGCGAGAACCAGCGCCCCATAGAGCACGCTATCGTCGCCCAGTCCTGCCGGAACGACTTCAATACGCGCGCGTGACCAACCGGTAATCTGCCGTCGTAATTCGGTTCGCAGCGGCAGGAACAGTTTCTCGCCCGCCTTAGCGATGCCTCCGCCGATCACGATTCTCGCCGGATTCAATATCATGATAGCCGCTTTCAAGCCCATCGCCAGATTCACGACGTATTCGCGCACGAATCCGTCATCCTGCAGCAATTCTTTCGCGGGCTTCCCGTAGTCGCGCTCCAGCCAGAGTCCGCAACACATTCGTTCGTAGCACCCTCGCGCGCCGCATAAACACTCCGGTCCGTCAGGCCGGATGGTGAGATGGCCCAATTCGCCGCCGTATGAGTCGGCGCCCCGATAAGCTTTCCCCTGCCACACGATGCCGCCGCCGATGCCTGTCGATAAAGTCATGTAGAACAAAGGATCGGCTCCGCGGCCGGCGCCGAAGTAATATTCACCAAGCGCTCCCACGTTCGCGTCGTTGTCCATGAGCGGCCGCACGCCGCACAGCTCTTCGACCCTATCTAATAACGGAAAGCCCTGCCAGCCGCCGACGTGCGTGGATAGCGTAATAGTCTGCTCGTTAAAATCGACAGGGCCGCCAAATCCAACGCCTGCGCGCTCGGCAACAAAACCTTGTTTATCGCGCCAATCGTGGTAAATCGCGGAAATTTGTGAATAGAGCCATTCAGGACCACCACTGCGATCGGTCGCGCGCGATTCGCGCAATACCATGCGGCTCTCATCGAAACCTGCGACGCTGAATTTCGTCCCACCGATATCGACGGCCAGAGTCTTCATTGGCTGGCTTTCTCGCCTTCGATCAGGTTCTTCCCCATCGGCACTCTGTCCAAGTCGCTATT
The DNA here is from genome assembly GCA_025927575.1 of Bryobacteraceae bacterium. GTDB lineage: Bacteria > Acidobacteriota > Terriglobia > Bryobacterales > Bryobacteraceae > KBS-96. Next base: position 2,150 of record JAICLJ010000266.1, on the reverse strand, counting down.
GTGGTGAGTCCACCTGTCTGAACAGGGCGAGCGATCGCGCCATCATTTCAAAGACGGTTCCACAATCGAAGTATTCCAGTTCCGTATCCTTTGAGCGGGTATCGACCGCGAGTTCCCAGCGCTTTTCAGGAAGGCAGTCCGGCAATTGAAAGGCGACTGGCTCCGTATGCGAGTTGAGACAGAGGAGAAAGGTGTCGTCCGTGATGGGTTCTCCGTTTCGATCAACATCGCGGAGCGTCTTGCCGCTGAGTTGCAAGCCCAGGCATCGGGCCCACTCCGCGCACCACTCCTCGGTAGTCATTATCTTCCCGTCCGGGCGGAACCACGTGATGTCCTGGACACTTTCGCCATTTATTTTTTCTGGTCCGACAGCCGCGGGTTCGATCAGACGGTCTTGAAAAAATTTGCGCCGGTGAAGATTTGGGTGCGCCAGCCGGATTTGAATTACTTTCCGCGTAAATTCGAGCAATTGTTTGTCGCGGTCACTGAGATTCCAATCGACCCAGGTGATCTCGTTGTCCTGCGCGTAGGCATTGTTGTTGCCTTTCTGTGTGCGCCCGATTTCATCGCCGCCGCAGATCATTGGAACTCCTTGCGACAGCAGCAGAGTCCCCAAAAAGTTACGCTTTTGCCGCTCGCGGACCTCGATGATTTCTTCGTTGTCGGTTGGCCCTTCCACGCCGTAATTGTATGAGTAATTCTCGTTCGTGCCGTCGCGGTTTTCCTCGCCGTTCGCTTCATTATGCTTATCGTTGTAGCTGACGAGGTCGTTCAACGTGAACCCGTCGTGAGCCGTAATGAAGTTGATGCTGGCCGACGGCCGTCTTCCATCCCTCTCGTACAAATCGCTGCTCCCGGTAAGACGATACCCTAAGTCGGCCAGTTGCCCTTCATCGCCTCGCCAGTAGCGCCGCACTGAGTCCCGGTATTTGCCGTTCCATTCAGCCCACAATGCCGGAAACTGACCGACCTGGTAGCCGCCTTCGCCCACATCCCATGGCTCTGCAATCAGCTTTATTTTGCTGAGGACCGGGTCCTGGTGAATGACATCGAAGAATGCCGATAACCGATCCACGTCGTGAAGTTCGCGCGCCAGCGCCGCGGCAAGATCGAACCGAAAGCCGTCTACGTGCATCTCCTGCACCCAATAACGAAGGCTGTCCATTACCAGTTTCAAAACCTGCGGGTGCCGTACATTCAACGTATTGCCGGTTCCGGTATAGTCCATGTAATAGCGGGGCTGATCCTGAACTAACCGGTAGTAAGTCGAATTATCGATACCGCGAAAGCTCAAAGTAGGGCCAAGCTGGTTGCCTTCGGAAGTGTGATTGTAGACAACGTCCAAAATCACTTCGATTCCGGCTTGGTGAAGCGCCCGCACCATAGTCTTGAATTCACCGATTTGCTGGCCCCGATTTCCTTTACTTGAAAACCTCGCGTCAGGGGCGAAAAAGTTCGTGGTGTTATAGCCCCAGTAATTTGAGAGTCCCTGATCCACAAGATGCTTGTCGTCAAGTGAGTCATGCACCGGCATCAACTCGACTGCTGTGATGCCCAGATTCTTTAGATATTGAACTGCCGAAGGCGTGGCAAGGCCCGCATAAGTACCACGTAATTCTTCCGGTACGTCGGGGTCTAGGGCGGTGAATCCTTTAACGTCCAGCTCGTAAATGACCGAATCATGCAACGCCGTACCAGGCGGCCGATCATTGCGCCAGTCGAAGACCGAGGTTGTCACCACGCCTTTGGGAACACCCGAGGCATCGTCCTGCTCGTCGATGCTCAGGTCTGCCTCCGGGTCATTCAGCTTGTAGCCGAAAACGGGCTTGCTCCAATCGACTTTCCCTACGAGCGCTTTCGCGTATGGGTCGATTAGAAGCTTGGCCGGATTAAATCGAAGCCCTTTATCGGGTTCGTATGGTCCGTGCACGCGATACCCGTAAAGCTGGCCAATCGTCAAGCCGTGCACATAACAATGCCGGACATGCCCGGTCGATTCCGTGAAGGAAATCGTATCAGTCGGCGGCCCATCAGGTTCACCAAAGAGGCACAATTCCACTTTCGTCGCGTTTTCCGAGAAGATCGCGAAGTTTACGCCCATACCGTCCCATGTGGCGCCAAGCGGGTAGTGAGATCCGGGAAGAGTCTTT
>JAICLJ010000219.1 GCA_025927575.1 Bryobacteraceae bacterium | reverse complement strand
TTAGAACCGTCGGACCATTCGAGAACGTAATTCGTCCGTTTACCTTGAACGGGCGTGGCAGTTTGGTTTTCGTGAACGTGAAGGGTCTGCTGGGTTTCGAAGTTGGAGATCTTCAAACCGGGAAAAAGCTCTACCACGTAGAAGTTCAAGGTTACAAAAAAGGTCCGGTAAAACGCCATGGCTGCCCCAGTCACGGAATTGCCCTTACGCCAGATGAAAGAGAACTTTGGCTGGCAGACTGCGCAAACGACGCGATCCACGTTTTCGACTCGACCATCATGCCGCCGAAGCAGCTGACTACGATCAAGGCCCGGGACTGTGTCGGTTGGGTGAGTTTCAGCATGGACGGAAAGGTCGCCTACAGCTCCACCGGCGAAATCATCGACGTGGCGACGAAGAAAGTAATCGCATCGTTACGGGATGAGAATGGGCACGACGTGCAGAGCGAAAAAGTGCTCGACCTGGTAATCGAAGATGGAAAGGTCGTTCGGGCAGGAAATCAGTTCGGCGTCGGCAAACAGCGCGAGAACTCACGCCTAACCCATACGCCACTGAAGCCAACAGCCTCTGCCGGCCAGAACGCGCGTGCATATTAGATCACTCAGGTGATCCGCCAACGTTTCGCGATACCACTACGATCACGGGCAAACGGACATAATCCGGGTCGGCGGCGGTCAAAACCCGGCAGCATGCGAAATCCGCGACTAGGCTGCACGCGCGATTGTTCCGCAACGCCAATGGCGGCGGGGAATTAAAACCCGGCGGGAGGAACATCTCCCGCACAGTTTCTTATAATCCATCAAGAGTGCCTTTGCGACCAAAGTTGGGATAGAAGGCCAAACCCCCGGGAGAGTTGACGTGCGCTTGGCGATAACCGAGCGAAAAGAGTGGAAATTTTTTAGTGTGCTGCCGAAGGCCAGCGCTGGGCTCGCGGCGGCGTGGTGGACCGGCTTGTTATTCCTTGGGCTGCTGCCCGCTGCGTTCGCCGTCGCAATGGGCGTTCTGATTGCGGCTGTGCGAAGCGGTTACTCGTTGGTGATGCCGCTCGCATTCGCGGGCGGCATCTTCCTTGTTCTTCAGGTTCTGAATCCGATCCACCGCGCCGTCAGTTCAAATCTTGGGGACCGCACCGCGGCATGGCTTTACGACCGGCTCACAGAAGCATGTGTCCGGCCGAACGGCATCGGGCATTTGGAAGACTCGGCGCTTACGACGGATCTCACCGTCGCGCGCGATTTCGATCTGGGAATGACGGGCCCGCCGCTCTCGATCGCCATGGATTTCATCGCCAGCGGCATGATCACAATGGTTACGGGACTCGCCTCAGCCGCCATCGTTGGGGCTTATCATTGGTGGGCCGGCGTGGCTCTGGCAGGCGCTTGGCTTGCGACCCATTACCTGCTGCGCGAAAGCGGTGTTTGGCGCGACCGCAACACTCCCGAAGTACGAGGAGCACAACGCGACGCCGAGTATGCCTACCGCCTTGCGGTCGACCCGCCGGCGAGCAAAGAACTGCGCTTGTTTGGCCTCGCCGGCTGGATGCTGGAGCGTTTTGTGCAGCGACGCACGCGTTTGCATGAGTTGCAATATCTGGCGACGCGTATGAGAGAGCGTCCGCTAGCCGGCAGCATCTTGTTGGTGCTTGCCGCGAATGTGGCAATTTTCTGGTCCATCTCGAGCGCGGCGGCTGCGCATCAAATCAGTCTCGGGGAAGCGGTTACGTTTCTGCAAAGCGCGGTCGGAGTTTCGGCCATCGCATTCGGTGGCCTGAATTGGGCTCTGGACGGAGCATCCGCACCGGTCGCGGCGGTGCTGCGCTTGCGAGGCGCGACAGAACGGGCTGGCAAACTTCCCTCAGGGAAAGAGGCCGCCGAAGGCAAGCCCGCGCGTGAGATTCGTCTGCGTGATGTGACGTTTGCTTACCCAGGGGGCGCCCCGGTATTGGAACACTTCGATCTGACGATTCCGGCCGGCACATCTTTGGCAATCGTCGGGCAGAACGGCGCAGGGAAAACAACTATCGCGAAACTGCTGTGCCGCCTTTACGACCCGCAGGAGGGTACGATCGAAATCGACAGTGTGGATCTGCGCGACTTCGATCTGGAGTCCTGGCGGTCGCGGATCACAGCCGTTTTCCAAGATTTCATTCGTTTCGAATTGCCAATGCGAGATAACGTGGCGCCCAGCGGCGCGCCGGAACGCCTGATCTACGAAGCACTCGAATCTGCGGGCGCAGAGAATCTCGCCTCGTTGGACAGAGTGCTCGCCAAAGGCTACGCAGACGGAACGGATTTGTCAGGCGGTCAGTGGCAGCGCGTGGCGCTGGCGAGAGCGCTGCTCGCGGTGAAGACGGGCGCGGGTGTCGTGTTGCTCGATGAGCCAACAGCCCAACTCGATGTACGCGGCGAGGCCGAAATCTTCGAGCGTCTGCTCGCGGCCACACGACATTGCACAACCATCTTGATCTCGCATCGATTCTCCACAGTTCGGCATGCCGATCGCATTTGCGTTCTCGAGCAGGGGCACGTGGTAGAACTTGGCACACATGAGGAATTGATGGCCCTGCATGGCCGCTATCGAACTATGTTCGATCTGCAGGCGCAACGGTTCCAGGAAGCGGATGAGGAGGGCGCAGCCTATGAAGTCCTCTCGTAATGGCGCACCACGAGAGAAAGCAAACGCCATTGAACCGCTGCCGCCAACGCTTTCGTCCATGTGGCGGCTGTGCAAACTCGGCTACCGGCATGAGCGGCGACTGATGGTCTTCGCATTGGTCCTGTCGCAACTGGCTGCGTTGCCTGCGGCTTTACTGGCACTCTGGCTGGCGTTACTGGGCGCCGGCGTGGTGCAGCACCGCACGGGTCTTGTACTCGGCGCTGCGCTGGGCATGGCCGTGAGCACCGCCGCGAGCTGGTTTCTGGTCACGATCAGCACGCGCGTGCAGCGGCGTTTCCGTGACAAAGTGACCATAGCGCTCGAAGCGCATGTGGCCCATCTGCAAGCCTCGATCGTTTCGGTCGCGCATCAGGAGCGCCCGGAGTATCTGGATCGCCTCTCGATGCTGCGCAACCAGGTGTTCGTGCTCGATCACATGTACATGTCGCTCTTCACCACCGTCGGCTGGCTGTTGCGCCTGGCCGTTACGATGGTGCTGCTCGCCTGGGTGCATCCGGTGTTGCTTCTTCTAGGTGTGTTCGCGCTGCCCACGGCTATCGCATCGTTCTGGAGGCCGGACGTCGAGCGCAAGGCCCAGGAACGCGGCGCGCAAGCAGAGCGCCTGTCACGGCATTTGTTCGTTCTGGCAACGACAGCGGCGCCGGGTAAGGAAATCCGTGTGATCGGCATCGAAGATCAGATCCTGCGCGAGCGCCGGGCCGCATGGGAGCGCTGGTACGGACCGATTGCTCAAGCGCGTTGGGGCACTGCACTGTGGAATGCGCTCGCCTGGGCGATTTTTGGTGGCGCCTATGCGGGAGCGGTGGTCTTTGTCACCTGGGGTATTCACGCTTCCGCGGCAGAGATCCTGCTGGTGCTTGGGGCCGGCGCCGGACTGGCTGCTTACGTGCGAGCCGCAGTGGGCGAAATCGGATTTCTGCGCGGGTTCTGGGCCGATGGCTCGCGGCGACTTGCGTGGCTTGAGAACTACGCGGCGAAAGAGGCCGCTGCCGGCGAACTCGCGGCTCCAGCCGTACTGCGCGAGGGGATTCGATTCGATCACGTTTCGTTTGCTTATCCCGGAACCTCGCGCTTCGTATTGGAAGACGTCTCGCTGATCTTACCGGCAGGCGCTGTTGTCGCGATCGTCGGTGAGAATGGAGCGGGCAAGACGACGTTGGTGAAACTGCTCGCCAAGATGTATGAGCCCGCATCGGGCGCGATCCTCATCGACGGAGTGCCTCTTTCGCGCATCGCTGCAAGCGATTGGCGGGCGCGGATGTCCGGTGCATTTCAGGATTTCTTTCGCTTCGAATTTCGCGCGCGGCACACAATTGGTTTAGGCGATCTCAGCCGGCTGGAACACGAGCCCGCTTTGGTTACGGCTGTTGATCGCGCTGGCGCCGCCGACGTCGTTGCTCGTCTTAAGTTCGGACTCGATACGCAGTTGGGACCGACATGGCCGAGTGGAGCCGATCTGTCTTTTGGGCAGTGGCAAAAGCTCGCTCTCGCGCGCGGGTTCATGCAGGACGAGCCGCTGGTGCTGGTTCTGGATGAACCAACTGCCGCGCTGGATGCCGAGACGGAACATGCGCTGTTCGAACGTTTCGCCGCCGCCGCGCGTCGCGAGAAGGGCGGCAACGGCCGGATCACGGCTTTGGTGTCACACCGTTTCTCGACGGTTCGAATGGCTGACCTGATTGTCGTTTTGGATGGGGCCAGGCTCGTCGAAGCCGGCACTCACGAAGAGCTAATGGCCAACCGTGGTCCATACGCTGAGCTGTACACTATCCAAGCCTCCGCTTACCGATAGCCCTCATACCTCGTGCGACTCAGCGAACGAATATGCGGCTGTGAGCGCCGAAAACGCGTCCAGCCGACTTTGATTGCTCCTGGAAGACTGGCAATCCGGACAGAACACGTGGTTACCTTAGACGATTCGGCTCCGTTTCATCCACTTCGGCGCCTCCATGTCGGACAAATGACGTTGAAATACATCACTCCCGAGATCGGCGGGATTGCGCCTCTAATGGCGGCTCGGCGTTTCGGCTTTTGAGGCGCAGCAAGACGGCGTGGGGATTCAAAGCACTTTCGTATAGTAAGAAGGTTCATGAGGAGGCCCGTGAAAATGTTCAGGTTGGTTCTTGTGACGGCATTCATCACAACGGTGATCGTTGCTGGTCTGAAGCTCTCATCCGTGCAGCTTATGGCTCAAGCATTTCAGCGTGAGGCCAGCAACGAGACGGCGCTCCTGAAAGGCTTTTCGGAAGTCGGTCCCGTTGACGCGCACATCCACGTTTACAAAAATGATCCGGAACTCACAGCGCTGATTAAGCAGTTGAACCTGCGGGCGGTCAACATCTGCGTAATCGACGATCGTGACCCCGACTACAAGGGACTGGAGCCGCAACGCACGGAAGTTCTCAAATTCCGGCAAAGCACTCTAGGCCGCGCCGCCTTTGCCACCACGTTCGATCCTTACGGGTTCGAACAGCCGGGGTTCAGCGCCCGCGCCATTCGCCAGCTCAACGATGACTTCGCGCAAGGCGCTGTGGCGGTAAAGATCTATAAAGTGATGGGAATGGAGATGAAAAATAAAGCCGGGAAGTGGATTATGCCCGATGATCCCGCGTTTCAACCCATCTATCGGGACATCGCCTCGCATAACCGCACGCTGATAGCCCATTTGGCCGAACCGGATTCATGCTGGCAGCCGCCTAATCCCGCCAGCCCCGATTTCTCTTATTACAAGGAGCACCCAGGCGAGTACGCCTATGCACATCCCGACTGGCCCTCCAAGCAAACCATCCTCGCGGCGCGTGATCACCTGCTGGAACAGAATCCAAAGTTGCGTTTGGTTGGCGCACATCTCGGCAGTATGGAGGCGAACGTCGATGACATCGCGCGGCGGTTTGATCGCTACCCGAATTTCGCCGTTGATATGGCGGCTCGCGTACCATACTTCATGCTGCAGCCGCGCGACAAAGTGCGGGCGTTCCTGCTGAAGTACCAGGATCGGGTGCTCTACGCTACGGATCTGGTGGTTCTTCCCCGATCCAAAACCACAGATGCGCTTGCTGAATTCCGCAAGACCTATGCGCGCGATTGGAAGTTTTTTTCTACCGACCAGAATGTCGAGTACATCGGCCACACTTACCGTGGCTTGGCGCTGCCTCCTTCTGTCCTGCGCAGGCTGTTTCACGATAACGCCTTACGTTGGTTTCCTGGCCTTATCAGCGTTACGAATTCTTGAATCGCTCGGCAAGGAGTGCTCGCCGAAGAAGGATCAAGCAGTCCAAGGAATACAGTTTAATGGATCTCGCAAAGTGTTCCGCATGTGCATTCAGATTCGGAGATTGTGACGGTAGCTTGACGCACTTCACGTCCACCCTTGCAGCCACGTATTTCATGCATGCAGCGCGCGTCGGCCGATGTTGACGTTGCGCTGCGAAAAAACGGGACCAGAAACAAAATGCCCGGCGATTCCACTGGAGATCGCCGGGTTAGGTACGGTAACGAAAGCACCTCTATTGATCGCGTTACACGCTACTGCTTCCTCTTGTCATTGGCTTGTCGCTCTTAGCGTAATCGGCCGAGGCCTCGCTAGTGGAAGAAACATCTTCAGCGCCGGTCTGCTTTAGCAGATCTTTCGCTCTTTTCGTCCACTCGCTGTTGTCGCAGTGAACAGACAAAAGGATCCCTCCTTCCTTGATTCGGCCCTCGTAACGTTTGGCCTCGTATTCAGGAATACCCATGCCAACGAGCGCACCGACGATACCACCGATCACTCCGCCGGATCCGATACCTGCCAAGGTCGCCATAATAGGACCCGCGGCAATGAAAGGCCCCAGGCCCGGTATCGCTAACGCACCGATGCCCGCGAGCAGCCCTAGCGTTCCGCCTATCGCGCCGCCCGCCACAACGCCCGTTGTCGTACCTTCCGGTGCCTTGGTGTCCTTTTTGTGAGCAAAATCTTTGGTTCCTACGTTGTCCTGCAGCAGGACCGAAATGTCCTCGTTGCGGAAGCCGGATGCAAGCAGCCGGTCCACCGCAGTTTCCGCTAGCTCGCGAGTATTATAGATGCCGTAAGCGGCTGTATTTTTTCCTGCCATTCCATTTCTCCTTTTAGATTGTTCGACTCAGACTATTTGCGTGCGTCGTGGTCTTCTTTTACCGTCAGTTCATTGGTGACGTTTCCATCGCCCGCATATTTACGCGCGTATTCTTCGATGACACGTTTTTCGTCTTCGGAATGAACCGGTCCGCGCAGTGTCACCTTGCCGCGATCGGCGATAATTTTGACGTTGTGCCCGTAAGTCGATAAAGATTTGTCGTGGACTACGTCTCGTCTGATCTGCTTCGCTAAGTCCCGATCAGACTTGTTGTTCTTGGCTTGATCCGCCGTCGGCTGTTGGGTGTCGCGATCCTGCTTATTTACCGCCGTATTATCCGGAGCGTGGTTTTGGGCCGCGTAAATTGCGCTCGGGGCTAGTAAAGCTCCTGATAGCACGGA
>JAICLJ010000114.1 GCA_025927575.1 Bryobacteraceae bacterium | reverse complement strand
TTTCCTTATCTCACAGGGCAATGATTTGCTCAGTGGAGGCGAGACGACACCGACCAGTTGGTGGAACGGGTATGACGTGGATTTAGGCACGCCTCAGGGTTCTCGTTATACATGGAATCAACTTCTGCGGCGCGACTTCAGCAATGGAATAGTCCTACTGAATCTGCCCGGCGCTCCGAGGATTACCGTGCGGCTGCCCAGTTCGATGAAGAGGATCAATGGCAGTTGGGTGAGCAGCATCACGTTAAGCGCGGGCCAGGGAGCGGTGCTTAGCAAGAGCGGTTTGGAGACTCAGAGCGTACAAGCAGTCCGGCTCAATTCCGGTGGAGGGCAAGTTTCTAATTTCGCTTCGGATACCTACGTCAGCGGCGGTCACAGTGATCAGATTTCCGGCGGGGTAAACCTGAGCGGAGTCTCGAATGCCGCGCCGGCGGCCGTATATCAATCAAAGCGCACTACTGGCGGCGATACGATCACCTACAACATCCCGAATCTGGAGTCCGGGCACAAGTACACGGTGAGGCTGCACTTTGCCGACGACATATCGAATGGAACGGGCCAGCGCGTGTTTAACGTATCGATCAACGGCTCAAGCGTGCTTAGCGATTTCGACGTATTCGCAGCCGCGGGAAAGCAACGCTATAAAGCGGTTGTGAAGGACTTCGGAGCAACTCCGGACGGAGGGACCATTACGATCAAGTTCTCGCCAGGGCGCTCTGGAAACGCCTTGGTGAACGGCATCGAAGTAATCCCGTAAACCGGGGGAAAAGGTGGCGAGTCCCTTTCGGGAGGCTCGCCACTTTAACCGTTTCAACGTTTACCCGCGAGTTTAGCTTGAGCGATTGGTAGTCGCCGCTGAGACACCGGCTCGAACGGCGAACTGGACGATTTTCTAACGAAGGTCAGGCTGGCCGCTGAGTTTGCGAGACTTCTTCCTCGACGACGGCGTGAAGTGTGGAACCGGTCTGCGCTGGTAAAGAGTTTGCCGACTGAACACGCATGCTCTCGCTTAGCACGCGAGCAACCTCATCTACCTGTGGAGGATTCAGGAGGTCATCGTGCTGCGCGGCAATCCGGCGAACGTCGAGTTTACCGGTAATCAGTTTCATCCAGTTGCCAACCAGCGCCGGATTGTAATTGCCGGAATCCGAAGTCAACAGAAGCACCGCGTCACCCGCGAAAGATGTGGGCTTGTATCTGCCGAGGGCCTGCAAAAACGCCTCTTCGACGGTTAGCACCGGATGGAACGGAAGCCGGTGGAGCCGATTGGCAAACGCATTCAACGCTTCGAAGCCGGCAATGCGCGCGCTCATACCTATATTTTTGGCCTTCTTGCGGGCGAATTGGCTTAGGCCGATCCGCTTCATGTAACCGGCGTTCCAGCGCATGATACGGATGATACGCTCGCCGCTTTCCGCGACATGTTTGTTCTTGAGAAGAGTCCAGACAGGATGCTCGCAGGAGGAATCGACAATTGCGAGAAAGGCAACCTTGGATCCGGAATCGCTAAGCTGCCGCGCCATTTCGAAGGCAACCAGGCCGCCGGCGGAGAAGCCGCCCAGCGAGTAGGGACCTTCCGGTTGAATGGTTCGCAGGGCCTGGATGTAATGGGCCGCCATGGATTCCACCGAAGACGCTGCCGGACTTCGGCCATCCAGCCCCTGCGCCTGCAATCCGTAGATGGGTTGCCCTACCAGGCGCACGGCGAGCTCCTTGTAGGTAAGAATGTTTCCACCGATGGGGTGAACAAGGAACAGAGGGAGATGGGGGCCGCCGTCGCTCAATTTTACGAGCGACGACCACGGCGCCCCCCAATTGCAATCTCGAATAACGGCCGCCAGCTTTCGAATGGTAGGCGCCTGGATGATGCTGGCGAGCGGCAATTGTTTACCAAGCCGTTTCTGAATCTGGGCGAATAAGCGCGCTGCCAACAGGGAATGTCCGCCCAACTCGAAGAAATCGTCATCCAAACCGATGCCGGATTGTCCAAGTAGCGCTTCCCAGATTGCCGTGAGCTCGCTTTCCAATCCGGAACTGTCGCCAGTTGTTGGAAGGCCCGACCCGTTGACCCCGCTTGCGCGCGAGGCGAGCACCTGCCGATCGATTTTGCCATTCGCGTTCAGTGGTAAAGCCGGAAGCTCGATAAACTCCGCGGGAAGCATGTATGCAGGCAGCTTGCCCCGTAAAAATCCGGCCAGGGCTGACGCCGAAACCGCCGCTCCGGGTTGGCGCACGAAGTAACAACACAGACGCTTGCCCTCGGCACTCTCACCTTTCACCACCACGACGGCGGAGGCAATGCCCGCAAGACCTTGCGCCACGGATTCGATTTCGCCGGGCTCGACACGAAATCCGCGAATCTTCACCTGCGCGTCGCGACGCCCTACAAACTCAAGGTCGCCAGCCTTGTTGAGCCTTCCGAGATCGCCGCTCCGGTAGAGACGCTCGGCCGGGTTGCCCGCGAACGGATTGGGAACAAACCTCTCGTCCGTCAATTCCTGCCGGTTCCAATACCCGCGGCTCAGATTTTCTCCGCCGATGAAGATCTCACCGATTTCTCCGTCCGCAACTGGCCGCATGGTGCTGTCGAGAAGGTGGAGATCCACGCCCTTCAAGGCACGGCCAATAGGAATGGACTCCGCGGCCGTATCTTCGCGGGTTATTCGGTGGCAACAGGTGAAGGTCGTGTTCTCAGTGGGGCCATAAGCGTTGATGAGCATCCCTTGCGGCATGGCGTCGAGGACTTTCCGTGCGTATGACGGTGAAAGCACGTCGCCTCCGACGATCAATTGATCGAGGCTCATAAAAGCATCGGAGTGCTCATCGGCCATCGCATTGAATAGCCCAGTGCTCAGGAATAGCGTCGTAACGTAATAGTGATTCAACGCCGTGGCGATTTCATCCAACGACGGCAAGTGCGGCGGCATGATGGCGACTCGGCCACCATTCAGCAGCGCGCCCCAGATTTCAAATGTCGACGCATCGAATGAAAGCGGGGCAAGCTGGAGAAACACCCGGTCCGACGAGAATCGGACGTAGTTCTGATTCCGGACGAGATTCACAATGCCGCGATGCTCGATCATGGCGCCTTTGGGCGTGCCGGTCGATCCCGACGTATACATAAGGTAGGCGAGATCGCCTCCAGAACCGGGAACATCGAGGCCATTCGCGCTCTCACCTTGTAAATCCGACAACTCCAGGACTTGGTATTTTGCGCGGGAAAGGCCGGCTAGTGCCGAAATTCCCGGGCTGTCCGCGATAATGCAGCGAACGTCTGCATCGTCGAGCATGTACCGCAGTCTTTCGGCGGGATAGTTCGGATCCAGCGGCAGGTATGCAGCGCCGGCTTTCAGAACCCCTAGAAAAGCTGCGATCACTTCCGGAGATCGCCGGACACACACTGCTACGAACGAGTTTGGCTCGACAGCAAAATTCCGCAGCTGAACCGCTAAATAGTTCGAGTAGCGATCCAGTTTAGAGTACGACCAACAGTCCTCATCAGCCTGCAGGGCAACGGCGTCCGGGCGAAGGGCCGCCTGCCGCTCGAACAGCCTTTGAACGCACTCCAATCCGGGACACTCGACAGGGAGTGGAGCCCATCCAGATTTGGGTGACATTTCGTGCACGCTTTTCCTCCGAAACCCCAAAAACCATCTCTAACCGCCAACGCCTGGCCAGAGGTACCGTGCCCATTTGGGCGCATACCACTTAGATCGTTTACATACGTGCTGCGCTACTTCGGACGCCCGCAAATTACTCTCCCGAAGGAAGCGCTGCAAAGATGCAACACTTTCGTTAGGTTTATTTGAAATCGTATCAAGAAGTATAATCCACTTGTTTGACAATTGTGAAATAGTTAACTCGTTAAAAAGGTCAACCGAATAAAAAAATCGCCCGCTAAGACCGTCCTCACGTTCATCGAGATCGAGCCACAGGTCGATTTTGGCCGCGCCAGTATCTACATCGGTTTTGGTGAATCCCCAGCCCGAAGGTAAATGGCGAAGCGGCGGTCCCAGCGAAAACATAACCTCAAAGAGAGGATGCACGCCTGGCCGGCGATGCTTCTCAAACCGGGAAACAAGTAATTCAAAGGGCACCTCATCATGACTGAGCGCGCCGATAACCACCTCGCGCACCCGCGTAATTAAGTCGAGGAAATGCTCCTCCGGCGAAAATTTCGCGCGCAGTACGATGGTATTCAAAAAATAACCGAGCATCTTCTCGGTCTCCGGGTGTTTACGGCTCGAACTGGCACTGCCGACGACGATGTCGCACTGGGAGGTCTCGCTATAGAGCAGGACGTTGAATGCGGCAAGAAGCGTTATAAATAGGGTTGCATCGCGCGCCGCTCCGATTTCTTTCAGTCTCTCCGTAACGTTTCGCGATATGGAGAACGGCATCATAGCGCCTTTGTGCGTTTGGTTAACCAGGTGGAGGCGATCGGGCCGCAACCCCAAAACGGGAAGCTGGCCGGAAAGCTGCGTGTCCCAGTAGAGCAAATGGGGTTCGAGGGCGCTCGGCCGGAACGAGCGCTTTTGCCACAAGGCATAGTCCGGATATTGCGCTCGCAACGCAGGCAGGCCAGGCTCCGTTCCGTTCGAGAATGCGTCATAACACGCGTGCAATTCTGGCAGGAAGATCTGGTACAAAGAGTAGGCGTCGAAGATGATATGGTGCAGCGTTAGGAACAGCCGGTACTCGCGTTCCGCAAGGCGGACAAGACGGGCGCGGAGCAGAGGCGGTTGCGCCAGGTTAAATGGCAATTTAGCGTCTTCTGTCGCGAGTTGGATGGCGCGTGGTTCGCGGCGGCGTTCCGGCAGCGAACGCAGGTCCGTTATGGGCAAAGCAAGCGACAGTTCGGACCGCACGCGCTGTATGAGTGTTTCTCCGCTCCAACAGAATCCGGTGCGCCAGGCTTCGTGCCTTCGCAGAATTTCATTGAAGGCCCGCTCGAATGCTGCAACGTTTAATTCACCACTAAATTGAACCGTAATCGGCTCATTGTAAATTGGACTGCCGGACGCGAGTTCCGCATGCAGCCACAATTGCTGTTGCGCGCTGGTCGCCTCGACGTCGACGCCGCGCTCGCGCAGGGGAATCACGTCATCCGCGCAGCTGCGTTTTGCTCTCGCTTGTTCTAAGTAGCGGGAAAGCGCGGCCCGCTCGCGAGTTCGTGATTCGCCATCCATTGGAATTACAGCCTTGCAGTATGCAGTTTTTCTAGCCGTCGAATTGCGGGGGCAAGGCGCGGCGATCGAATGAGACAGGAAGCGCCGTGAGTCCGCGGAGGCCGAGATTGGTGCGCCAGGTAAGCGGAGCGGGTTGGAGATGCAGATTCGGAAGCTGGACAAGTCGCTCAAAAGCAATTTGGCCTTCCATCCGCGCGAGCGGCGCGCCAAAGCAGAAGTGACTGGCCCAACCAAAAGAAAGGTGCCGGTTGTCCGTGCGTCCGAGATCGACGCGATCCGGATCGGGAAAACGGCTGGGATCGCGGTTGGCGGCGGCCATGACCGCGATTACCGCCTGGCCCGCCTGCAGTTCCTTACCACCCATCATCTGATTGGATGGAGCAATGCGCGCCGTGTGCTGACTGGGCGGTTCGTAACGAAGCAGTTCCTCAACAGCGGATGCCAGAAGAGCAGGATGCGAGCGCAGACGCAGCATTTCGCCAGGGTGGCGAAGCAACGTCAGCAATCCGTTGCCGATCAGGTTGGTGGTCGTCTCCTGGCCGCCGACCATGGTGATGATGCTGTTGGCCACCACCTCTTCTTCGGTCAGCTTGTCTCCGTTCACTTCAGCCGTTAAGAGCGCATGCACCAAACCTTCCCGGGGGTGCTGCTTTTGTTCGCGAATGCGATCGCGGAAATAAACCGTCATGTCTTCAACGGTCTTGAGGATGCCAGGAATGCGATCCGGATTGTGCTGAAAGTTCCCGAGCATTTCGGCGAAACTGGCGGACCACACCTTCAGTTGCTCGTGATCGTCTTCGGGAACCCCAAGCATTGATGCGGTGATGATGGCCGGCAACGGGCTCGCGAACTGCGCAATCACATCCATTTCGCCTTGGTCGAGCACGCGATCAAGAAGGCGATCGGCAACTCTGCCGATCCGGTCGCGGAGAACGGCAACCCGGCTGGGTGTGAATGCGAATGAAGCAAGGCTTCGGATGCGCGTATGCATCGGCGCATCCATAAATAACATCTGCTTCACCATCAGCGCCGCTATGGGGCTTAACTGTTCCAGCCCCATGGAGCGTAACTGTTCAGGCGTTGGCGTTCGGTCGGCCGAAAATGTTCGGAGCACTCGAATGACGTCTTCGTAGCGCGTCACCACCCAGGAGTGCAGAAACACATCCCAATGGACCGGATCGGCCGACCGAATGCGGTGGAACAGCGGATAAGGGTTGGCGAGGACTTCGGGATCGAGAAGTTGATAAAGGCTCAGGCCGGCTTCTACATCGTCTTGCGTCTGTGCAATTGAATTCAGCATAGTGACGCTCGGGAGACAAGCATTACATTGCGGCGCCGTCCGCGAGTTCTCCGGCAGGCCGCGACTTCAACAGCTCGAAAATACGTTTCTCGATCTGATTGGAAAGCTCCGCAACGGTAGGCGACTCAAAAACCGTGCGAAGCGGCAGGTCGACACCGAACGCATTTCGGACGCGAGCGATGACTTGCGCGGCGAGCAGAGAATGGCCGCCGAGCCGGAAGAAGTTATCGTGGAGACCAACGGGGCGTCCTTCGAGAAGTGTGGAAAGGATGGACGCCATTTCAGTCTCTATCTCGGATTCCGGCTGGACGCATTGGTCCACTACTTCGAGCAGGTCCGAATCGCCCGGCGTGGGTAACGCATGCTTGTCGATTTTTCCGTTCTGAGTCAGCGGCATGCTATCGAGACGGACAAGATACTGCGGGATCATGTAAGGCGGCAGACGGGAGGCTAAGTGGGTCCGGAATTCCGCGCCGCTCACCGGGCATCGCAATACTACATACGCCGCGAATTTTGTATTTACACCGGATTCGATCGCGGTAACGGCCGCGGCGCTCACAGCGGCGTGGCTTCGCAGAGCACCAGCCACCTCGCCCGGCTCAATGCGATAGCCACGGATTTTAATTTGCTCGTCGAGGCGTCCCCGAAACTCGAGTTCCCCGTTCGGTAATTTGCGGCCCAGATCGCCCGTGCAATACAACTTCGACCCCGGCGCTCCAAACGGATTGTCCACAAAGTGAGCGGCGGTCAAATCCGGGCGGCCGATATAACCCGCCGACACAGGCAGTCCGGCAACGCAGATCTCGCCATTGTCGCCATCGGGCACGAGTGAACGATTGGCGTCGAGGACGTAGACTTCTGCTCCTGAAATGGGCTTTCCCAGAGTGGGAACTCGATACGGACTCTCGGAGGGAACCGTCCCGGAGGTCACAAGCACCGTACACTCCGTCGGGCCGTAGTTATTGACAAGACGGAAGGGAAGCGCTGCCGGCGGGAACATGTGGAGCGCATCCGCGCCGGTTAGCAGATAACGCAATTTCGTATCGTGAGGCCAATCCATGGCGAGCAACTGTTCAGCGATCGGGGTGGCGGCAAAACACAGGGTGATGCGCTCGGAAACCAGAGCGTTCCGCAATTGTTCGGGATCCAATGCAACGGAGCGGGCCAGGACATGCAAGGTCGCGCCAGCCGCAAGGATGGGCCATATTTCGAGAACGGCGGCATCGAACGTCAGCGCGGAGAACTGAGCGCCGCGATCGGCTTCAGTCACTTCGAAGTTTTCTTGATACCAGCGGATCAGGTTTGTCAAATTGGCCTGCGCGACTGCAACGCCCTTCGGTTGACCGGTGGAACCGGAGGTATAGATGACGTAAGCCAAATCGGAAGCAGCATGGGCCGGAACGGACGTTTCGGCCGCGGAAGTCTGAGCATCGGGACGGGAGCCTGGATCAATGGCAACAATAGTCCACGGCCCTGCAGGTATGTGTCCCACCAGGCTGGGGTCGACCGCGACCAGCGAAACGTTCGCTTCAGCGAGCATGTGGCGTAGCCGCTCGGGAGGGCCTAACGGGTCTACCGGCAGATACGCGCATCCGGTCTGCCAGGCTCCAAGAGCCGCAACGATCATTTGCACGGAATTATTCGTTGCGACTGCAATCGGCGCCCTATTCGTCGCGATTGATTTCCCGAACGAAGCGGCTAAGGCCGACGCGTCGGAAATGAGTTCCGCGAAGGTAAGCCGGCGAGAATCCGACACAATCGCGATTGCATCGGGCCGCTCCGCGGCGTGTTGCCGGATACATGCCGCCGTGGACGCAAAAGGTTTCGCGCCTGAAGCAGTTTTTTGGGTAGCAGAGAGGGCTGCGCTCAGATTAAGCGACATTACCGTTTCCTCCAAAAATGCCGGTGCCCGACTTTACGCGGACAGCAAGGCAGACTGCGATTCGCACAACCCCGGAACGACGTGCTCGTAAACTGACTGTATTTTCCTCAGCATGGCCGATCGCGTAAATTCAGCTTCATAACGCTTGCGTCCCGCTTGACCAAGCCGGATGCGAGTAGCCGGATCGGTAACCAGGACCTGCAAAATAGAACATAAGGGCGACATGTCGCCTTTGGGATAAAGACAACCCGTTTCGCCATCCACCACAGCTTCACGGACCCCATCGACATCCGTCGCAACTACGGGTAGGCTGGCGCGCATTGCTTCCAGAATGGTGATCGGGAATCCCTCCCAATTCGTAGCCAGAACGAAAATGCTCGATTCGCTCAAGATGCGGTCAGTATCCGTGCGAATTCCGGCGAACTCCACTCGATCCTGAAGTCCAAGCGATCTGCTCAATTCCTCACACGCGGGCCGCGTCGGGCCGTCTCCCACAAACGTGAGATGAAACGGATGCTGAAGACCGGCGGCGGCTTGGATGAGTTGCGCTTGATTCTTTTGCCCCGCGAATCGCGCAATCATAACGATGCGGGGTACGCCATTAGTCCCGGGCCGCGCGCGATGTAGGGTGTCGGGCACGCCATTATGCACGGTGACGATTTTGCTGCTCGGAGCAATGCGGCGCCGCAAAGCGAGAGAACGGTTTGATTCTGAGACAGCGATAATGCTCTCCGACCAACGCGACGCAAGCCACTCGCTCGGAGTGCCCACAAGCTTCCACAAGGGCGAAGTACCCTCCGCAAAGCTCCAGGTATGGGCAGTAAAGATTACGGGCACATGCGCCATCCTGGCGGCGGCGCGGCCGATGATGCCCGCTTTTGATGTGTGGCAGTGGATCAGGTCCGGTCGTGTCCCACGGATGAGCCGATAAGCGGATAGCAAGGCTTTGACGTCGCGATGAGGGCGAAGCGGCTGCACCAGATCGGGTAGTATATGCACGCGAACACCGAGCCGTGCCGCCTCTTCGGTCAGGAACCCACGCTCGCCGGTGGCAAGCGCCAACTCGTGCCTATCGCGAAAGCCGTGGAGCAGATCAAGCAAGTGCACTTGCGACCCGCCCATTTCGGCTCGAGTGATTACATAGAGAATGTTCATGGCAACTTGCTTTTAGTAAGCGCCATTTCTGAACAGGACCGTGCCGATGGTTCGATAGAGGATGCACAAGTCCAGCCAGACCGACCAGTTGCGCACGTAAAAGCTGTCGAGCTTCACGCGCATTTCGTAGGACGTATCATTGCGGCCCGAAACCTGCCAGAGACCGGTAACGCCGCCCTTCACGCGCGTATAGAGCGAGTAACTGGCTCCGTATTTCGGAATTTCAGCCTCTACAATCGGGCGGGGGCCAACGAGGCTCATCTCACTCATGAGCACGTTCCAGAGTTGAGGCAACTCGTCGAGGCTGGTCGTCCGTAGCACGCGTCCAACAAACGTCACGCGCGGATCGTTGCGCAGCTTGTGATCGCTTTCCCACTCGGCCAGCGCCCGCGGATTGTTGGCAAGGTATTCGTCGAGTATTTCATCCGAATTCGTGACCATGGTTCGAAATTTCCAGGCTTTGAACGGCATTCCGTTACGGCCGATGCGGACATGGCCGAAGATTGCCGGCCCGGGCGATTCCAACTTGATAGCGATCGCAATAGCAAGAAGCACCGGAGCCAGGAACAACAGCGCCAGTGAGCTGACAACCACATCTAAAATACGCTTAGGAAGCTGACGGTCGGGCAGCGACGCTTGCTGCACAACTTCCAGACCAAGGATGTCGCCGAAGCTTTTGGGTTTCACCCAGAGACTGGACCAGCGGAACAGATCGGGAATAATCAGGATCCGCGTAAAATACGGAGAAATGTAGTTCTCGATAGTAGCGATAACGTTTTCCGGCGTCTCGCCATGCATCGCAATCACGGCATACGGTGAGCGTAATTTCGAAGCGATTTCCGCTGCCAGGGCGAAGTCCCGCATGACCGGAATGCCCGGAATCGACGGCGCATCGGTCCATGTCTGGTCGAAGACCGCGACCGGCTTCAGTCCGAAACCAGCCTCGTTGATCAGCGTCTCGGCGACTAATTTAGCGGTATCGCCCGCGCCGAAAATGACTGTCGGGTAGCCCCACCAGTCTTTTTTCGCAAAACAGGTCCGAACCTGCGCGCGAAGCAGCGGCACCATCACTACGCTAAGCAGCATGGCCAGAACCATTGTCCAGGTCAGGTAGTGAGAGGGTCCGCGCCACGAGGCGGTGAGGACTTCAATTACCGGGAAAAGAAAGAACGATGAAAAAGTAGCTCGCCGCAATTCTTCCGGCGGCGTCAAAGCTGCGCCGGAATAAAGGCCCACGGCACTGTAAAACGCGAGAAAAACAAATAAAAAAGGCCAGAGCCGAAGATAGCCCGCTAAATGAACATCGGGCTGAAATAGAAGTTTAAACCCAACGCTTAGTGCAACTGACGCAAGAAGAGCGATTGCATCCGTAAAGATAAGAACGCCGAACATATAGTACGGCTTGGCTGCAACCGGGCGTGCAATTAATGCTGGTTGTGCGATAGCGCCTGTCATTTATTTCCTCTCAAGATAACGTCTCTGGGGGTATTGAGCCCTAAACAGAAGCTCGACTAGGCTTCGTGCATTTACATCAAAGGCCATCCGGCACGCGCCGGGCGTCTCGAAAACCGACAACTGCTGCGAATCATGCAACGCGAACACTCTTACGACCCGGCATTTTACATTCCACAGGCGTATACCAAGGTAGAGCCAGCAAAAACCAGTAATGACGCCAGTGGACGGTATCCACCACCGCGCTGTTCACCATGTGGCCGATAATGCATGCTGCCGCAATCAAAAAAACCCTCCTCCAAAAAATACTTTTGGTTCGCCTCGTCATTGCCAAAGATCTCCCTAGCGTGAGGAGCACGAAACCGAGATACGCAAAGAATCCTACGAAACCGTTTTCGCTGAGCACGCGCATGTAGCTGCTGTGCGTCGCATAATCGAACTGTTCTTCCGCCTGACCGGGTCCAATGCCGAGCGGACGGACGAGGGCGGACTGGTACGCCATGCGCTGGGCATGAAAGCGATCGCGATCATAGCCTTGCAAGCCAGTCTTCGTCACCCGCTCCGCCATCATGGCCTTGACAGCGGGCAGTTGCATAATTCCTACGACCGAGGCGCCCGCCAGCGCTGCAAACAGCAGCGCCCGGGTCATTGAAAATGGCGGCGGCATGCTGACGGGCCGAAGCAAATAGCTGAAGACGAAATACGCCGCGACCGAAATTGAATAATTGATCCAGCAAGCCCGCGAATAGCTAAGCAGCACGCCAAGACTTGCGAGGGCTAGCACGGAGCCGTGCAGGCTTGCCGTGACCCAACCCGGCTTCTTGCGGATGATGCCGGCCAAGGCAAACAATGCGACCGGAATCAAATATGGACCACAAACATTGGGATCTTTGAATAATCCTTTTAGCCGCCCTACCAGAAGCAGGTAATCCTGGAAGCCGATGAGGTGAAAATAAGAAAGGGCCCCAAGCGTAACGCAAAACATTGCCGAAAACGTGTACGCGCGAATCAGCACATCCATCCCGCGAGTCTCGTAACGTTGCAGAAACGCAACGAAGAAGAACCAGGACAACACAAGGTAAGCCGTGACAAAGATGTACCAGAACGCTCTTTCCTCATCGATTGGGCTGTAAAACGAAACGACGTTGGCGAGGATTAACAACGTCAGGAGCGTGCTTGGCAGGGGCGGAACGTTTCTCAGGGTAAGGATGCCCGAAACGATACCGAGCACCAGCAATCCGAGCACGAGAGCGTCGACAGGCGCGGGTTCGACCATCACGAAGCAACTCACGGCCATCGTGAACCCCGTGGCCCACAGGAACAGGCGTGAGGGCGCCCGCGGCACGTGGGTATGAACCAACGATGCGGCGTAAGCTTCTCGCGCTATGGTCGCAGAGGCCATTTATGCTCGCTTCTTCGGGTAATAGCCGTAGTAACCGGTCGTTTCCGGCTTCCAGTCGTTCAGGATGGTGCCGATCAACGGCACATGATCTTCGGTAGCTCTGCGCCGCGCAGCGACAGCAACATCAACGGTCGTTACGCCGGCCCGAAGAACAAGTACGAGAGCATCGGCGGAGCGCGCGAGTACACGAGATTCGGGAACCAGGAGCAGCGGCGCCGAATCGATCAGGATCAGGTCGTACTGACTACGCAGCCGGTTCAGCAGCGTGCCTAAGCGCTCGGAGTGAATCAGGGTAGACAGCGGGTGAGATGTCATGCCTGCGGGAAGAATCGACAACCGCTCGGTTCCGGTCTCGCGCACCAGATCGAGCGGGTCCAAAGAGCCTTCGTCTCCGGAAAGCAGGTTCAACAAACCACGATCGTTGGGTACGGAGAAGACATCATGAAGCCGCGGCTTCCGAAAATCCGCATCGATCAACAGTACGCGCCGCCCGATTTCAGCGAACGCCGCGCCGAGGTTACACACGGACGTGGTCTTCCCTTCCCCTTCGTTGGGGCTGCTGACCAGGAGCGTCCGCATCGCGACATGCTCACCGCCACTGAACAGAATCGAGTTCACGACGCCCCGGAAAGAATCCGTAAACAGTGAATGCCCGCTGGCCGCAACCGCAGATTCAAGTCCGGTCGTCTTCCTGTTCATCGTCAGCAGCGACTTGGGCCCGGCAGGCGCCTGTTCCGGTTTCGGCGGGCCGGAGAGCAACTTTGCGCCCGACGCTTTCGCCGAAGGAATAACGCCGAGTTCGGTGATGTCGAGAAGCAGAGCGGAGTGACCCGGTTGTTGAATGGTTCGATCTTTCTGATCTTGCACGAACACAAACATCAACCCGATCAGCAAGCCGCTGATGAGACCGATGCCGGTATACAGCGGTTTGTCCGGACTGTGCGGCGCGGCCGCCGGACTGCCCGCATCCACGACTCTCAAGTCGCTCGCGCGAATGGCTGATACGACTTCGGCATCGTTTACGCGGCGCAGCATTGCTTCATACAGTTCGCGCGTGGTATCCACCTCATGCTTCAATGTGTTGTAATGAATCGCCTTTTGCGCCTGGTCGGACACAACTCCGGTTTGCTTCTGATAGGCGGCGGTCAACAGCGCTTCGCGCTTCTTGGCGGTGTTGTACTCGTTGCCAATGCGCGTCAATACATCCTTCCGCTCGCGCGCGATCGTTTTTTGGAGCTGCGTTATTTGCGCGGCGACCTTCTTCACCTTCGGGTTCTCCGGAGTCATGGTTGCTTCGAGTTCGGCCTTCTGCCTTTCCAGCTCGACTAGCTTTCCCTGGTAACTCTTGAGTGGTCCGTTATCGAGAACCTGTGGCAGCGTATCGGGATCGGCTCCTTTTGCGAGGGTGTACTGCGATTCGCTCTGGATGCGGGCGCCCTGAGCAGCGGCGAGTTCCGCCTCGAGCTGTTGAAGCTGGGTGTCCGCTACATTTTGGGTGCCATCCGTGTACAGCAGACCGGCCTTTCGGCTGTAAGCCTGCAGTTCACTTTCGGCCTGCTCCATATGATTTCGAAGCAATTCGACCTGCTTGGACAGCCATCCGCCGACACGCTGATTCAGGTTGCCGCGCTCCTCGAGGTTCAACTGTATGGCCTGCTTCGCAATCATGTTGACAAAATTAGCGGCCCGTTCAGGGTCCGAATCGTCATAAGTAATCCGGAGCATGTTAGAATCGCCGATCTGCTCGATTCTGAGATTCGCCAATGCGCCGTCGACAGCCGATTTGGTCGGATCAATCTTCTGGGGCCGCGGTGAGGCAAAGGGATTCAGATGCGACAGAAAACCTGTCCCATGATCGGCCGGCGCCGGCCGGACCATCCCAAGTTTCTGGACAACGCGATCAACGAGGGCGCGGCTCCGCAACAACTGGATTTCGGTCTGCACTTGAGCAGCGGTGCTTGAACCCAGGGTTTTTGTATTCGGATCCACATCCCGCATGTTCATGAAATTTTCATTTATGCCGAGTAATTCGACCGTCGCCGAACTTTGATAAATCGGCGTCTGCTTCATCGCGACAAAAAGGCCGATCGCGGCGCACACGAGGCAAGCGGCGAGAATAACGAACCTGCGCGCCCAAGCGATGCGCAGCAATCGAACCAATTCGACCTCTTCCACACTCTGGTCCTGCTGCGGAGTGTGATTCCAGCCTTGATTAGAATCGCCAAGGTACCCCTCCTGCACTCTCCTTTCGGGTACTCCTCGTGAATTCCGTGTACGCTCGATTTCGAAATTGGTCATCAATAATTCTGCTTTCCGTCCGCCGATTTTAAAAGTGCCAGATGGCGATTCCGGTGCCTGCCGCAATAGCAGCCTCAATCGCGCGCGACGCAATCTTCTTGGACATACTGCTGGGAATGAAGAGAATGTCGTCTGCCCGCAGCGGTACATCCTTCGTTTTGCCTGCCAGCAGCTTTCTCACGTCGAACGACTCTTCGGCATGCTCACCGGGGCCGATGCTTCGCAGAATGCGAGCATGCGCTGAATCGGCCGTTCCCTTTAATCCTTCCGCGAGCGAAATGGCTTTCAGGACAGTGAGGGTGTCGTTCTCGCCGATGACAAATCCGCCCGCCCTATTCACATCGCCGACAACGTAAATCATCTTGCCCTTCGGCACCGTAATGACATCGCCGGGTTCGACCTTGATATTGGCGGCCGGATCGCGCGCTTCAAGCAAGCTCGCCACCGAAACCTGGCCAGTGACATATTTTCCCGAGGCGGTGGGATTCACCGCAGCCGGCAATGGCGTAGGATTGTCGGCGGCTCTCGTCAAATTGATCACCGGCCCGGCATCGGTTCGGAGGCCGCCTGCAAGAGACAGCATTTCGAGTAGAGACTTCTGTCCGTCCGCCTGTTCGACACCAGGCTTGTTGACTGAGCCCAAGATCGATACTGCCTTGCTGCTATACGCCACCGAACTTACAGAAACCTTCGGATCAAGGTAGAGCTTCTTCAAATCGTGAGTGACTTCGGCTTCGAATTGCTCGGTCGTCAACCCCGCCGCTTTGATGCGGCCTATAAGGGGAACACTGATGGTTCCATCGGAACTGATATTAAGTTGCCGGTTGTCGAGTTCCTGGATCTCGGGCGCGGCTAGCGTCAGTTGATCGTGAGGACCAAGCACCACTGGTCTGCTTCGGAGCTGCGCCGGTGGCACGGATGCCGTCGAGTCCGGGATGGTGGTCGCCGGAGTGGTGGTCACTGGGACGGCGGCGCCGGGTCGGTTCGTCGGTTCACCCGAAAATGCCACTCCAGCTGCAAACAGAAATGCCGATGAAAGTAAGATAAAACTCCTTAGCATAATTCCTCTTCGATCCCTCATCGAGGTTGCGGACTAGAGAACGCCCCAGTGGGCGCCATCTCCTCGCCGCAACAGACCCACGAAACACTTCGAAATGCCGATGCACCGTTTCGGCAACGGGTCTTGCAGGGCGGAATGGAGAACTCTCCAAACCAGTCGTTCACCTTTCGGGCAACGCGATCACTAATCCGGACGGCATCACCGCTTTTCCCGTGTACGCGCACTTCGCACATGCGAGAGCCACGCATCGGGAGCACAGGCGCCGGCACGCAAACCCCCTCCCTTTTCAATTTTGAATGACTTATGCTTCGAAATGATTGCAATTTGAACCAGTGATTCCAACAGTAGAATTTTCCTCGAAGCCTTTCAGTAAACGCTGTAAATGACCGGGAAAAGAGACAGGAGCCCCTGACCGCGAGTCTCG
>JAICLJ010000061.1 GCA_025927575.1 Bryobacteraceae bacterium | reverse complement strand
CGGGCGCTCGCGATACGGAGAACGAGTTGCGCTTCGATGGAACCGCGAACAAGAACCCGCTCCAGAACACGTTGTTGAACCTGCCATCGCCCGACGCACTGCAAGAGTTCAGGGTCTTGACCAGTAATTTCAGCGCCGAATACGGTCGCGCCGGCGGCGGCGTTTTTGTTGCCATCACTCGCTCTGGAACAAATCAATTTCACGGTTCGGCTTGGGAGTATCTGCGCAATAAAGCGCTGAATGCGCGCAACTTTTTTGCAGTGGATAAGCCTGACCTGAAGCAGAATCAGTTCGGCTTTACTCTCGGCGGGCCCATCGTCCGCGACCACACTTTCTTTTTTGGTTCATATCAAGGAGCGCGCATCCGTGAGTCACAACTATTTGCAACCGCACTCCCACCGACGGCAGCGGAACGCGCGGGCAACTTCTCAAACTCCAAGCGTCTGCCCACCGATCCTCTTACGGGAAAGCTATTTCAAAACGGTAATATTCCGTCCAGTCGATTCGATCCCGTCGCGGCGAAACTGTTGGCCACCTACGTCCCGCTGCCGAACACCTCAGATGGCCGCTTCGTCGCGCTGGTTCCACAAACCACAGACGGCAACCAGTATCTGGCCAAAATCGACCACAGCTTCAACGAGAGGAATACGTTGAACGTTCGCTATTTCCGTGACATCACCGATCTACTTTTCCAGACGGGTAATATCCCTGGATACGTAGTTACGCAGCAGCACATGGCGAACACGAACTGGGCGCTGGCCGACACCCATACGTTCTCACCCGCTGTGCTCAATGAGTTTCGTCTTGGCGTGGAGCGGTTTAACTCGCCGACGACGGCGGTCGGTGAATCCCAGCTTTCTGACTTTGGAGCCAACTACCCGGGTGTGATGATCCCGCAGATGCCGAACATCAATACGTCAGGCTACTTCAGCCTCGGGAGTAACGACATCTTCCGTGACACAGGCAATATCTACCAGATTGGCGATACGCTCAGATGGGTGCGTGGCCGTCACTCGGTTTCGTTTGGTGGAGAGTTCGAGCGGACGGAATACTTCGGGCGCGGCTCGTCGGCAAATCAGGGGACGTTCGCATTTGACGGTTCGATCACACACAACGCCTTTGCGGATTTCCTGCTCGGCAAGCCAGCCACACTCGACCAGTCCAGCCCGTACGAACGGATGGTGAAAGGATACAACTGGTATCTATTTGTTCAGGATGATTTCAGAATCTCCTCGCACCTAACCGTAAACCTCGGACTGCGATACCAGCTATTTCACCCGTATCATGCCATCTACGACCGGGTGAACACATATCGAGCGGGCGTGCAGTCTACCGTCGTCCCAGGCGCGCCGCTCGGAATGCTTTTCCCCGGGGACCCCGGGGTAAGCGACACCTTGCTGCAAACGGATACGAATAACCTGGCTCCGCGTGTCGGACTTGCTTGGGACCCGTTCGGGAACGGCCGGCTCAGCGTGCGCGCCGCTTACGGCCTGTTCTTTGAAGACGACCGTGCGGACCCGTGGACCTACCCCGCTGTGAATCAGCCATTTGTCATTCGCAAAAACGTCTTCAACCCGTATAGTTTCTCCGACCCTTATCGCGGCCAGGAAGATCCATTCCCGTATATCTATTCGCTTCAAACTGCCCGCTTCAGTTTTCCGATGGGTCTGTCTACCTTCTCATCGCCGGACATCCGCTCTCCTTACGTCCATCACGTAAGCTTCAGTGTCGAAAAGTCTCTTCCGGCGAATACAGTGGTGTCCGTCGGGTATATCGGAAAGTTTGCCCATAACCTCCTTCGGATGACGCAGATGAATCCGGCCGTCTACGTTCCCGGCCAATCGACCACAGCCAACACCGATGCACGGCGAATCATCCTGCCGGGCACCTACAGCAGCATGCGACTGATTCGGGGCAATTCGAACTCATCCTACAACGGGCTGCTGCTTGTACTCAACAAACGCTTAAGCCGCGGACTTACCGTTCTCGCGTCCTACACCTTCAGCAAGTTCCTCGACTACTACTCGGCCACGAATCTGGGGCAAGTGCCGCAGAATCCGTATGACGAGGGGGCCGATCGTTCCCGGTCGGACGAAGACCGGACGCATATCTTTAGCGCCTCTTTTTACTATGAGCTTCCGTTCTTGAGAGAGGGCAAAGGCTTCGTCGGAAAGGCGTTCGGAGCGTGGACCGTTTCTGGCATCGTCAGCCACACCAGTGGCGCTCCGATCAATATTCTGAGCGGCCAGGACTACTCGCTGACGGGCGTGGGTTATGACCGCCCGGATCTCGTTGGGGATCCCCACCGTTCATACAGCAGCACCGATGACATGCTCATCCGCTACTTCAATACCGCGGCATTTGCGGCGAACAAACCCGGCCGGTACGGCAATGTCGGTCGCAACTTGCTCACCGGCCCCTCGCAAAACATCACCAACATCTCACTCGTTAAATCGTTCCCGATCTCTGAGCGCCTCGGCCGTCTGCAGTTCCGCGGCGAGTTTTTCAACCTGTTCAACCACTCGAATTTCGGACAGCCCGAAGCGCGGCTGAACAACCGTAACTTCGGCCGCACTCAATCCGCCGGCGATCCGAGAATCGTGCAACTCGCGCTGCGGTACATCTTTTAGGAGAGCCAACATGACTACTCGCAGGGAACTCATCCAGCAATCCATCGCAGCCGCTTTCCTGGCGCAATCGGGCGCCGCGGCTCCGTTAGCGGACAGCGACCCGGGTTGGTTCGATCGGCCCATGCGTTGGGCGCAGTTGAACCTGACGGAAGACGATCCGGCCAAAATGGACATTGGTTTTTGGCTCGATTATTTCAAGCGCATCCATGCTGACGCCACTTGCCTCACCGCGGGCGGAGTCGTCGCCTTCTATCCGACCAAGATTCAGTTTCACCACCGTAGCCAGTGGTTAGACAAGAATCCATCTTTTTACTCCGACCTCGTCGAAGGCTGCCGGAAGCTGGACATGATCGTCGTGGCGCGAACGGATCCTCATGCCACGTATCAGGAGGTCTACGATGCTCACCCGGACTGGATCGCTGTGGACGCTCATGGCAACAAGCGCCGCCATCCAGTTAAGGCTGACATGTGGCTCACCTGCGGGTTGGGACCGTATAACTTCGAGTTCATGACCGAAGTGACCCGCGAGATCGTCTCGCTGTTCCCGGTGGGAGGAGTGTTTAGTAACAGGTGGACGGGGTCGGGCATGTGCTACTGCGAGCATTGCCGGCGCAACTTCTGGGACGCCCATCACATGGAGTTGCCCCGGACCAACAACCCGCACGACCCCAGCCGGCGAAACTACATCATCTGGAGACAGGATCGCCTGTTTGCACTGTGGCGGCGCTGGGACGACGTAATTCGCAAGACTCGTCCGGGGGCGCGATACATTGCCAATTCCGGAGGTGGCGCGCTCAGCGGACTCGATATGAAGACCGTTGGCGAGATGGCGCCAACCCTATTCGCGGACCGTCAATGTCGCAGCGGCAGGATGGCGCCCTGGGCCAACGGAAAGAACGGCAAAGAATATCGGGCTACCCTCGGCAATAAGGCCATAGGCGGCATCTTCAATACCGGAATCGTTGCGCCGTACCGCTGGCTCAACTCGGAGAAGAGTCCTGCGGAAACGCGTCTATGGGTGGTCGACGGAATCGCCAACGGCCTTCGGCCCTGGTTCAACAAGGTTTCCGGCGGCGTTCACGATAAGCGGGGATTGAAAGTCATCGAGGATCTCTACGCCTGGCACTACAAATCGGAGCGTTACTTGCGCAATCTGGAACCGATCGCGCGTGTAGCGGTTGTCTATTCGCAGCAAACGGCGGAGTTCTACGGAGGTCCGCAGGCCCGCGCGAAAGTCGAGGACCATACGCTCGGCGTCTACCAGGCGTTGATTGACGCTCGAATTCCGTTCGAGATGGTTCACGACGGCCTGCTCGATGCGCAACACATCGGCCGTTACAAGCTACTGCTGCTTCCCAATATCGCTGCGCTTTCCGATAAGCAGTGCACGCAGTTGAGGGATTTCGTTGGTCGTGGAGGAAGTCTGGTAGCAACCTACGAAACGTCTCTCTACAACGAGTGGGGCGAGCGCCGGCAGGACTTCGGACTGGCAGATTTGTTCGGCGCGTCATTCCAATCTGGCCCCGAGGGTCCGATGCAGAATACCTATTTCCGCGTCGAGCACGATGCGCGGACTGATATGGATCATTCCATCCTGAGAGGTCTGGAAGATGCCGACATTCTTGCAGGCGCTGTCTGGCAAGTGAATGTGAAATCGCGTGAGCCTCTCCCCTCCGTTCCGTTGACGCGTATTCCACCCATCACGAATCTGCCGATGGAGAAGACGTATTGGACCGTGGAACGCACGAACATTCCCGGCGTGTACGCCCGGCAAGTCGGCTCTGGCCGTGTCGTGTACTTCCCCTGGGACATCGACCGCCTGTACTGGGAAGTCCTCTCGTACGAACACGGAACCCTGCTTCGCAATGCCGTGAATTGGGCCGTCAACGAACCGCCGCCCGTAAAGGTGACTGGACTCGGCATGTTCGACGTAACAATGTGGCGCCAGAAAAATTCGCTCACGGTCCACCTGGTGAACCTGACGTACCCCATGGCGATGCATCCCAATATCCATGAGTTGATCCCTTCTCCGCCGCAAGAAGTGGAGGTGCGGCTTCCGCAAGGAAAGAAAGCGGCGCGGATCCAGTTTCTCGTCGCCGGAGGATCGATTCCGGTTCAGCAGACAGGCGGCTTGGTAAAGCTCAGAGTGCCGTCGGTCCTCGATCACGAGGTGATTGCAATTGACCTGTCGTAGCGTTCATACTCGGTGCGTCATTTGCATGCTGTCCACCGGCAAACGGGAGGTGTTCGTTTCGTGAAGACGCCATCGCTCGGCGCAATTGTGCTCGGGATGATTCCGTTCGTCGCGATGTGTCTGTCGGTCGCGATGTGGGACCGTATCGATCCGATGATTCTCGGCCTGCCGTTTAATCTGTTTTGGCTGCTGATCTGGGTCGTTCTCACCAGCATCTGCTTGTGGGGCGCTTACCGGTTGGAGACACGGTCCGACGAGGGCAGCGAATCCCGCGACCGTAAAGGCGAGCGGCCCTCATGACGGCGAGCACTCTCGCGTTGATGGTCATCTTAGCGATCGTCTTGCTGGGATCGGGGATCGGATTCTATGCAGGCTCGCGCCACAAGATGGACCTCGAGCAGTGGACCGTGGCCGGCAGGGGCTTCGGTGTGCTGCTCATGTGGCTGCTCATGGCCGGCGAAATCTACACCACCTTCTCCTTTCTCGGAGCGAGCGGTTGGGCCTACTCGCGCGGCGGCCCGACCCTGTACATCCTCGCCTATATCACCCTCGGCTACGTTGTCTCGTTCTTCATCCTGCCACAGATTTGGGAACTGGGTCGCAAGCACAATCTCCAAACAGAGCCGGATTTCTTTGCAAAAAGATATGCGAGCGAATATCTCGCCGCGTTGGTTTCGGTAATCGGAGTTGTTTTTCTGATTCCTTATCTCCAATTGCAACTGACCGGATTGGGAATTATCGTCGAGGTTGCGAGCTTCGACGGCATCGGCCGAACTCCAGCGATGATCATCTCCGTCGTGCTTGTCGCTGCTTTCGTTTTCGCCAGCGGTGTACGTGCGGTCGCCTGGGTGAGCGTGCTGAAAGATGCGCTGATGATCGTGGTCGCATTCGTCATCGGCATCGCGGTTCCGCAGATCTACTTCGGCGGCGTGGGCCCCATGTTCGCCGCGCTGGCTCATGCGAAGCCGACGCATCTAGTCATGCCGGGCGCAACCCGGCAGATGGGTCACAGTTGGTACGTCTCTACCGTTCTGCTGTCGGCGCTCGGATTCTACATGTGGCCTCACACATTCGGAGCGACATTCACGGCGAAAAGCGGTAACACGCTTCGCCGCAACGCCGTGCTGATGCCGCTCTACACTTTGACACTCGCGTTCATCTTCTTCGTAGGGTTCGCGGCGACTCTAATCCTCCCGGGACTTCGCGATGGAGATCTCGCACTGCTCATGCTGGTGCGGAAGACATTCCCGGCCTGGTTCCTCGGGATTGTCGGCGGCGCGGGAGCACTCACTGCGATGGTCCCGGCCGCAATCATCCTGCTCACCGCATCGACGTTGTTCATTAAGAATGTCTGGCGGCCTCTGATCGCGCCGTCAATGGCGGACGATCAGGTCGCCCGGTTCGCGCGAATCATGGTGATCGTTCTGAGCGGGATCAGCCTCTACTTCGCGATCTACAGTTCGACGACGCTGGTATCTCTGTTGCTACTCGGCTACGCGGGCGTAACACAATTCTTTCCCGGAATTGTCCTCGGCCTTTTTTGGAAGCGCGTGACGAAGCAAGGCGTGTTCGCAGGAATTATCATCGGCGTAGGCGCCGTCGCATTTCTTGTTCTCAGTAAACGAGATCCGTTCTTTGGGCTGAATGCCGGCTTCTTCGCCCTGTGCGTCAATTTCCTTGTCACGGTGGTGGTAAGCCTGTTAATGTCACATGCGCCGAATCCGTTTGCGCCGGAACCGCACCCGCATCTAGGAGGCACGCGTTGAAAGTTGGATTCATTGGGCTGGGCATCATGGGCGCGCCGATGGCGGCGAATCTCGTGAAGGCCGGATTCGAAGTCGGCGTCTACAATCGGACTCCCGATAAGTGCGAGAGCCTGGTCGCCGCGGGAGCACAGGCATTCGATTCACCGCGCGCCGCTGCAGTCGGGCGCGACGCCGTCTTCACCATTGTCTCGGACACGCCGGATGTAGAGGCCGTACTGTTTAACAACAACGGCGTTGCCGCAGGCGCCAGCGCAGGAACAGTGGTCATCGATATGAGCACGATCTCGCCCACCCAGACCGTCGCGTTCGCAAAGCGTCTGGCGCAGCAGAGTATTGCTATGCTCGATGCTCCCGTGAGTGGTGGTGAGTCGGGAGCCCGTGAAGGGCGCCTGTCGATCATGGTCGGCGGCGAGCGCGCTGCTTTCGACCGTTGCCTGCCGCTATTTCATGCAATGGGCAAGACCATCATCTACACGGGGAAGAGCGGAAACGGTCAACGCACGAAGTTGGTGAACCAGATCGTCGGCTCGCTCAACCTGCTCGCCACCGTCGAAGGCCTGCGCGTGGCCTCAGCAGCCGGCCTCGATCTCGCGACAACCCTCGACGCAATCGGCGGCGGGGCGGCCGGATCCTGGATGTGGTCGAACCTCGGGCCAAAGATTGCCGCGGGAGACGACCGCCCCGGCTTCTCCATCCATCTGCACGCAAAGGATCTCCGGCTTGCGAGCGAATTCCTCGATGATCTGAACCTCGAGGCGCCAGGAACCCGTCTGACGTCCAGTCTGTTTCGCCAGGCCGAAGACACGGGTCTGGGAGCACTAGGAAACCAGGGCTTGGCGCGTCTCTGGCGTGAACAACAAGTGTGATGATTTAGAACAGTTTGGGTGCTCTGCTGTTCGCGTCCGGGAATGCAGAAGGTATGAACTGCGGTCATGCGGCTCAAACGGAAAGAAAGCAGCGTACTAAGTTTCGGAAACGTGAAGCCTCTCCAAATCTATGGGGGAACATTATTGTCCACGCCAGCGACATGCTCGCGCGGCTGCGCGTATGGGAGGGAGTCGTCCTGAGATCCCGCTACTTGTTCGGCTTGTCCGTTGGTCTCACAACAGTCTTGGGTGTGTTTTGCACTTCATGCAAGCCATCTCACTCCGTTCGATCGCCGAAGGTGATTGTACTCGGAGTCGATGGCATGGATCCCGGCTTTGTCGAGCGCCACTGGGACGCTCTCCCGAACCTCAGACGGCTCCGCGACCGTGGCAGCTTCAACCATCTCGGAACCACCACGCCTCCGCAGAGTCCCGTTGCCTGGTCTACCTTCATTACCGGGCTGGAACCGGGGGAGCACGGTATCTTCGACTTCGTACATCGCGATCCCTCTACGCTGCAACCGTTCTCCTCAATGGGACGAACGGAAGAAGGCAGATTTACGCTTCCGCTGGGGCCCTATGTCCTACCCTTGTCCGGTTCCCGCGTTATCTCGTTTCGAAGAGGAACCGCGTTTTGGCAAACGCTCTCCGCGCACGGCATTCCCGTAACCGTGATGCGCATGCCGACGAACTATCCACCGGTCGAGGCCGGGCGCGCGCTGTCGGGCATGGGAACGCCAGACCTTCGCGGAACGCTGGGGACGTTTACCTTTTATACTGACGATCCGGAAGAGTTGTCGCGTTCCGTAGCGGGCGGGCAAATTGTAAAGATAGACGTCCAGAACGGCCGGACGCTGCTCCCCGTGGAAGGCCCACCGAATTCATTGCGCCGCGATCATGCCTTCTCCTCGGTCAAGATGGAGGTCGACGTGGACCCCACAAATCCTGTCGCCCGCCTTGCCGTCGGCGACCAGACGGTGATCCTTCAAGAGGGCGAGTGGTCCGGTTGGATTACCGCCGATTTCCCGCTCATCCCGCATTTGGCATCCGTCCACGGCATGTTCCGAGTATTCGCCAAGCAGTTTCACCCTCGCTTTGAGTTGTACGTTTCGGCTATCAACATCGATCCCGTTTCGCCCGCTCTGCCAGTCTCGACTCCACCTTCACTGAGCCGCAAAATTTCCCGCGAAGCGGGGCGATATTACACGATGGGCATACCCGAAGACACATCAGCTCTACGCCAGGGTGTCTTTACTCTTCCCGAGTTCTTGTCCCAGACGCGCCTCGTGTTTGAAGATGAACACCGACTGCTTCGCTACACGTTGCACCACTTCGATGGCGGATTCCTGTTCTTCTACTTCTCTTCCGTCGATCAGAATTCACACATGCTATGGGGAAAACATGAGCCGGAACTGCTCGATGTTTATCGTTCCATCGACGAGTGCGTCGGAGAGGTGATGAGGGCCGAACCGTCAGCCGAACTCATCGTGATGTCCGACCATGGATTTACGACGTTCGATCGGGCCGTGCATCTCAATACCTGGTTGGAACACCGCGGTTTCCTCACCGTGAATGGACAACTGCGTAACGACATGACTTTGGATGCAGTGGACTGGTCGTCAACTGAAGCGTACGCGCTGGGACTCAACGGTTTGTATCTGAATCTCACGGGACGCGAGAAGCAAGGCATTGTGAAACGCGGCGAGCAGAGCGCTGCTTTACTCGCGAACCTTCGCGAACAGCTTCTCGCATTCCAGGATCCGGATAATGGGCGCCAGGTGATTGAGGCGGTATACGAGCCACACGCATCGAAGGAGAACGCTGCGATTGCTCCCGATCTGATTATCGGCTACGGTCGGGGCTACCGTGCGTCATGGCAAACCGGTCTCGGCGGCATCCCGTCCCAGGAGCTTGAAAACAACACGGATGCGTGGATCGGCGATCATTGCATTAACCCGGCGGACGTACCAGGCGTCCTGTTCACGAGTCGCAAAACACGCGAGCCTCATCCCCGGCTTCAGGATGTAACCGCCACGGTTTTGCAGTTGTTCGGCGTCCGGCCGGCATCGCCCGAGTCCGGACACCCGATTTTCTGAATCCCTCGGGGCGGAGATGCGGCAACCCTGCCCGGAGTGGTAGATTTGCATTCGATGTCTCCTCGACGCTTTCTCCCGATAATCGCGCTCTGCCTCGTGCCTGCCTGGGCGCAAAATGCCGACCTTATCGTCTACAACGGAAAGATCGTCACCGTAGACCCCCAATTCCGCGTTGTGGATGCTCTCGCGGTTCGGGGCGACCGGATCGTCGCCGTAGGCTCTCGAAATGAGATCGCACGCCTAGCCGGTCCGGGAACGCGTCGCGTCAATCTGAACGGCAGAACCGTTCTGCCTGGCCTCATGGATTCGCACGTTCATGCGAGTGAGGCCGCCATGTATGAATTCGACCATCCCGTCCCGGACATGGAAACCATTGCGGATGTGCTTCGCTATATTCGGTCGCGCGCGGCCGTGGCAAAGGAAGGTGAGTGGATTGTCCTCACACAAGTATTCATCACCCGGTTACGAGACCAGCGATTCCCCACGCGGGCCGAACTGGATCAAGCCGCGCCGTACAACCCGGTCTACTTCGGCACCGGGCCCGACGCCTCCGTCAATTCTCTCGCGCTGGAACTCAGTGGCATCGATAAGAACTTTAAGATCACGGATGGAAAGCCCGGAAAGATCGAACGCGATGCGAGTGGAGAGCCCACCGGTATCCTTCGCAACTGTAGCCGGCCGGTAAAAATTCATTCGGGCGACAAGAAGCCAACGATCGCAGATAGATTGCAGCGCCTGCGCCTGTTGCTGGCCGATTACAATTCCGTTGGAATTACAAGCATCTCCGAGCGCGATCTGGGCGATCAGGGCGTCGACCTTTACCGGCGGTTGCGGGACAGTAAGCAGTTGAACTGCCGCGTGTATGTCATGTACAGCGTCGATGCGCAGCTACCGCTCGATCAAATTCGGGCGCGTATGCTTTCGGCGGCGCACAGTCCGCTGCACAATTACAACACCATGCTCTGGGTACGCGGAATCAAAACGTATATGGATGGCGGCATGCTGACCGGCAGCGCTTACATGCTCCGGCCGTGGGGGGTGAGCAAAGTGTATTCCATTACCGACCCGAATTACCGCGGCATGCGATATATCGAAGCCGGCAAGCTATACCAAATAGCAAAATTCGCGCTCGAACACGATCTCCAGTTCACCGCGCATTCGGTGGGCGACGGAGCGGTCCAGGGCATGGTGGATGCCTATTCGGAAATCAACAACGATTTTCCGGTTCGCGCGGCGCGCCCGTGCATCACGCATTCGAACTTCATGACTCCGGAGGCAATTTCGAAGATTAAAGCCTTGGGAATCGTGCTCGATCTTCAACCCGATTGGCTGTGGCTGGATGGAGCCACGCTCGAGAAGCAATTCGGCGACAAGCGTCTGGCCTGGTTTCAGCCGTATAAGACGTTATTCGATGACGGGATCGTAGTGGGCGGGGGCTCCGATCATATGCAGAAGATTGGCAGTTTCCGCTCGATAAATCCTTACAATCCCTTTCTTGGCATGTGGATCGCCCTCACTCGCCAACCCCGCTGGACGAAGCAGCCACTGCATCCGGAACAGCGCATCTCCCGCGAGCAGGCCATACGGCTCTACACCAGCAACAACGCGTTCCTCACTTTCTCCGAAAAAGACAAAGGCTCGCTTGAGAAGGGAAAGCTGGCCGACTTCGTGATCCTGGACCGGGATGTTCTGCACTGCCCGATTGACGAAATCCGACAGATTCAGGTAGAGCAGACCTGGCTCGGCGGCAAGCTGCTGTACGAACGTCGCTGATATCGGCACTGAAGGTACTCAGCAACTGGATGATCATGTACGCGGTTTCGTACCGTATGCAACTAAGTACTCGGTTAAGCGGCCATTAGCAATTTTCCCCCTCGGGAGTTGCGCAACTAACGAGGTTGCTTGACAAGGTTTGGAGGGTCTGGTATGCTCGCCCCATATTTTCTTCTGCTTCTAGAGGAAGTGTATGGTGGAGGCTTTCTTGCGACACATCAGAAAGTTGTGTATCGTTTCGGCGCTAGCGGTTCTTCCCCTGGCCGCGCAGACCGGCCGCGGCATCGTGACGGGCAGAATCATGGACTCGTCCGGCGCTTCCGTTCAGAATGCGACAGTCGTACTGAAGAACACGGACACTGGTGTCAGCCGCACGAATCAAACAAACGATTCAGGGATCTATTACTTGGGGAGCATTCCCATCGGCCCTTACGTATTGGATGTCGAGGCTCCCGGCTTCCAGAAATTCGAAGGCAATCTCCAGGTTCAGGCAGGCCAGACCGTCACGGTGGATGCCGCTCTAAAGGTTGGAGACGTGCAGACCAAAGTCGAGGTCTCATCCGCGGCATCGCCGGTCACTACCGAAGGATCGCAACTCAGTGATGTGAAGACGGCTCTGACGATTCACGATCTCCCTCTGAACGGCCGCCAGATCGCAAACCTGTTCACGCTGACGCCGGGCGTTGAAGGCGGACAGAATACACAAAGCGGCGCCAATCCTCGCACGAACGGGATGATGGTCGGCTCGACCGAGATGCTGCTGGACGGAATGTCCTATGTCGACCGGTTTGGCGGCGGAATCTCGCGCGTGCAGCCCGGACTCGACACGGTGCAGGAATACCGGATTGAGACCGCCGGCTCGGGCGCCGCGTTCGACCGTCCCGCCACCATCGAACTGGTCACCAGAAGCGGAACGAATGCATTCCATGGCGCGTTGTTTGAAACGCTCCGGGACAATGGGGGCGGCCTGGTTGCGCGCGCGATTCAGGACGGGAACACGCCCGCCAAGCTAATCCGAAACGAGTTCGGCGGCTGGGCAAGCGGTCCCATCATCAAAAACAAAACGTTCTGGTTCTATGACCAGGAACATCTCAGGCAACGGGAGCAGATTTTCGCGCAAACCGCAGTTCCCACCGCGGCGATGTGGAATGGCGATTTCAGTAACGCGACAGACACGAGCGGCAATGCAATCACGATCTACAATCCCTACTCGACGAATGCTCAGGGGCTCCGCGACGCATTTCCGGGCAACGTCATTCCTCAAAACCTTCTGAATACGAAAGTGATTGACGCGTTCAAGAGCATCACGGCCCTGCCTTCCGGTCCAAATGCCGCCCAAAATCCCTGGACCGGCAACAATTTTCAAGCCTATTACCCCAAGTCCACGAATACAAACACCATCACCGGAAAAATCGATCAAGTCTTCTCCGAAAAGGACACTCTCTCGGCGCGCTATACGCAGTCCTGGTCTGACTTTTTGCAGGCAGGCGCGAGATACGGCTATCCGCCGCCCGGCGTAACCAACGGCCCTGGCACTTCGGTGCAAAAGTCGAAAGTTTATTCGATAGTAGGTCATTACACGCATACTTTCGGTCCGACTCTTCTCAACGAACTCCAGTTATCCGCACTGCGAGCGCCCAATTCGTCGGGCACCGGCGCTGACAATATTGACTGGGATGCGAAACTCGGACTTCCGAACCCGTTTGGCGCAACCGGCTGGCCGACTTTGTACACGGATAATAGCCAGTTTCTATACGGAGGCGGCTGGGACGCCGACAATCACAAGGCCCAGAATCTGACCCAGTATCAGATTGACGACAACGTTACCTGGGTGAAAAACAAGCACACCTTCAAGTTCGGCTTTAAGGGACGGCAGGAGTTCAGCAATGTGGAGGAATTGCAGCAATCGCAGGGATCGGACTCGTTCTATGGCTCATGGACCTCGCTGTTTGATCCCGTAGGACAGCAGGCCGTGCCCTATACCGGCTCGGGCTTCGCCAGCCTGGAACTCGGTATTCCGTCCTATCTTTCAAATCAGTACAATCGCGGATACTTCTATTTCCAGCAGAAGGAAATTGGAATGTACGGCGAGGACACCTGGAAGATCACTCCGAAGCTAACGTTGAGTCTTGGTTTGCGGTGGGAATTCTGGACTCCCTACAAAGAGAAATATAATCGGCTCGATAATATCGACCTCAGTACGCTCACCGATCCGACTTCGATGCAGGTAGTGCTGCCGGGCAGTACGACTTTGAGCAGCATTCCCGGGCTTCCCTCGGCAGTAATCGATTCGTGGGCGGCTCGCGGCCTGACGGCAGTAAGCGCCAATTCGATTGGTTTCCCGAGCAGGTTAACACCGAACGTTTGGAACGACATCGCGCCTCATGTGGGCATTGCCTACAGGCTTACCGATAAATGGGTGATCCGCGGCGGCTATGGCACTTATTACTGGCCGATGCCTCTGTCGCAGATTTTGCAAGCGATGCGCATCAACCCGCCGCTCAATTTGCGGTTCGAAAACTCAGTGGATACATTAAACGGCGTGGACGGCGTATACGGGTTGAGCAACGTGCCTGCGCCGACCGACGTCTTGGGGAATGCAACGGTGTCACCCGGCGGTGTCAGCCCTGGATCTCAGGGATTCGTGGCGATGGATGTCAATCACTGGAACGACGACAGAATGCAGGAATGGACGTTCTCCGTTGAGCACGAACTGATGCCCAATACCCTTGTCAAGTTCGCATATACCGGCAACCACGGGAGCAACCTGCAGCAGAGCTGGGATACAAACGCTCCAACCTCGAAATACAATTATCAGGCCCAGACCGGGCTGCTGGCTCCTTCGCTGGCGTATGAACGCCAGGTAAATCCAAACTGGAGTCTGACAGGCTCCCAAGGGATTCTCCAGCACAACGGCTATTCCAACAGCCACTCGTTCCAGGCCGACATTGAGCGGCGCTTCAGCAGTGGCCTATCGTTCCAGTTGTTCTATGTCTACACGCACGCACTGACGACGACCGACACCGCCGGGTTTTCAGCCGGATCTGGCGGGAACGGCACGTCGTCCGGATTCAACGCGACCAGCACCAATGGCAGCGCGACAGTCGGCGCAGTGCCGGCGAACAATGAGGTTCTGGGAAATCCGAACATGACTGCCGATCAGCGCTTACGGCTTCTCTATACCAATTCCAGCCAGGTTCCCCCTCAGCGAATCAGTTGGCACGGTGTATATCAGCTCCCATTCGGCAAAGGGAGGAAATTCCTCGGCAATAGCAATTGGGCGACGAACGCGCTCGTCGGCGGATGGGAGGTCAGCTTCATCGGCACCTGGGCGAATGGCTTCTGGATGGGAGTGCCCTCCAACGAGTACCTGTTCGGAAATCCGAGCCTTAGCGGCGATCAGCGGCTGAACATGAACATCTTCGGTCAGAATCAAAAACTCTGGTTTGCCGGCGATTTCGATCCAACTCAGGCTACGAACGTGAACGCGGATCAACTCCAAAAGTTAGTTCCTATCGATCGCGGCGCCCGGACGATGCATCCGATCGGACCGAACCTCGACAACCTGGTGCCGCAGACGCTTGCCGACGGAACGGTAGTAAAGACCAGCATTACGGATAACGTGAGTTATAACGCGCGGAACTTCATGCTGACGCCGTCTTCCTGGAGTCAGGATGTGTCGCTCTATAAGTACTTCTATTTTGGCGAAAGGCTGAAGGTGCGGCTGAGCGGCGACTTCTTCAACGTCTTTAACCACCCGCTTCTAAACCTGCCGAACGCGACCACAGGACTGATCAACAAGAGCTCGCAGCCGAATGCTCCGCGCATTATTCAGGTCGGCGCTCGCCTCGAGTTTTAGGTGAGATAAAACAGAAGAGTTGCGGTATCCATTAGCTCTTTTTACGCTGTTCACCTTGTTTGCGGGCGGTCTTTCAGGCCGCTCGCAAACAGGAAATTTCTTCAGGTTCGACGATCAACTTCAATCTGCTTCCATCCAGGCTTCGAAGGCGGCTTTCGCCACTGCGGCGGCCGAGCCGATCGTCTGGAAGGACTTCTTCTCCCAATCCGACATCACGTGGCAGCTCGCGCGCGGCCGTCTCGGCTACCGTAATGGCGATCTGATGGTGAAGGGCGACGGCTCTACTCCTGTGATTTTGTCGCCTAAGCAGCCTGCCATCGACTGGCATCTCTACTCGGCGGTCGAGATTCGTATGTCGGCGCAAGGCGGGAAAGAGGTCAAAATCAAAATCGGCGACTTTGAGTCGAAACAGAAGCTAGGGCCGCCCGGCCAGTACAACGTCTATCGCTTCGACGTGAACGTGGATGCGCCTAAAGGCGCTCGCCTGCTGGGCATCATGCCCACCGATAGCCTAAATGCTTTGGTTGCGATTCACTCGATCAAGCTGATCCCGAAGCCCGCGAGTTTCCCTCAGCTAACCGGTCGCGAATCTCTGGGGAAACGCGATGAGTACCGGAATGTTCTTTACGTCCATTCGCCGTCGACGATCACCTTTCCGATTTCCGTTCCGGCCAACGGCCACGTTCATTTCGGAATGGGCATTACTGCGAAACAGAATCCGGTAACCTTCCGAATTGCCGTGGAGGGTTCCTCGAGCGACCTTTACTCGAAGGTCGTCAACGACCCGGAGGTCTGGGAAGATGCCGATGTCGATCTGTCCCGGTACGGTGGCCGGACCGTCAAGCTTGTGTTCCGGACCGACGCGGAGCGCACGGGGACGGTCGGGCTCTGGGCGAATCCTTTGCTGACGAACTCAGCGCCGAAGAAGCGCCCAAACGTTCTTATCTATACGATAGATACGCTGCGGGCTGACCACGCCAGCGTCTACGGGTATGGGCGCGACACGACGCCGTTTCTCAAGAAACTGGGCGCTTCAGGAATCGTATTCAACGATTGTCAGGCTCAGGCCACCTGGACCAAGGCGTCCATCGCTTCGCTGATGACGTCGCTCTATTCCTTTACTCACGGCATCGTCAACGACGTGGACACGATTCCGAACAGCGCAACCACCCTCGCCGAACAGTTGCATGCAAATGGCTATGTGACGGCCAGTATTGTCTCCAATCCGTTTGTTGGCCGGGCTACCGGGCTGGATCGCGGCTTCGATTACATGCTGGAGTATCCGGTTGTGTTGCGCGAACGCACCGAAACAGCCGACCGAGCCACCGATTCCGCCGCTTTGAACAAAGTCGTTTTCCCGTGGCTGGAACGGCACCATGACGAACCGTTCTTCCTCTACGCGCACGCGACAGATCCGCACGCGCCCTATCGGCCTCCGCCGCCGTTCGACGCGAAATTCGCAAACCCGG
This sequence comes from Bryobacteraceae bacterium, assembly GCA_025927575.1. Classification (GTDB taxonomy): domain Bacteria; phylum Acidobacteriota; class Terriglobia; order Bryobacterales; family Bryobacteraceae; genus KBS-96. The sequence continues at coordinate 9,692 of JAICLJ010000061.1, read as the reverse complement.
CGGAGAACGCTGCCTTCGATCGAAGTTACTCCGGTTTCGAGAATAGCAGGCAGTATGGCGGCGGTGCCGTCTTTAACCGCGAGAACTGCGTCAAGGCCGGCCTGAATCCCGATAAATTCATTCATGAGGCCATCGACCGCTACGACGGGGAAATCCTGCACAACGACCACAGCCTGGAACTGCTGGTGAACAAGTTGAGGGAGTTGAGAGCTCTGCAAAACACCCTAATCATCGTCGTTTCCGATCACGGCGAGGAGTTCTGGGATCATGGCTGGACTGCTCACGGTCATTCCCTCTATCAGGAATTGGCACACTGCGTTTTTGTGATGTGGAATCCTCACCTGCTTCCAACACCACGGCGGATCGACAATCCCGTGCAGTTAATCGACGTAATGCCGACGGTGCTGGATCTGATGGGTGTCAAGATTCCGCGGATGGTGGAAGGGCAGAGCCTTGTGCCGCTGGCGCGAGGCCAGACATTCCGGAGAAGAAGCCCCGTGATGACGTCGCGTTTCGCTCATCCGGGCGCCCAGCCGAACGGACCTATCCGGGAAAACCGGACGGATACGTTCGCCCTGATTACTGCGAAATGGAAACTCATCTACCGCGACAAAGCCGCAAAGACCGGCTTAGATCGAGTTGAGCTATACGATCGAGTGACAGACCGCGCGGAACGGAAGGATGTTTCTGCGCAGCACCCTCGCGAAGTCGAGCGCATGATGACGGAAATCGGCCATTGGGTTGATGCACAAAATAAAATCCGAGTAGTTCTTGGCCATGGTGGCAAATCAACTCTTGACCGGCAGACAATCGAGCAATTGCGGAGCTTGGGCTATCTCGGCGGCTCCTCGCAGTAGCGCCAAGATCGCGATGGACGCTGCGCGACGATTAGGCTAGACCCGCAGGCTATTGAGATACCGCAAGCTCGCCGGGATCTGCTTGTCGGCATCGACGGCTTCGTCCTCAATGTAGTAATGGCGGACGCCGGTTTCCTTCGCCGCGCGTAATGTTGCAGGAATGTCCACTATGCCTTTGCCAAGCGGCACACTATCTTCCTCCAGCACGTCACCCGGCGAGCCTCCGAGAACCGTCCCCTTCCGTATATCCTTGACATGCATCAGTGGAAAACGCCCCGGATAGCGGTGCAGCAGTTTCACCGGATCCTGATAGGCATACACAACCCAGAAAATATCCATCTCAAAATTGGCGAATTGGCGATTCGTGTTCTTTGCGAGAGTATTGAACAGTGTGCCGTCCTCAGATTTTTCGAATTCGATGCCATGTATGTGATAGCAGCAATGCAGCCGTGAGGCGGCAAGATTTTCTCCGAAGCGATTGAGATTTTCGGCGGCGCGCTGGACATCCTCCAGATCCAGTTTCTTGCGGGTGTGAGGAACGGTGGACACCACTACGTATTCAACACCGAGCGTGTGCGCGTCGTCGGCGACGGAGTTAATCTCCTTTTTCAGTTTGTCGTATTGCGCCATCATCGACGTTGCCTTCAGGCCGTTATTGTCGAGCAGGCGGCGGAATTCAGCCGCGCTGTGACCGTACAGAGCTGACACCTCCACCTCGTTGAAACCGAATTTGCGGATCATCGCGAGCGTCCCGGGCAGATCCTTCTGCGCCTCGCGGCGAAAACTGTAAATCTGGAGCCCCATGGATATCGAGAGCTTCTGCTTTGCCATCGCGGGCAGAGCAGACAGCGTTCCAGCGAGAAAGATACGTCGTGAGATCATGGATCAGTCCTGTAGAGGCGCTACTTTCGAAATTCGACTAAACTTCGAGTTTCCAGGGACTGCGGTACTCGCGCGCCATATATTTCTTGGCGTCGCTTTGCCGAACGGTCTTGCTCTCGTCGTCCCAGTCAACCCGCGAGCGGCTGCGATACGCGACATTGCCAAGCAGAGAAGTAGCCGAGGACCGGAAGCATTTCTCAATATCGCTATTCGGCCGCTGACGCGTTTTGACGCACTCGAGGAAATTGGTCCAGTGCAGTGGATGTGGATCAGTGACGCGTTTCATTTCGGACGGTTCAAGATCCGATCCCTTTTCGGGTGTGACGCGGTAGAGACTGCGGTCCACATATAAGGTTCCTCGAGTGCCGTAGAACGTAATCCCATAAGGTCCGCCGTCGCTTTTATCCGCGTTGTTGCAGCGGTGCTCCCAGGAGCCGACGAATCCGGGATATTCATACGACACCTGCATCGTGTCCGGCGTCTCCCGGTCGTCCGTAAACCAGAGTTTGCCGCCGGTTCCTGTGATCGCCTTCGGCATCGCCTCGTCAAACGCCATTTGGACGATATCGATCATATGGACGCCTGAATCCGTAAGCTGCCCTCCGGCATAGTCCCAGAACCACCGAAAATAAGAATAGGCGTCAGGATAAACACCAAAGCGGTTCGGATTAAATGGGCGCTTGGGCGCCGGGCCCAGCCAGAGATCCCAATCGAGTCCGGAAGGCGGCGCCGAATCCGGTGGATTGCCGATCCCTCGCTGCGGTTCATTGGAATAGATCCACGTGCGGACGAATGTCACTTTCCCCAGTTGTCCGCTGCGCACAATCTCACAAGCTTTTTGGAAGTGCTGGCCCGACCGTTGCCACGTGCCTGCCTGCACAACGCGGTTGTATTTTCGCGCGGCCTCGACCATTTTGATTCCCTCGTCAATCGCCACGCAGACGGGCTTTTCGACGTAAACGTCCTTGCCCGCCTTACAAGCTTCGACCATGATGTAGGGGTGCCAGTGGTCCGGCGTCGAGATACAGACCAGGTCGATTGACTTGTCTGCCAAGACCTCACGAAAATCTTTAATTTGTTTTGCTTTTTGACCACTGCCGGCCACCATGGCAGCGGCTCGTTCGAGGTGCGGTTGATAGACATCGCAAACTGCCTTTACCTGGACCTCATGCTTCAGAGCCACTTCCAGGTTTGCCGACCCCATCACGCCGATGCCAATGAAGCCAGCCGTTATGCGATCGTTTGCGCCCTTCATATTGCCGGTGAAAATGGACGTCGTTAATGCGGCGCCTGCCGATTTCAGGAACACCCTGCGGTCTGGTCTCTGCTGGTTCATGAATTGGGTCTCCTTAGAGGGATACGCTCTCGCAATTCGGGCACGAATTCCGATTTCAGAACGATACTTTCAAGCATACTTAGTTTCATTGAGCAAGAAAACCATTGGGGGAGGATTTCCTCTCCGGTGTGGAGCAGATCTCCTGACCTTGGGCGTTTGCAAGCTAATTGCTCCTCAGTAGGCAATCGCCAGGGATTTGCAGCGAATCAGTCCAGGCGCTTCGAACGAGTAATGAGCGGTATTGCCACGAAAATCCGAGGCGTGGAGGACATTTGTTTGCGCTCGTTCCCCGGCAGCCGTCTCATAGTTATACGTGATCCGCACGGGCCCTTGCAGACGATCGGCATCTTTCAACCTGAAATCGATGGCGTTCGCTCCAGCGACAATCTGCGGAATTGACATAATGCCGTTCTCAAAGAGCAACTCGAGTCTTAAACTCTTTAGGCCGGCCGGTGCGGTTCTGTACGCGTCGGTGCTGACGGAAACGCGGAGCTGAAAGCGGTATTTCCCGTCGATGCTGACGTCTGTGCCGTTATACCTCGGTCGCCCCAGTTGGACGGTTGTGCCGCCCCTGCCTGAAGCGATTGTCTGCCATCGAGACCAGACGTCCGGCTCTGCTGCACTCGCCAGCTTGTCATTGAGCGTTCGCATCTCCAGCTTGACGTTGTTGCCCGCAAGTTCCGCATTGAGTGTGCCATCGACGAGAACGTAGGGGCTATAGAAATCGAAAATCGCCTGACCTCCTCCCGCGATTTCGCGAGGCCGCAGATAAGGCGCGGCATTTGCATGCACGAGGGTCGAGCCGGGCGCAATCGCGTCGCTGAAGGCGTCGGCGCGGAGGTCCGGCGTGTAACGGATACGGCCCCAAGCCTGACCAATCGTTCGCTTGCCAACAATTTCCGGGCTATATCCCTCTCCGGAGGGAACCGTCACAAGATAAGGTTGAGCTTTCTTGTAGTTGGGATCAAATTTGGGCCAGTTTCCGTTTAGCGACGCTTCTATCACACGATAGAAGCGCCCCGATGGCAGGAACGGCCATTCGCGTTGCGCCGCTTTGGAGGCCGGCACGTAGAATTCCCGCGCGCTGTTATCCCAGAAACGCTCGATGGTAGTGCCCCTGGGCAGCCGGAACGACATATCGTGAAAACGAGTTCCCATTCGATACTTGCTGTCGCCAAAAACCGACTCTTTGGGCGCTCCCGCCTGGCGCCAATCACGTTCGCTTTTGAAGTAAATGGGTTGTAACAGGAGGGCTCGGTCCCATTCCAGCCCGAAGGTCTCAAAAAAAGGGCGGCTCCGGTATCGAAAATGACGGTTTTTAAGGATATTCGCATCGACGCCAATTTCTGCCCAGTCGAGGATCCTCGCATCGGGAGCATCGCGATCGATCAGGTAATAGCCATAACGCGGATCGAATGCCGCGTACCGGCCGTTCAAGAACAGGCGGTACATCGTGTGATAGCCGCCATCGGCGTGCTGCACGCAAACACGTTCCGCAGCCCGGGAATCCTTTTTGTATTCCTTCCAGGCTGCTTCGGCGATGCGGCTGGTCGTATCGCAATAACCCCAGCCGTAGACAAACAGTGTTTTGTGGGCATCGGTGACGTAGCCTTCGTGTCCGTAATCCCCCTCAAAGGGCTGGATCATGCCGCCGACCGCCATCCGTGAGAAGAGCCGGAGCCACTCGAAAAACGCTCTTGCTTGCACGGCGTCCGGTGCATTCTCGAGGTGCTCCAGCCGCATCACGTCACGGGTCCAGGAGACGAGGTCCGTCGCCTGCGGCCATCGATCGCTGATAACGAGCGGCCCGGATGGCGCCGTGACGATTTCCTGCGATCTGGTGTCCACCGAGAGGCTCCGGTCCGCGGCGAACCCGAACAACGGAAAGAGAAAAAGCAGGAAGAGAATCACTTACGAATCTTACAGCCAAGTCGGCTGCCGACAGAATGATAGCCCGGCAGTATTTCCACCGCAGCTACACCACGTTGAACGAGACCTGCTGCGACTGACCTGTCATCACATCCCGGATCGATATCCGCCAGCGGCCTTTCGGGTCGTTGTGGGCCAACGGAATGCGTTCGGTATGAGGAGCGTCTTTCAACAGCAAGTTCCGCTCGTAGAGTTCATAGCTTTGACCAGAGGGTGTCTCCACCTCCAGCCGCGCAACTCTGAAACTCTGAGCGGGAAGGGCTTCGCTCGTCAACACAACTTCGAGTTGCTCGCCGGCCTTCACCTGCGGCGCAACTTCCATTGTTAGTTTCGGAATGGGCTGTGTCGATAATGAGAAAATTAAAGGCTCCCACGGAGTCAAAGTCGCCTTGTGGCTGTCGATACTCCCCAGTTCCTTCCGGCCGCGTACATCGTAGACCTGTCTCGCGCCTTTCCACTCGATCGTGACCTCGGCATCCTTCTCGAGCAACGAATTATCGATACTGCCCGCCCATCCCGGCGCTTTCATCGTCGGATGATCTTCCCAGCCGCCGTCATCGAATTGCGGATTCCGGAAAATCGCCAAGTGCTCAACAGACCCGTTCTTAAAGATGACCACTTCAGTGCCCGGAATCCGCTTACCGTTGTCGTCCAGCACACGCACTCTGGGATGAACTTCGGCCGCGCCAAGAATGCTCTCCATCAACTCCGGCAAACTTGATTCGGAATTAGCCTGCAGGCGGTCGTACGCGTAATCGCTCACTTCCAGGTTCAGGAAAACGGTGCGCCCCCGGCCGGCTTGATTGACGATGATGAGCGGTACGTCTCCGCTCCGGGCAAGCGCTTTTCCGCTCGTCGTCGCGATCGTCTCATCGCCGACTCGTAATTTCAGTTGCGTGCCATCGAGGTGTATCGATCCTTCATTCGCCACGCCTGTAATTGTCTGCGCGGCCTTCTGGCCTTTGCCCCTGCCGATCCCAAAAAGGTCATCCAGTTGACCGTGCCCATGGTCCTGTCCGTGCTCGTTCATTCTCGCGGTTCTGTAGTCTGCAATAAGCAGGCCGCCCGTGTGCACAAAATCCCGGATCTGCCGAATCTCTTCAGCCCCTACCGCGATTGACTGCGGCATGATGAGGACCCGATAATCCCCTGTATTCAGCTTTCCGGCTTTGATCATTTCGGGCGAAGCGAACTCGTACTGCAGTCCCAGGTCTTCAACCAACTTCGTCCAACTGTTTCGAACCGCAATGGCGTGACTGCCGCGATCCGATCCATTGTGGAGCATCCATTGCCTTGCGTATTTCGCATTGTCGAGCAGCCAATGGATCTGGTCCGAAGGCGGCGAGTAATGAATCGCGATGCCGTCGTGAGTGCGCTGCGCATTAACGAAAAGCTTGCCAATCCCGCTCCGCAGTTCATTGAACACGCTCGAGTAAGTTTCGGCCGCGGGAGTAAGCTGCCGGGTTTTAGGATCCACGAACTGGTAATCGGGAAGATTGGCGTCCCAGATGAGCGTTGCGCGGTGGCCATGAAAGAGGCTCCACCACACGGGGCGACGCGCCCGGTTTTGGATCAACCGGTCCCGATCGGTGAGATGCTTCCCCGGCGTGTACTGGTAGCCGACCGTGTGGACCATGATCGTCGAGGGCTTCAGCGACCGAATCACCTCGACGTTGTTGCCGCCGTTATACGGCTCGATGACATCATCGGCCCGGAGCACCTGCTCATAGTTGTACCAGCCGAACGGAAACGGCGATTGCCCGCCTTCGGTCGCGCAGCGTGCGTCTGGGTCCTCGGCTTTGCATATCTTCGCAGCCCGCAGCACCGCGTCCGCAAATGTCTGATCCATGAAGTTACGGAAGTCGCACCACGCCGTTACATTCCACCCGTCCGTGGAACGAATCTTTGGCAGGTCGGCATAAAAGCGATTCACGAGCGTCAAAACCTCCGTCCATGTCCGGAAATTCGCAGGCTTCTCCCCTGTTCTGCCTGCCCGTTCGTTAAGCCCCTCCAGCGTGCCCATCTTTTGTTCGAGGGATTTCTCATCCAGCTTGGCAACGCAACGTGCTTCACGGATGACCGCGATCACGGGCGCCCATCGTTCGCGGGGCGACTTCGGCTCCGACACCTCGGGTAGACTTGTGCCCCATTCGCGATTGAGCCGGGCAATGCTCCCGTACATCGCCTCCAGGCCCGCCACGGCCACCGCATCGAAGGCTCCGTCGGTCGTGGTGCGTGCGATCATCAGATCCGCGTCGGCCCGCGTGCCGGGCTGATTCTCGTCATCCCAGTGGAGGAATTCGCCGCCAGTCTGCCAAGCCCCGCTAAGCTGGCTCGGCGTTCGGTACAGCGTCCTCAGGTACTGTGCAAATTTGGCGGTACAGTATTCGGAATGGCAGAAATCGTTCGCTTTGATTTGCCAGCCCTGCCCAAGCTCGTCGGCGATGTTGTAATACAGTGGCCGGAACGCCGTGTGGTCACGCACATAGCGTGTGAGATTCTCGCGCAGATAGTCATCGGTCTTTGGGTCGTTGATGCAGGGCTTCCTTACCCATAGCTTCAGGTTTTCACGGTCCGTGCTGAAGCTGTTCACGACGTTGTACCAGAGAGGGCGGTCCTTAATATAGATCGAAAACACCTCCCACGCCATTTGCTCCACGTAAAACCGAAAGTTGTTGTCCAGAACGTTTGAGAAATTGCTGCTGCGCGCTCCGGCAATGGTCGCATCGATGCCGGTGTCGCGCAGTTTGTCGTAAACGCCATCGTTATAGTGCGCCCAGCTAATAACGTGAAAATCGTCCCATGGCTCACGCGGCGGCGAGAGCAGAAAGCTCTTGCTCGCAAGCTGTGGCACGCCGCCTACTTTGATGCGAATCCAGTTGACGTAAGCCAAACCCACGGAAAGGTTCAGGGCGAAAGGGAGTGGACGGTCCGAAGTTGCCGGCGCGGGGAGCGTCAGAGCCTGCACTACGCGACCCAGGCTATCGATCCATTCAGCCTCAATCGGACCCGTTGGGGGATGAAGGAAATGAATCTCTCCATTGAGAACTCCGCCCACGTCATAAACGTCGCGGTCGAGGGTTACTCGCCCGACTAGCGCGGCGCTTCGTGCGTCGCCACTGCTTTCGGCGGCGGACGGACTTTGAGCTTGGGCGGTCACCACCGCGCCTGAAAATGCGCCAAATGCCGTCCGCAGAAATCCCCTTCTGTTACCAGAACAATCTTCGTTCAACTCAACCTCCATTCGGATATTTACTGATGGCCATGCTCAAACGAAGCATCGTCGCCCTCGGTTTCCAGGCTTGGCTGGCCGTGCCCACGCTCAAATACAGACTTGTGCATCTTATCCAAATTGATAGACACTGAACGGATAGATTCATAACGCCGGCGGGCACATTACACGGATTATGTTCCCGGGAACTGCGGCACAGCGCGGCGATCAGCTCCGGCAGAAGACCGGACGCGAACGAACGTCTTCCGCCTGATATCCAGATCGATGCTCGCCTTCATCGGAATGTGCGCATTTTACAGTTCCCGGTGGACAATGAGGTAGCTTCGTCCTGCGCCGCACTCCACTCCGTCCCCGAGTTTCGGTAGCTGAAAGCGGCGGTCCTCTCCGATGCTGCCGGCTGGTCAACGATGACAAATTGACGGCGTCCTTTTGCAACAGACATTTACGATTTCGCTCAGTCACCGTCCCGAGCCCGCAAGGGGCTGCGAATGGTTTGCGGAGTTTGCCCGAAGGTTAAACCGTCACGATCAATTTGCAAGTGACATCTGCGACATCCGAACCGCTGATTTCATTGAGCGCCCGTGCCGTTGCAAAACTTACCCCTTTCTGGAAGTTGCAAACCACAGCCCCTAGCATCAGGCTATCGGCCAAATCCATTTCTGATAACACGCATCGCCATAGCAGCAAGGCACGTAGTCGGTCTGGTATAACCCGCAGTCGCATGAATGTCCTTGCTCTGCTAACTATCCCCGCGATCATCGGACCGCTCATCCCCCGGCGATTCAGAGTACACCTGGTGGATTCCGTGGGCTCTCGGCATTGCCGTCGGGTGCTTTTTCTGGTTTTATGTGCGGCCCAGAAGACGGCGGAAGTGAAGTTTTTCTAAGTCGCTCTTCAACCTCCCGGCGCTCAGAGCCACAGACGGCAATGCCGGAGAAGGGGCGAAACTTACCCTTTGTGAGACGCGCCTTGCTCGCTTACATTGGTCGCTCTTCGTCATTGTCTTCGTAATGCGCTCAGCTGAGTTCTTGGGCGAGTCCAATGAGAAGCCCTTCAGGCCCGCGGATGTAGCAGAGCCGATACGCGTCTTTATACCGGACTACTTCGCCTACGAGCTGCGCGCCGCGATTGCGGAGCCTTTCAAGCGTCTCGTCGATGTCGTCCACGGCGAACATGACGCGGAGGTAGCCTAGAGCGTTCACCGGGGCGCTGCGGTGATCCGCGACGGTAGGCGGCGTGAGGAAGCGGGAGAGCTCGAGCCGGCCGTGGCCGTCCGGCGTGCGCATCATGGCAATCTCGACGCGCTGATCGCCCAGTCCAGTGACACGTCCGGCCCATTCTCCTTCGATCGTGGCCCGCCCTTCGAGCTCAAGGCCGAGCTCGCGAAAGAAATCAATCGTCCCTCCGAGGTCATCGACGACGATTCCTACGTTGTCCATCCGTTTGAGCGCCATGT
>JAICLJ010000217.1 GCA_025927575.1 Bryobacteraceae bacterium | reverse complement strand
GAGGAAGCAAGCCCGCCCGAAGCGAGTATTTCCTCGAGCTTGTCGTAACTTTCCGCGGCGCCGTGCTCCATACCGCTCTTGATGACTGCATCGCGGATTTCCCTGGACGGATAGAGAATCGTCGCAACCAGCGTCGTATAACCATCCTGCTCGGTAAAGACGGATGTAACCTGAGATTCGCCCGGAAAATCATCGAAAGACTCCGTGTGGACCGATCGCGCGGGCGGCGAAAGTTCCCGATAAGCGCCGCGCATGCCTATCTCGTGTCCGTCCGGTGCCCGGAGTACGAAACGGAAGCCGCCCCCAACGCGCGCATCGACATCGCACGTGATCAGGGACCACCCACGTGGCCCAAACCATCGTTTGAGTATTTCTGGTTTGCTGAACGCCTCGTAAACCAAGTGGCGGGGCGCTTTGAAGACGCGTGTTAGAGCAACCTCGCGATCGCTCGGTAGATCAACGGATAACGTTCCAGTGTTCTTCATAAGACTTCCTTTACCCGCAACTCATCGTCGACGTTTTCGTCGCGCAGGTTTGGCTTTCTCCTCTATGGATTTGTTGCTCGCCTGAAGCTCCTCCAACACCGTATCCAGTCGCTCAAACTGTTCCTCAATGAGGCTTCGATACCTTGCCAGCCAAAGATCGATCTCCTGGAATGGCTGCGCGCGAAGAGCGTAGATGTGGCGCTGGGCTTCCTGGCGTACCTCGACAAGCCCGGCGTCGCTGAGCGCTCGAAGATGCTTGGACGCTTGCGGCTGCCTGATGCCAAGTCGTTTGGCGACAGTGCCCACCGGAAGCGGCGCACGAAACAGAAGGTCGACGATTTGGAGGCGGCTTGGTTCAGCGAGAGCCCTGAAAGTTTCAAGCATTCCTGATGATTATTCCATTACAGGAATATTCTTGTCAAGGAATATAATAAGGCCTGACTTTTCGCTCGCTCTCATCGCGCCCGGACGGATTCTTCCGCTAGGAAAATCAACTTAAAACGGCTGGCGTTTCGCAGGCACGGTTCGGCGACACTGCCCGCCAATAGCATTCCGCGCGAGTTCAACAAGCTGGTGACGCGCCGTCTGCTGCGTAGTACGATTCAGAGCGCTGCGCTCCGAGTAAGCGTCTCCGCAATGGGGCGAAATGACTAAAAGTACAGTTTCAAAGCTAGTTGCAACTGCCGTGGGGTATTGAGCAGATCTCCGGAACTGGTCAGGCGGCCGAAGTTCGAGTCTTGTAACTGAGTCGACCCGGTTCCGAAGCGGACGCGATTGAATACATTGAAGGCTTCGGCCCGAAACTCGAGCTGCACCGATTCGTGTATCGGAAACAGGCGTGTAACCGACATGTTTTCCGTGAAATTCGGGAATTGCCGAAGCTTTGGGTTATACCGCGTCGCGTTACCGAATGCGTCGAGCGACGTGCCTGTACCCTGCAACGGAAATGGCCCGGAGCCATAAGGAGAAAAGAAGCGGTCCACCGCCGGATCGAAGCTGCCGTTTGCCCACTGCGCGGGTTGCCAGCCTTCATACGACGTGACATAGGGGGGTGTGCGGCCGTTCGATAACGCCAAGCCATAACTCGAAGTGACGGCCACCGGTGTTCCACTCGAATAAAGGTTTACGCTCGTAATGCGCCAATTGCCCAGCACCCAGGAGGCCGGCCCGCTGGTCAAATATCTTCGGTTTTTGCCAAAGGGCAAGTCGTAAACGGCGGCAAATTTGAAGTTGTGAGTTACGTCAAATTGTCCGATCGATTTTTCCAGCCGCCGGTTGTATTGATCCGCTGCTTGACCGCTGCCCCAGTAACTGTCGGAGTCGGTGAGCAATTTTGAAAATACGTACGAACTCTGAATCGTCAGGCCAGCGGTGTATCGCTTTTGGAAGCTAAGAATTAGCGCATGGTAAGTGGAATGGCCGCTGTGGTCCCCGCCGCCGGCATAAGTATTGATTCCCGAGTACTGCGGGTAGGGACGAAGCGCCTGAGCCACCGTCGCACGGTTTCCCCATTGCTGGATGAAGCCTGGATAGGGTTCACCGACACCCCATTGGTTGGCGAGAGAGGATCCCAGTTTGCTATTGAGGACACCGATGCTTTGCGCCACGGAACCGAAGGCCGTTAGATAGCTTGTCGGCACCTGATTGTAGCCCAGCAGTTGCGATTGCAGGTGGGAACCCATCACGCCGTTATAACCGGCCTCCACTACCATGGAGCCACCAATCTGACGCTGGACAGAAAAGTTGAAATTATTGAATTCCGGAGGTCTGGTTGCTTCCTGGCCCTGAAACCAGGAAGGATTAGCACCATTCGAAACGGAAGGATCGATGAACGGGGGAGCCGTCCAGGGTGGCAGGCCTTGGTCGAACAGGAAGGTCGGATAGAGTCCGCCCGAAGTGTTGTTGAAAGACTGCGTCAGTGTGAACCCCATATTGTGAGTCGATCCGCTGACCGTCGTGATTGCGCCGAAGGACCGTGCATAAGAGCCGCGAACCACGGTTTTGGAATCTTTCGAATAAGCGAAGCCGACGTGAGGTCCGAAAGCGCCGTAATACGAATCCGCCAAGCGGCGGGAGCCAACGCGGCCGGGACCCGAACCGGCAAAGATGACCGCTCCCAGACGTCCGCCGGCGCCTGGATTCGGAGTCGTGGGCGAGAAATCGCTCCACTGGTCATTGAGGCCTGTCGGCGGAAGAGTCGTTTCCCAGCGCAGACCGAGATTCAACACCAACTTACTTGTGATGCGCCAGTCATCTTGGAAATAACCTGCGAAATACGGCCATTGCTGCCCGATGAAACGAACGGTATCGAGCGACCCGCTATCGGCATAACCTAGCAGAAACGAGGCGAATGGATTTCCGCCCGCGTTTGGGTTGGTGCCATTCGGGACACCGGTTTCTGTATAGCTGAATCCAGCGCAGCCGGCGACGCATTGCCGGCCATACCCGTTGTAGTGGCTCAATTGATACAGGCCGCCGAATTTAAACGAATGATTGTTGTGTATCCAGGTGAAGTCGTCGTTATAAGAGTAGATCGTGTTCTCGGAACCATTGTTCGCCTGGCCGCCGACCTGATTCTGGAAAGCACTCGGTTGCTGGTACTGCCCGAAGTACCCATTTGAAAACGAGAGATTCACCAGATTTTGATCGCAGTCGGGCACATTCGGCAGACAGAATTTATCTTTCCAGTTCCCTATGTATGCCTGTAGCGGGTTGTGATTCTGCCGCCAGTTGTTGCCGCCGGCATAGAAGTGGTTGAACTTCGTGGCGCTGAACGTCCAATCCCAGCTAAAGCGGACAACATCGCTGTCCTGCCGCAGATCGTTGAAATTCGACCAAAGTCCCGGCAAGTTGGGAGGGCCTTCCGGCCCAGGCACGACTGATTCGCGGTCGTAGCCATAATACCCGGAAATGCGATGCTTTTCGTTAAAGATGTGATCGCCTTTGACACTCCATTTGTTGACTGGTTGAACATCCGTCCCATTTTCGATCGCATAGTTATTGGTGACGTAACCGAGCGTGCCGGCCGCTCCGCCTGTATTGGGCTGAATGAACCCGGCACCCCCCGAGAACGCTGCGAGCGCTTGCTGAGCAAGAGGGCTAAACATACTCTGCGGTATTTTATTGCCGGCGAACTGAGTGCGCGTCACTGTCCCATCGGGGTTTTGCACTTGAGTCGTGGGATCGAAAATGGGGATCTGTTTCCCGCCCGCGTCGACCCAGTTGCTGAAATCGCCTTGATACATCTCGGGAGTCGGAACCGTCGTCGTGAAGCCGGTCGCGCCATTACGATTCCGGAATCCCTCATAAGAGAAGAAGAAAAACGTTTTATCTCTGCCGTTATAGATCTTCGGTATCCAGACGGGGCCGCCGACCGTGAAGCCGAAATCGTTCTGTTTATAGATCGGGACAGGAATGCCTTTCGAATTGTTGAAGAAATTGTTAGCGTCAAAATCGTTGTTACGAAGGAATTCATACGCGGAACCATGAAACGCGTTCGTACCGGACTTTGTTACGAACGTCATGACGCCCCCGCCGGCGTGTCCATATTCCGCCTTAAACCCGTTGGTATCCACGGTAAATTCAGTGATGGCTTCGACGGAAGGCGAATTGGATGCAACCCAACTTTTGCTGAGCGCACGTGTCGTATTGGCGGAAATCCCATCTAGTGTGGTTCCGTAGCTTGCGGCCTGTCCGCCGCCGAGCGAGAACCCGTTGTCGCCCCCTAGATCCTTGGACTCTGGGGTGAGAACAGCCAGATCGAAGGGACTGCGAACCGCTCCACCCACGACGAGCGGCAGATCATTGACGAGTTTGTTCGATATCGTCACGCTGGATTTTGCATCTTCGGTGTGAAGCTGCACTGCGGATGCCTGCACTTCGACGGCTTGTTTGGATGCGCCGACCTCGAGAGTGGCATCGGCCCGAACGGTCGTCGCCGCATTTAATACCAAGCCTTTTTCTTCAGACGGCCGAAATCCTCCCGCTTCGATGCGAACATCATACGTTCCGGCAGCCAGGCTAGGTGCCGTGTAGCTGCCGGTTTGATTGGTGGTTAGAGTTGTTGCGGTGTTCGTCGCGGTATTCGTGATGGTGACCGTGGCTCCGGGCACCACCGCCCCGGAGGAATCACTCACCGCGCCAGTGATGGTGCCGCGCTCGGATTGCGCAAATAAAACAAAGATGGAGCAGCAAACCAGAAAAAAAGCCGCCCCCATGCGTCTAATCAGCATCATTTCCCCCCTTAAAGCCGCAGATATGCAACAAGCCTCAGTTGGAAAGTTAGCTTATCACGAACCCTTTGAAGTTTGCTATAAAAAATCTCGCTTTACGCAAGAGACTGGAGCAAGGAGACGGTCGTTCGAGAGCAGGCAGGACGAAAACTTCATGCCTCGGCGGAGCGGGCAGGAAGAGGCCGACTATAGAGAAGGCAGGAGAACAGGGCGACGCACTGAGTGATTTTTCATCCCTTCTCAACGTCCCATCGGATTCTCACGATCTTATCGATCGCTTCTTGAAAAATCGAGCGTTCCGGATGGACGTCAGACGATTTCTACGTCTACGCCCATGCTGCGGCAGGCGCCCTTCACTTGGGCCACAGCCGCTTCGATCGTAAAGCAGTTAAGATCGGGCATCTTGAGCTTTGCAATCTCTTCAATTTGCGCCTCGGTAATGGTTCCCACTTTATTCTTGTTCGGTTCAGCGGATCCCTTTGCCAGACTTACGGCACGCTTCACCAGGATCGCGACAGGGGGAGTTTTCGTGATGAACGTGAACGAGCGGTCGGAATAGATCGTAATCACAACCGGAATGATCAGCCCTTCCTGATCTTTTGCCGACGTCTTCGCGTTGAACGCCTTGCAGAATTCCATGATGTTCACGCCCTGGGGTCCGAGGGCGGTGCCAACCGGGGGAGCCGGCGTCGCCTTGCCTGCCGGAATTTGCAACTTAACCTGAGCATTAATCTTCTTAGCCATCTCTATTCACCGTATGTGCCCGCGAACCGGGCCCCGCTTTATATTTTTTCGACCTGCAGGAAGTCCAGCTCCACCGGAGTTGAGCGCCCGAAAATCGTGACCATCACGCGCAGCGTGTTGCGGTCGGAATTGACCTCGTCGATCTTGCCGGAAAAGTTCGTGAACGGCCCATCGACAATCTTGACGGTCTCGTTCTTTTCAAACGTAAGCTTCGGCCGGGGACGTTCCGCGCTCGACTGCTGACGATAAAGGACCGCATTCACTTCATCGGCTGTCAGCGGCACGGGTTTGGTCCCTCCACCGACGAACCCCGTCACTCGCGGCGTCGACTTGACGGCGTGCCAAAGCTCGTCGTCCATCTCCATCTCCACCAGAACATAGCCAGGATAAAGGAGCCGCTTGCTGGTCACCTTCTTTCCATTGCGCAGCTCTATCACTTCTTCAGTGGGAATAAGAATCTGCCCGACGCGCGGCGCAAAACCGAACGCCTGCGCCCGGCTCCGCAGCGATTCCGCTACCTTATTTTCGAATCCCGAGTAGGCATGGACGATGTACCAGTGCATCGTGGTGGCCGGATCCTCGGTCCCTTCCGCGGGAACTGGTGCATCGGCGGCCGCCTCCTCTTCAGGAGCTGGCGCAGTCTGTTCCGGTGCCGGCGCGAGCGCAGTCTCCGCCGCCGGTTCCTGCCGTTCGGGTTCCTGATTTTCTAAAGTTCCGTCAGCCATGCCTCTCACCTTTCTTCCCGCTCATTTCGTGAAGAGGTTGATGATCCTTGTAATGATCGAATTACACACAAAATCCACGACGAAGAAATAACCGGACAGCAGGAACGTAGAAATGATCACCACGATGGTGGTCGATCGAACCTGGGGCCAGGTCGGCCAGGACACGCGCTTCATCTCCGACTGCACGTCCTCGATGTAGTCTCTGGTCCGGACTCTCCAATTCCCTTCCCGCTGCTTTTCTAGTTCCATTCTCTTTCCTTCTAAAATCGTTTGAACACCCGAGCTGCAACGTCGGACTGCCGGGCGGGCTCCGGCTCTCATCCTCTCCAGTATTTCCGGGAAAGATGCAGGATGGCAGGGGCAGAGGGATTCGAACCCCCACTCGCGGTTTTGGAGACCGCTGGTCTACCGTTAAACCTATGCCCCTAACACTTCACTAACAGACTACCAGAACATACAGACTAACAGAACCACGGCTTGACCGCCGGCGGCCGCGTCTGATGGAGGCAATCTACTTGGTCTCTCGGTGTGGCTGGTGCTTGCGGCAGAACGGGCAGAACTTCTTGAACTCGAGACGCTCGGTAGTCGTCTTTTTGTTCTTCGTGTTGCTATAGTTCCGGCGTTTGCATTCGTTGCACTGCAGCTGAATAATCTCGCGCGCCATGATTTGTTTCCTTCCTAACTAGTGGGCGAGGCGTGCCTCGCCCCCACACTATTCGACGATGTCCGTCACCGTTCCGGCGCCCACCGTCCGGCCGCCTTCGCGGATCGCGAAGCGCAGCCCCTTGTCCATGGCTACCGGCGTGATCAACTCTACTTCCAGCGTCACGTTATCGCCCGGCATCACCATCTCCATGCCTTCCGGCAGCGTCGCCACTCCTGTCACGTCCGTCGTCCGGAAATAGAACTGCGGACGATAACCCTTGAAAAACGGCGTGTGCCGCCCGCCTTCGTCCTTCGACAGCACGTACACTTCGCCCTTGAACTTCCGGTGCGGCTTAATCGATCCCGGCTTCGCGATCACCTGCCCGCGCTCCACATCGGTCTTTTCGATGCCGCGCAGCAGCAGGCCTACGTTGTCGCCCGCGCGCCCTTCATCCAGCAGCTTCTTGAACATCTCGACGCCCGTGATCACCGTCTTCCGCGTGTCCCGGAATCCGACAATCTCCATGTCGTCGCCGACCTTCGCAATGCCCCGCTCGATGCG
>JAICLJ010000040.1 GCA_025927575.1 Bryobacteraceae bacterium | reverse complement strand
CTTAGCTGCGATGGCGGCGGCATTCGCGGGCTTCTGCCTGCTCTCCTAATTCAGCAGCTTTCGACTGACATTCCATCTTTTCTGGGCAGCGCTAGCCTCTTTGCCGGAACTTCCGCGGGCGGCCTGGTGTCGCTGGCGTTGGCCAGTGGCGTTTCCGCGGCGAAGGTTGTTTCGCTTTTCCAGAATGACGGCAGTAAAATCTTCACTCCGTTCAACGCCTCCGCTGCGACGGCGGTTGATGCCGCCAGACTCCGCGCCTCGCTCGAAGCGCGCGCCGCCAGCCCCGCCAGCGAATCCTGGTACCAGTGGGTAGTCGATCATTTCGAAGAACTAATTGACGATCTCCTTTATGTGAAGTACAACAACACCGGGCTCCAGACGCTGCTCAAAAGTATGCTGCCCAGTACGCCGCTGAAACAGCTTACGAACCGGGTGCTGGTGACCACGTTTCAGCTCGATAATTCCGAGAACGGCAACTGGGCACCCATCACCATTAGCAATTTTCCCAACGACCCGGGAGCCGCCACCTACCCTATCGACGCCGCGCTGAGCACTTCCGCCGCGCCAACCTATTTCCCGCCGTATCAGCACCCAACCTTCGGCTACTGCGCCGATGGTGGAGTTTACGCAAACAATCCCGGGTGTATGGCGATTGCGGCAGCAATCCAGTCCGGTGAGGCGCTTTCCGATATCGTTATGCTTTCCATCGGAACCGGCATGAATCCCGAGAATGTGCAGGTTGCTCCGCCTCCTACCGACTATGGGCCGTTGATGTGGATGCTGCCGATTGCTTACGGTTCCACGCCCGCCTCGCCCATCCTTTCCATTCTTATGGACGGAGTCGCGAGCGCCGACGCGTTTATCTGCCAGCAACTGCTGGGCGCCAATTTCCAACGCCTGCAAGTGCCTCTTACGTCCGCTATTGCACTCGACGATTATCAGGACGTTCCGCAGCTAGTGAAAGCAGCCACGGATTACATGAAAACGACTGCCTGGTCGGATGCCGTAAGCTGGGTCGGGACAACGTTCGTCTGATTGGAATGTTCCGCGATCGACACTTAGTTCCGTTCCGCCGATCAGATCGAATATGGTGAACGTGCAGATCTTCGGCATGAAGAATTCGCAGGCGACACGCGCCGCCGAGCGGTTTTTCAAGGAACGCCGCATCGCCGTACACCTGGTCGATTTGAAGCAGAAGCCGATGGCGCCCGGCGAAATCGGGAGATTCGTCCAACGATTTGGTTTGACCAAATTGCTCGATACCGAAGGCAAAGCCTATATCGATGCCGGGCTCAAATATCTGAAGCTTTCAGATACCGAACTGCTGGCGCGCATCGAACGCGATCCAAAGCTACTGCGGCTGCCGCTGGTGCGTGCCGGCAAGCAACTCAGCGCCGGTCACGATGAGAATTCCTGGAAAGCGATGCTCGGCGCGCCTGCCGGGTGAGTTCTCGTCAGCTCGTAAACGGGCCATGCGCCGAATCGCGCATTCCTAGTCTCTTGTAGGGGAGGGGCATGCCTCTCCCGCCTGGGTTGGAATGTTTTCATCGCGTTAGGCGCGCGCTCGTTCATCGGATACAGCATGGGGCGCGATTCCCGGATTGGATGACAATTGAGATAGTGTATGCGAATCTTTTCACTTTGTTTGCTTCTCGGTGTTTGCGCCATGGAGTCCGCGCTCCCGCAAAATCCGCCATCGCAAACTATCCGTACCGTCCCCACCTTCACCGGCTCTTTCATGACGAATGGCAAGCAGTATTCCTACACAATCGCCGGCCGAAAGCCGGAATCGGGCGGGACGACGACAATCCCGACCGTGGTTGTCCCGCTTTCTCTTTCGTTTGACGGGAGCGGCGGACGAAACGGGCACACAGTGATCGCGAACGCGGAAGGCACTGTGCGCGAGATTTTACACTCGCCCATTTTCCAACCGTATGCCTTTGCCACCGGGAACACGCAGTATGGCGACGCCGTGCAGCGCGCTCAATTTTATAAGGCTGCCGCGAAGACCGGCTGGCACACGTTGCTGGGAAAGCCGCACGTGACGCCGCCGGTTCAAATTGAAATCCCAGTGGCCAATGGATACGTGCTGCATTCCAAGCGGACCGGAAAATCGCTGGCCGTGGTGGATCTCGATTTCGTCCAAAAGCAGCTCTTCCAGCAACTGGCAAGCATCGGCGCCGGGCCTGACAAACTTTTGATTGCATTGACCAGCAACGTGGCGTTTTATTCGCTCGGTGATGCGACCGTGTGCTGCTCGGTGGGCACGCATGGCGCGCACCTCGATCCTTCAGGAACATCGGCGCAAGCATTTGTGATCGGTTCGTATTTCGACCAGGGCGTGATCCCTCATTACACGGACATACAAGCCGTCACCCAGCAGATTGCCGAGTGGATGAACGATCCGCTTCATGGTTACCAGACGGGTGCGGTTCCCCGCTGGCTCAAGCCGCTATCGAACGTTGGTTGCGGAGGCCGCGGCGAAAGCAGTTCCTATCTCATGGAACAGCCAACCGATTATCTGCCGGGCGCAAATTCGACGCGAGTAACCGCGCGCGGCAAAATGTACCACCTGGAGAACATGGCGCTGTTGCCCTGGTTTGCGCAAAGCGCCGCTGACGAAACGTTCGACGGAGCATACAGCTTCCCGGACACGCAGGCGTTGCCGGTTCACGCGCAGCCGTGCTCCGGTTCCCGAAACCGGAATACACAACCGTCTGCCTCGCCCGTGGCACGAACAGAGGCGCCCAATGGACACACGTTGATCGGCTACTGGGAAGGCTACGGTTCGGCCAAGGAAACAATCCCACTTAGAGACGTGTCTCCGCAATGGGACATCATCATCGCAACGTTTGCGGCGCCGATAAAAGGTTCGACAAGCCTGCTGCATTTCAAGCCACCCACCGGCATAAGCGACGAGCAATTCAAGGCAGATGTTGCCTACCTGCAATCCAAAGGCAGAAAGGTATTGATTTCTCTCGGAGGCGGTGGTCAGGTCGTGACGTTAAATACGGCTGACGACGTTCATAATTTCGTAAGCTCGGTGTCGGCGATTGTGGAGAACTACGGATTCGACGGCATCGATCTCGATATTGAAACGCCCTCTTTGCTGATCAATTCCGGCGACACGGATTTTCGCAAGCCGACGACTCCCTCCATTGTGAACCTGATTGCGGCAGTGCGTCAGATGCGGGAGCATTTCGGCCCGAAATTCATGATTGGCGAAGTACCGGAAGCGGTGCAGGCGCAGGCGGGCATGCAGGCATATGGCGGGCAGTTCGGCTGCTTCCTGCCGGTGATTTACGGCACGCGAGACATTCTTTCCTTTGTGGACGCGCAGGACTATAACACTCCTCCGCTGGAGGGTCTTGATGGAAACTACTACTTCCCAGGCGATGCCGATTACCATGTGGCTTTATCCGAAATGATGTTGGACGGTTTCCCGGTCGGCGGCGATCCTAAAGAAGAATTCCCGCCGCTTCCTCCTGAAAAAGTCGCCATCGGCCTTCCCGCCACACCTACGTCCGCGCGGAACTATACGGAGATACCGGCTGTTGAAAATGCCCTACGCTATCTGATCGAGGGCAAGCCCTACGCCGGAGCGGAGTATCGCCTGCGACGGCCGTCTGGCTACCCGGCCTTTAAGGGAGCAATGTTTTGGGCCATTAACGAAGACCGCCGCAACAAGTATCGAATGTCGAATGCAATTGGGCCGTTGCTGCATAGTTCCCAACCCAAGTGAGGCCTTGGACGAGGTAGCTGCGGGTTTTGCTCTAATAGAACATGGCTACACCGACACCGACGGCGTTCCAGATCCTCTCCACAATTGACGCTTGCGTCGAAGAGCGGCATCTGCTGAAGCATCCGTTCTACAAGGCATGGACGGCGGGCACGCTTTCGCTGGAAGCGCTCCGCGATTATGCCGCGCAGTACTATCATCACGTCGCCGCGTTCCCGACCTACTTGTCGGCGGTGCATTCGCAAACGGACGACCAGGCGACCCGTCGCCACATCCTGAACAACCTCATGGAAGAAGAAGCCGGTTCGCCCAATCACCCCGAACTGTGGATGGCATTCGCCGAACGCCTCGGGCTCACACGTGAGAAAGTTGAAGCAGCGGAAGTTTGGCCTGAAACGCGTGCGTTGATCCAAGGCTTCCGGAGGGTCTGCCGCGAGAACGGCGTCGCAGCCGGGTTATCGGCTTTGTATGCCTACGAGAGTCAAATTCCGGCAGTGTCGGAGAGCAAAATTCAGGGTCTACAAAAGTTCTATGGCTTTGACGAGCCTGCCGGATACCGTTATTTCAGCGTTCACATCGAAGCGGATCGGGAACATTCGGAGATTGAGCGGAAACTGCTGGCAGCCTGCGTAACGCCACAAAACTGCGGACCGTCGCTGCACGCGGTGGAGGTCGTGTTGGCCCGCCTGTGGAACCTGCTCTCCGCGGTTTGCAGCCGCCACGCAATCTGCAACTAGACGCTTCGATCAGACGCTCCGCGGCGCTGCTTTCATCGGTTCGGGATCGAGGAAATGGAACCACCGATATTGTAGCTGCGGGCGCTCGTCACCAAGCGCTTTCTCGATGGCGAGTTGCGCCATGTTTTCGATAATCCACTCGAAATTCGCTTCCCCTATCGAATGAATCTCCGCATCCGGCGCGGGGTTTAAAAAATCGGTCGCGTAAGGGACGCCGTCCTGCACGGCGAACTCGACTGTGTTGAAGTCGTAACCCAAGGCCCGGCAGAGCGTGAGCGAATCGCTCACCAGCCGGTCTCGCAACGGTTCCGCATCGGGGGGCGGCCCCGTGAGATACCGCTGCTGATGCGGCAAATGCGGATCGTATCGTATGATATGCACTTTCTCCTGGCCAATCACATAGCACCGGAAGCACTGTTCAAAGTCGATACATTGCTGTAAAGTCATGCAGCGCGCTCCGGATTCGTCGTATGCCTTGAAGAAATCTTCCGGGTTGTGAACTTTCGCGGCGGATCTCCACGTGGAGCCCGTAAGAGGTTTCAGATACGCCGGGAACCCAACGTAGTTGAATACCGAATCCCAGTCGAGAGGGAAGACGAGATTTCGCATCGAGTGGACGGATGTGCCGGGCGGGTGCTGCTTGTGCGGAAGAACGACCGTTCGCGGGACCGCGACTCCCAGCTTGTTTGCCAGCGAGTAATTGAGGAATTTATCGTCCGCGCTCAACCAGAACGGATTATTGATGACAATTGTCCCGTTCAGCATCGCGTTTTTTAAATAAGCGCGGTAGAAATCGATGTGATGAGAGATACGGTCGACAATGACACGATAGCCGGACGGCTCGGCCATGCGGACTACGCCCGTCTTTATATGTTCCGCCACCACCCCATGGATCCGCTTGCTGTTAATGCGGTCCACGAGGGCGGGCGGAAACGTATTTTCCATCCCATAGATAATTCCGATCTTCGGCATTACTTCCTCGCGTTTCCGTTTGCTGCATCGTACGCTGTTCAAGGTCAGAAGAATTTTACCGCCATTCGCTCCCAGAGCGGCCAATCGTCACGCTCTCCGCCCGTCCAAATATCGAGCGTGTGCGGTATGCCCTTTTCGTAGAAAATGCCGGCCATACGAGAATTCTCGTCGCGGCATCTGCCCTCATCGCTGGCGGCCAACACGATGCGCATATTCCGATAACGATCGAGAAACCACGGATCGTTCAAGTTCGGGACATAATCCAAGGGGCAGTTGAAATACACGTTGTCGTCGTAGTGGCCGTCCATGTATCGCTTGAGATCGAAACAACCGCTCATAGCCACACAATCCGTCGCGACGTCCGGATGTTTCAGGGAGAAATTCAGAGCGTGGTAGGCGCCGAAGCCGCACCCGGTCGCTCTCAGTTGGCCCGATGTGGCGATACCGTGAATTAGAGGGAGCACTTCATACAGTACATAGCCTTCGTACGCGAGGTGCCGCAACGGCCGCGCGTAAGGCTGGATGTCCTGATTCAGCCAACTCTCCTGGTCCACGCCATCGATGCAAAAGACTTGCAGCTCTCCGTCTTCTATCTTTGCTGTGACCTGCCGGATCATGCCGCGGTCTTCGTAATCGACGGATCGTCCGGCAGCCGTTGGAAACACTAACATTGGCAGGCCCGAATGCCCGTAAACACGGACTTCCATTTGACGGTCGAGCCGAGGGCTGTTCCAATTGTGATAATCGCGTCTCATAAGCGCGCAGTCTAATCTTCCTGCTCACAAGGATATCCGAGCAGTGATGATCGATTCGTTGGGCAACATTTGTGCTATGCAGCCGAAAATAAGTTAGATGCACCAGCTCGTTCGGCGTATCGGACGTGAAAAGCCGCATAAGGCAGGGGCGTAACAGAACCAGAAACTGCCCCAGTCATCGGCTGGCGGGAAACAAACTGCATCGCGGCGAAATCACTAGTCCTTACGGCCTTTACTCCAATAGTTTTCGAACAAGCCGGCCATCGCCTCAGCGAATCCATTGTGTTCGAAGATGACGGATGTCCAGGAAGGCTTCGTAAGCACAGGATCAAGCAGCGCTACCAGTCCGCATCTGTTGTCGAACAGTGCGAGCTTCAGCGGAAGTTTTTCGTGAAAGCGAATCTCGATGCCGGCGTCGTCATAATCGTTCAATCGCTCTCGATGCGTGTCGTCCATCGGGCCGTCCTCTATCAGTAAGCGGCAGTGTACGCCGCGTGAGATGGCATCTTTCACCAACTGCTCATCAAGAGGATCGACCGCGAACGGCGGCCGCGAGAACTCGGCATATTGAGCGTGTGCCTCCGCCAGCATACGGCGGTAATGAAAAGCGGTCTGCGTGGGATCGTTCACGAGGCTCAGGAAGTCGAGAGCGCCGCGGCCACCTTGCCCTTCTTCGTATCCGTGCCGAAGATCTTCGATCAGCCCGTTGGCGGCGCGCGCCTGCTCGGCCAATTCGTTTTGCAGCACGCGGTTGCGCCTGGCCAGATAGCCGGGAACCGCGAGACTCGGATCGACGGCCGAGAACAGCTTTGTTTTTTCCTGTATGACCTGAGCGAACCCCTTCTCTACCAGGCTATCGAGAACTTCATAGATTTTCTGGCGGGGAACGTGGGACCGCGCCGCAAGCTCGAGCGCTTTAAATCGCGGGTGCCCGATCAAAACCAGATAAGAACGAGCTTCGTACGCATTGAGGCCGACTTGCTGTAGTTTCCGCCAGTTCAGCTGGAAGTCGGTCGGGAAGTGAGACGATGGCAGTTCGGGCTTCACGAACACGTGAACATATCACAACGGCGGTTCTTCGGCGGCCGCGCCAATCGTGCAGGGATCAATGCAAACTGCAATCGGAGCCGCAACACATAACTTTGCGGGTTATGCGATTGTCCGCGCCCGTCCCCTGGCACAAAACGGCTCGCTTTCGGGGTGAATCACCGCACCTCGATTGCCGCTGATAGAATCGTGGGCAGATAAGGGAGCCACTCGTCCCAATCATGCCGCAGCACGACCTTCCTACCACCCTGGGCGCCCTTCGCGCCAGCCGTTTCGCCGAAGGCCTGGCGCCTGAGCGCGACCTTAAAGAAGAAATTCGTTTAAATCTGATCTGTAAACTCGAGCGGGGGGAGACATTATTTCCCGGCGTAACGGGTTTTGACGATACCGTCATACCGCAGATTGTCAATGCGATTCTGTCTCGCCACAACTTCATTCTTCTCGGATTGCGCGGCCAGGCAAAGACGAAGATTGCCCGCCTTTTGACCCGTTTGCTCGATCCGGCAATGCCGTACATCGCCGGTTGTGAAATTCGCGATCATCCGTTCAGCCCTATTTGCAAGCGATGCCGCGATCTCGTCGACGAACAGGGCGATGATGCGCCGATCGCGTGGCTCCGGCCCAAAGAACGCTATGTCGAGAAACTGGCGACGCCGGATGTGACCATTGCCGATATGGTCGGCGACATCGATCCGATCAAGGCGGCGCGCACCGGCCAGGACATTTCGAACGAGCTCACGATTCACTACGGCCTTGTGCCGCGAGCGAACCGCAGCATCTTCGCGATCAATGAACTGCCCGATCTGGCCGGTAAAGTCCAGGTCGGTTTATTCAATGTCATGCAGGAAGGCGATGTGCAGATCAAAGGTTATCCGGTGCGATTGCCTGTCGATGTGCTGTTGGTTTTCACTGCCAATCCGGAAGACTATACCGCTCGCGGAAAAATCATTACACCGCTAAAGGATCGCATCGGCAGTGAGATCCGCACTCATTATCCGCAGACGATACAGCATGGCATAGCCATCACCCAACAGGAGGCGTGGTCCAACCGCCGCTCGCCCATCGCCGTCCAAGTTCCACCGTTTATGCGCGAAGTAGTGGAACAGGTTGCCTTTCTGGCTAGGGAAGACAAACGCATCGATAAACGTTCCGGTGTTTCCCAGCGCCTTCCCATATCGGCGATGGAGAATTTGGTGTCCAACGCGGAACGCAGAGCATTGCTCACGAAAGAGAACGAGGCCGTACCGAGAATTCTCGATCTCTACGCCGCTCTGCCATCCATTACCGGCAAGCTGGAGCTTGAGTATGAAGGAGAACTGAAAGGCGGCGAGGCCGTCGCGCGCGAGATCATCCGCAGCGCCGTCGGTAAAGTGTTCAGTTCCTACCTCGATGGAGTAAATCTGCGCCAGGTCGTGCAATGGTTCGAGCTGGGCGGCACGCTGCGGCTGGATGAGCGCATGCCCGCATCGCAGATGGTGAGGCAGCTCGAGGGGATTCAGAACCTGTTCGAATTCACCGGGAAGCTGGGACTGGGCGAAAGCGAGAGCGATGCGATGCGCGCCTCAGCCGCCGAATTCATCCTGGAAGGCCTCTACGCGCACAAGCGCATCAGCCGGAATGAAGAACAGGCATTCGCGGCAACCGAGAGGCCGCCACGAAACGAACGCCCCGATGAGGAGTTCCGGCGGGGCTTCGAGCAGAGGCGAGGACCGGGCGGAGGCCGCCGCAATCTGAACTGATCCGAATCGGGATTTGCATGAAGTGGATCAACTACACGAAATTCAATGAGGAAGATCTCGGAATCGGGCTCGACGATCTGTTGAGCGCGCTGTCCGATTTTTTCCTGCAAAGTGGTTTCAACGATCCCTACATGCAGTTTTCGGAGATGAACCGCCGCACGCTTGACGATCTGAAACAGGCGATCGAGCGCGCTCTCGAAAGCGGCGAGATGTTCAACCCGGAACAGCTCGAACAAATGCGCGAGCGGCTGCAGCAGATGAACGAGGAGCAGCGCGAAAAGCTGATCCAGAAGCTTGTTCAGAAACTGGAAGACTCGGGATATGTCAGCTTCGACGGTCCTCCGCCTGAGGAACCCAATGCGCCGGGACAGGGCCGCGGACGCGATGGCCCGCAAGTGCAGTTCGAGGTGACGGACAAAGCCATCGACTTTCTAGGTTTTAAGACGCTGAAGGACCTGCTCGGTTCGCTCGGCAAATCGAGCTTCGGCGCTCACGACACGCGCGAACTGGCGACCGGCATCGACGCGAGCGGTGGGGCCAAGTCGTATGAATTCGGAGATGTGCTGAACCTCGATATCAGCGCCACGCTGTTCTCCGCCATGCAGCGCGAAGGTGTAACGCTGCCGTTGAATCTCGAGTACTCAGATCTTCACGTGCATCAAGCGGAATATCAGAGTTCCTGCGCAACCGTGCTGCTTCTCGATTGCAGCCACAGCATGATCCTCTACGGCGAGGACCGCTTTACTCCGGCGAAGCGCGTGGCGCTGGCGCTATCGCATTTGATTCGAACGCAGTACCCCGGCGATTCGTTACGGTGCGTGCTCTTTCACGACTCGGCGGAGGAATTGCGGATATCCGAATTAGCGCGTGTCCAGGTAGGCCCTTATTACACGAACACCCGCGACGGCCTGATATTGGCGCAACGGCTGCTGAATCGAGAAAAGAAGGATATGAAGCAGATCGTCATGATCACGGATGGCAAGCCGTCGGCCTTGACGCTTGAAGACGGACGCATTTACAAGAATGCGTTCGGGCTGGACCCGCTGGTCATCAGCCAGACGCTCGAAGAAGTGGCGCGCTGCAAGCGGCAGGGTATTCTCATCAACACATTCATGCTGGCCAGCGATTACGGCCTGGTTCAGTTTGTTCAGAAGGTGACCGAGATGTGCCGAGGAAAGGCGTATTTCACGACACCTTATACGCTCGGCGAATATCTGCTGATGGATTACATGAACCGCAAGACGCGGACCGTGCATTGACGTTGAAGAGGCCCGTTGCTTGGGCACAGATGGCGGCCTGCGAGGCCGCCGCAGGCCGACGGCCTACCCCACCAGAAGCTGCGATCATTCCGGCGAATCCAGAAACAATTTCCGTACGTCCTGCCAGTCGTCCACCCGATTGTATTTCGATTCGTAGAAATTGTGCGGCGTCGTAAACAGGATGCCCTCGCCGCGAAACCGATCGAGCTGATACACGTTGTCGTCGATCAGGTAATCCGCCGCGATAATGCCTTTATTTCCGCAGAATACGATGTTATCCGGCGGCAAAAACGGGAAGTGCCTTTCGAGCCACTGAAACTTAGCGGTAAACGAGCACGGAACTTCCATCGCCGCCGTAACGATATAGACCTCGTAGCGATCCATCAGGTCGCGTATTACCTCCTGGCTGCCCTCCATCACTTCGAGGTCACGGAAAAAGCTCTCTTCATGGAAGTAGCTGCGCAGCCGGGTCAAATGTTCCGCCGGCGCCAGTTCGGCGATTCGTTTGCCAATGACATCCTGCTTGGTTAATTTCGCATTGAAATCGGTGTTGTATCGCTGAAGATACTCCGCAAGCGCATCGGCGATTACTTCATCCATATCGATGGCGATTCGCTTCATTTATTTCAGGCTAGCGCGGCCTCGAAAGTAAAATTGGCCTCCACTCCATGCAACGAGTCTCGCGAGGTCCGGCGCTATACTCGCAACGATGACCCGCCGTTACGTTGCGTTCGATCTGGGCGCGGAGAGTGGCCGGGCGATGCTTGCCACGCTCAATGATCGCAAGCTGGGCCTGCAGGAACTTCACCGTTTTTCGAATACTCCCGTTTTGCTGCCGACGGGGCTTTATTGGGATAGCTTGCGGCTCTTTCATGAACTCTGCGAGGGCCTGCGCATCGCTGCGCGAGAAGCCGAAAAGCTCGACGGCATCGCGGTCGATACATGGGGCGTCGATTTCGGATTGCTCGGAGCGGATGGCGCGTTGATCGAAAACCCACGGCATTACCGTGACGCACGTACACTTGGCGTACCCGAGAAATTGTTCGAAACAGTTTCTCGCGAAGACGTATTTCGGGAAACGGGCATTCAGGTCATGGAGATCAATTCTCTCTATCAGCTCTACGCGATTCATCTGGAAGCGCCATGGCTGCTGGAGTATGCGCACAAACTCCTGTTCATGCCGGACCTGTTGAACTACTTTTTTACCGGCGAGCGGTGTTCCGAGAGGACGATTGCAAGCACATCGCAGTTTTACAACCCGGCGACCAAGGCTTTTTCAACGGACATGCTGCGCAAGTTGGGCATCACGGCGGGATTCCTGGCGAAGCTCGTCGACCCCGGCACTTATCTGGGCCCCGTGTTGCCGCAAATAGCCGAACAATGCGGGCTTTCCGAAGATACGGACGTCTACACGGTAGGAGGCCACGATACAGCGTCGGCCGTCGCCGCCGTGCCCACCGAAGGCGGTGAGAACTGGTGCTATATCAGTTCCGGCACCTGGTCTTTGATGGGGGTTGAATTGGATGAGCCGGTGATCAACGACGCGTCGCTCGCGGCGAACCTGACAAACGAAGTTGGCGTTGATGGGAAGATCCGATTTCTAAAAAATATCGCGGGACTCTGGCTGCTGCAGGAGTGCCGCCGGGCTTGGGCGAAAGAAGGTCGGGAGTACACGTACGCCGAACTGATGGCCATGGCCAAGGCAGCCGCTCCATCGGACACCGTGCTCGATCTGGACGCCTTCTATACACCAGGCCATCATCCGGAGCGCATTCAAGACTACTGCCGTAAGACTGGCCAACGCGTTCCGGAAGACGCGGGGGCTATGTGCCGCGTCATCATACACAGCCTGGCAGTTCGCTATAAAGAGGTTCTTCAACTCCTTGAATCGTTGACAGGACGCCGTATCGACGTAATTCATATCGTAGGCGGCGGCTCACGCAACACGTTATTGAACCAGATGGCCGCCGACGTGACCGGGCGACGGGTTATCGCCGGACCGGCCGAAGCGACCGCAGCCGGAAACGCTCTCACGCAGGCGCTGAGCACGGGAGACGTGCCGTCCCTCGAAGACTTGCGGGGAATCGTCAGACGATCGTTCGATGTCGAGGAATTTAGTCCACGAAGATAACCCGCAAGTGCTCCTGTGAAAATCAATTAATCACGGCTAGAGCCGGAATATTTTGCCGGGTTCGTAAATTTTATCGGATCGTGTGAAGTCGTGCAGACGTGTTTGCTACTCTGCCTGCGCGGCGCACTCCGGGTGTTCGCACTGGCAATAATCCCGCTGAATCGCCTGTTGCACGGCTTGCTCGCAATACGCACTGCAATAAGCGCCTTCACGATCTACCTTGCATTTGCAGGGCGTGTTCGGGCATCGATACTCGCCCGTCATCGTTGTCTCTTTGTTGTATTGCTTTGGCACTTGCTGCTCCTGGAACCCTATCGCTCGGTAAGTAGGTGAGGCAATTAGCAGCCCCTTTGGAGCAGCCGCCTTCAGGCAGTCGCAGCCAGGAGCGATTTACCAGTGACACCCGCTTCTCGCGCAAGAATGGCGAGAATCCGGTTAGCCGCCGCCCCGTCCCCGAACGGGCACGCCCCGGAGCACATACGCTCGTACAAACCGCGCGAGGTAAGCAACCGGCTGGCAGCATCGACGATGCTGTCGTGGGCAGTTCCAACGAGCAGCGCGTGACCCTCCAGAACAGCTTCGGTTCGCTCGCTTGTCGATCGGGTCACAAGCACGGGCCTTTGCAGAGCTGAGCCTTCTTCCTGAACTCCGCCGGAATCCGAGATCAGGAAATAGCTCTGATCCATAAGCGCAACGAATTGGGGATATTCCAGTGGAGGAAGGAGCGCCACGTTCGCAATGGCTCCGAGGTGCGATTGCGCGCAGCGGCCCACTTCCGGGTTCGGGTGCACCGGAAACACCCATGCCGTCTCGGGATACCGGGCGGCGAGTGTTGCCACGGCCTCGCAGATGTTGCGAATGCCCTCCCCGAAGTTTTCTCGCCGATGACTGGTAATCAGAACACGGCGCTTCGCGGATTGAATTTGGCTTCGTTTCTTCTTTTCGAGGGACGCCAGCGGGTCCGTCCGGCGGATGCGGTCGCGAGCCCAAAGGACGGCGTCAATGCCGGTATTCCCCGTAAGATAAATCCTCTCGGCAGGAATGCCCTCGTGTTCGAGCGCCGCAGCATTCGCCACCGTAGGCGCAAAGTGGAATGCCGCCAGGCGGCTGACCATCTGCCGCATACCTTCTTCAGGGAAAGGCGCGCCCAACTCATGGGTTCGTAGACCCGCTTCAACGTGTCCGACGGGCACGCGTTCATAGAAAGCCGCCAGAGCGGACGCAAAGCACGTCGCTGTATCCCCTTGCACCAGCATCAGGTCGGGCCGCTCCGCAAGCAGGATGCCCCGGACACCCTCCAGCACGCGCGTTGTCAGGCCAGCCAGGTCCTGGTTATGGCGCATCACGCTTAAGCGATGACTTACGGCGATATCGAAGAACTTCAGGACAGGGTCGACGAGAGCCCGGTGCTGCCCTGTGACACACACTTGCATGTCGATGCCGGGCTGACGCGCGGCGGCATGAATTACAGGAGCAAATTTCACGGCTTCCGGCCGGGTGCCCACCACGGCAAGTATTTTCATCCGCTGCAAGGTAATTAGTCCCAAAACAGCTGAAAGATTCTCACGCAGGGGTTTTCAGCGAACGGGGACAGAGGACGCAGATGTGATGTCGACTGCGGCTCGCCCGGCTCGAACGAGCGGTTGCCTAGTTGGCGTCTCCTCCCAAATCGCGATTGTGACGCGCTTTAAAGACGTAATGGCCGATCAGATAGCCGGCGGCAATCCCGATTACCGCATCCGAGGGAAAATGCCGTTCAGCGGCCACGCGGCTGCCGCTGACGGCCGCGGCCAGTCCGTAGGCCAGCCATCGGGTCAACGGCCGGGGATACTCTTCCGCGATCACCGTCGCGGCCGTCCAGCTCAGCAGCGAGTGCTCGGACGGAAACGATGAATTCAGTACAGACGGGCTGTTCCAGAACCTGCCTTCGAGGTTCTGATAAGGCCGTTCCCGCTGTGTGGCGAATTTCATCACCACTCCGACAATTGCCGCATCCGCTATTGCCTGAACACCGATGATGCCGGTTTCGCGAGCACGTTCATTGTGTGTGAACAGGCTGGATGCGTAAAGGGCCACCGGAATGCCCCCAAGCACCGCCAAGCCGGTATTACCGACCGTGTTCAGGTGGCTCTCAAGCGCTGGATCGGCGGGAGCATAGGCGCCCATGACATGCTCGTCCGTGCCAATAAGTACTCCGAGCGTGGCCCCCAACGGCAGAATCCAGCGCAGGTCTCGTTTGTGAATTCTGGCTGGGCTCGTCCAGATGGCCGCTTGGTCGGAGAGAACCCGGTGCGGCATGCCCGCAACGGTTAAGGGTGTCGATGGGCTTCCTGCGGGAGGGGAAGGCTGCCCCGCGCGCGAATCGGCCCCGAAGTAAACGCTAGCGGAAACGAAAAGAATGCTGCGGCCCGGAGGAAGCGCGCTCGACGCCGGATCGGGCCGCCCGATGCTGGGCAGCAGCAACGCCAAAATAAGGAGCGAACAGGCTTTGAGTGCTTTCAGAGCAGACTCCACACGTATCTATAGACTAGTAAGGTTCAGAAGTTTAGCTTCCGAAAATATCCCATGCCGGATTTATCCCATCGTTTTCAGTCCCTACGAGTCCTCGTCGCCGGCGATTTGATGCTGGACGAATATCTGACGGGAACCGTACACCGGATCTCGCCCGAAGCACCCGTTCCTGTGGTGGATGTGAGCGACCGTAAGTACGTGGCGGGCGGAGCGGCGAACGTTGCGGCAAATGTGCTGAGTCTGGGCGCCCAGGTCCGGCTGATCGGAGTTTGGGGCTGGGATCGCCCGGGAGAGGTTCTCCGCGAATTGCTGGCTGGGAACGGTATCGATACCTCCACGCTAGTCCTATGCCCGGAACGGCCAACCACGTCTAAAATTCGGGTGATGGCGGGACAGCAGCAGATTGTTCGCGTGGATACCGAAGATCGCTCCACTTTGCCGGCCGCGCACCGCGCCGAACTCCAGGCCCGTTTCATCGAACTGCTAGACGCGTCCGACATCTGCATCTTTTCGGATTACGGCAAAGGTGTCATTTCAAGCGAATTTTGCCGCTCGGCCTTACCGCAAGCACAAGCCCGGAACAGGCGCGTCCTGGTGGATCCCAAAGGTTCGGATTACACGAAATACGCGGGCTGCAGCCTGATCAAGCCCAATCTGAAAGAAGCGGGCCACGCCGCAAACATCATGATCGACTCTGAAGCGACCCTGTTTGAAGCAGGCTCGAAACTGCTGGGACAATTGCCAGGATCGTCCATTGTAGTGACTCGCGGTCCCGATGGCATGACTCTGTTCGAGCCCGGCAAGAAACCCGCAACCATCGCAACCATCGCGCAACAAGTTTTCGACGTGGTGGGCGCAGGCGACACAGCGATGGCGGCGTTGGCAATTGCTCTGGGCGCCGGGCTATCGACGCGAGAATCCATGCAGGTCGCAAATATTGCGGCCGGCATCGCAGTCGGCAAACACGGAACGGTAGCCGTGACGCTTGATGAATTGCTCCAGCATTGCGACATTCTGGAGTCCGTTGATGCTTGATTCGCGGAAACGCGCGGCTGTTTTCCTCGACCGCGACGGTACGTTGATTAAAGACGCGAACTATCCATCCAATCCCGCCGAGGTGACACCGGTTCCGGGCGCGGCGGAAGCGCTTCGTCAATTCCAGGCAATGGGTTTGGCGCTTGTTGTCGTCAGTAACCAGTCGGGGGTGGGCCGAGGATTCGTTACGGAGGCGCAAGCGGCCGCCGTGGATACAAAATTCCGCGAGATCTTCCGGCGAGCCGGCATCGCGTTCGATGGCGTTTATTATTGCCCGCATTCTCCGGAAGCAGGCTGTGATTGCCGCAAACCGCAGCCGGGTTTGCTGCGCCGCGCTGCCGAGGATTTAGATCTGTCGCTGGCCGACAGTTTTCTGATCGGTGACAAAGTCGAAGACGGACAAGCGGCGCAGGCGGTTGGGGCCTCGGGCATGCTCGTGACGCTCGATTCTGAACGAGCCCGTGCTGGATTGGCGAGCGGATTAGCTGTGTTCGAACGGCTGGCCGATACGGTCGCAGCACTTGGCCGGAGGGTCAAGGCGCCTCTGGCTACGGGGCCTACTTCGCCCTAGCTTGCCCGCGCTATCCCCGGTCGCGCAATGGAGTCTATACTGGGGAATTAAGGTTTCCATTTTTATGAAGACGTATGCCAAGTTTGGGATCTTGACTGTCCTGATTGTGGGCTCGCTCGTGTGGCTGGCAATGGGAGGCATTCGCGAGACGCAGACTTACTATAAGACCATCCCTGAATTGCAGAAGATGGGGACAAAGGCCCAGGGCCAAAGGTTGCGCGTCGCCGGCAACGTAGAGGCCGGCTCGATCCTGAAAGACGGAAGCCGCGTGACCTTTGTTTTGGAACAAGGCGCTCAGCACCTGAAAGTGGCGTACAACGGGAACGACCCGCTGCCGGATACGTTTAAGGCCGGAGCGCAAGCATTGGCCGACGGCCAGTTGGGCCCGGACGGGATCTTCGAAGCAAACAAAATTCAAGCCAAGTGCGCGTCCAAATATGAGGCGAAACCTCCGCAGAATCTCACACATGAAGCGTCAACTCCGTCGAAGATAACGGAGATTAAGGTCCCGGCTCTCTCTTCCCGCTCCGGCAGTTAAATACTAAGGAAATCACCATCTCATGGAAAATCTGGGCGCGCTCGCCATCCTGCTTGCCTTTTGCCTCTCTGTATTTGCAGTAGCCGCGGCGCTGGCAGGTAAATACGGCCGCCGCCCCTTTCTGGCGGTTAGCGCGGAGCGCGCAGTTTATAGCATCTGGGTGCTTCTAACCGTAGCCGCCGCCCTGCTTGTGTACTCGCTGATGACCGGCGACTTCCGAATCGCCTATGTGCAAGCGCACAGCGATCGCGCCATGTCGCCGCTGTACAAGTTCACGGCCTGGTGGGGCGGCCAGGAAGGTTCGCTGCTCCTGTGGAGCTGGATTCTTTCCAGCTATTCCGCTATCGCGGTCTGGACCAGCCGCCACAAGTTCCGCAACATGATGCCAGTCGTCATCGCCATTCTGATGACGACGCAAGCGTTTTTCACCGGTCTGATCACCTTCGTGCTGAGCCCCTTCCAAGTCTTGATGGCGGGCAACGGCATTATCAGCGTGCCGGATGGCCGCGGCCTCGATCCACTGTTGCAGTGGTGGACGATGGCAGCCCATCCGCCGATGCTCTACCTCGGGTACGTGGGCTCAATCGTGCCGTTTGCATTCGCCATGGGATCGCTCGTCACGCATCAGCCGGGTGAAGGTTGGATTCACACGACTCGCCGCTGGGCTATCGTCACATGGTTATTCCAGACCACCGGCATTACGCTCGGTATGGGCTGGGCCTATACGGTGCTCTCATGGGGCGGCTACTGGGGCTGGGACCCGGTCGAGAACGCCTCGTTGATGCCGTGGATCACCGCCACTGCCTTCCTGCATTCCGTCATGATGCAGGAGAAGAAAGGCATGATGAAGGTCTGGAACATGGTGCTGGTGTCCGCCACGTTCCTTTTAAGCATTCTGGGCACGACGCTGACTCGCACGGGCCTGGTCGCTTCGGTTCACGCGTTCGCGCAATCGCCGGTCAAGCCTTACTTCACCACGTTCCTGCTGACGGCGCTGGTTCTCGTAATCATCGCGATCTCGACCAACCTGAAGTTTCTGAAGAGCGAATCGAAGCTTGAGAGCGTTGTTTCGCGCGAATCGAGTTTTCTGTTCAACAACCTGATTCTGCTGGCAAGCTGCTTCGCCATCCTCTGGGGCACGTTGTTCCCGGTCATTATGGAAGCGCTGACGAATGAGAAGGAAACCATCGATACGCCTTATTATTTGCGTGTCGAAGTGCCTATAGCGCTCTTCCTGCTGTTTCTGACTGGGGTGGGACCGTTGATCGCCTGGCGCAAGAGTTCGCTCGACAGCTTGCGGCGTGCCTTCCTTGTGCCGACCCTCATCGGCATTGCCGTCGCGGCCGGGTTGGGCTTCGGCGGCATTCACCATGTCGCGGCGCTGACCGCGTTTGGACTGGCCGCCTTTGTCACCACGACGATCCTGAGGGAGTTCTGGAAGGGCTCCCGTTCGATACAAACAAAAGAGAGCATGGCGCTGCCGAAGGCCGCCTTCCAGCTTACCTGGCGGAACACGCGGCGCTACGGCGGCTATCTTGTCCATCTGGGCATCGTGGCCATGTTCGTCGGGTTTACCGGCAGCGCGTTCAATCTGCATGTGGTCGAGAATCTGGGGCTGGGGCAAACCACTCATTTCGGACACTACGACATCAAGCTTGTCAACGTGAACGATGGATCTAACGACAATTACGAATTCAGTCATGCCTCGCTCGACGTGCGCCGCAACGGGCGGGAGATTACGCTTCTCGAACCCGAGATCCGGCTCTATAAAGCCAGCCAGTCGCAGAACACGATTGTCGGCCTGCGCCGCGCGCTTAATGAAGATCTCTATGTCGTTTACTCCGGGGTTCTGCCGGACGGAAGCAAAGCAACGTTCCAGTTCTATCAGTTGCCGCTGGTTTCCTGGATCTGGATTGGCTTCTGGATTGTACTGTTCGGGACCGTTATCTGTCTCGTCCCGAGTAAGGTGCGCTATCAATACGCGCGAACGGAGGTAGTAGGAATTGCCAGTAAGCCTGCGACGGTGCAGTCTTAGACTCGTCGCCACGTTGTTTCTCTCGTTCGCCTGCCTTCTTGCACAGGACCCAACTTCGGATATGACGCCCAGCGTTGCGCGCGTCGGAGACCATCTCGCGTGCCGCTGCGGCGTGTGCCGGAATACAGTCGCCACCTGCCCGATGCTCCATTGTGAGTACAGTGGACCGATGCGGGCCCGGATCAAGCGCATGCAGGATCAGGGCGTTAGCGATCAGAACATCATCAAGACAGTCGTGAAGGAGCAAGGCGTTGTCGCGTTAGCAGCGCCTCCTGCCGAGGGTTGGGGATTGTTTACCTGGGTGATGCCGGGCGTGGCACTGCTGCTCGGTTTTCTGGTCTACTCCTGGTGGGTGCGCCGCAACCGGCCCGACCCGGAGCCGGTGAGCGATGCGGACCGCGCGCTCCTCGATCGTTTTCGCGGCCAGATTGAGAATGAGATGGGCGAATCCGACACAGCCGGGAGCGACCCAAACGAAAAGAAATGATCATCGTCCTTGCTGTAGCCCTAACCATTGGCATTCTTGTGTTTACGCTCTTCATCCGGGTTCAGGACGTTCCGGAACCTGCTCCCGTATCCCCGTTCCAGCACTTGGAAGAGCGCAAGGCGGCGATCTACGAAAATCTGCGCGATCTCCAATTTGAATACCGCGTTGGCAAACTCTCCGACTCCGATTACCAGCAAACGAAATTGACTCTTCAGAAGGAACTCGCCGGCGTGCTCGCCGAGATTGAAGAAACGGCAAAACGTCTGGGAGTCACCACGAGGCGTTCGGCTCCGGCCGCAAAACAACCGGCCGCGAAGCCGGCGATACAACCGGACTCACCAACATGTCCGAATTGCGGCGCGAAGTTTTCCGGACCGATGAAATTCTGCGGGGAGTGCGGAAAGGCGATGGCATCATGAGAATCGCCGGGGCGCTTTGCATTCCATTTCTTGCAGCCAGTCTTGCCTTCGGCGCAATTGACGGCACTGTCACCAACGGCACGAGCAATCAGCCCCAGCCGAACGTCACGCTGACGCTCGTGAAGCCCGGACAGGGCGGCATGCGTACGCTGGGCACGACCACCTCGGACCCGCAGGGCCGCTTCCGTTTTGCAAAAGACGAGCCCGGAGGCGGCCCTCAACTCATACAGGTGGACTATCAAGGCGCCACGTACACCACGCTGCTGACCCCGAATGTCCCAACCTCGGGAGTCGATGTCCGCATCTACGAGGCGACGAAATCGCCGGCCGTGACGCGCATCGCGCAGCACATGATTCTCGTTGAGCCTTCGCAAAGCCAGACAACAATAAACGAAACTCTGATCGTGGAGAATGCCACGAAGCAGACGTACGCGAATCCGGAATTAGGCGGTATCCGCTTTTACCTACCCCCCGCCGCAGACGGCCAGGTACGCGTGTCGGCGCAGGGCGCGGCGGGAATGCCGATTCCCCGCCCCGCGATAAAAACGAACGAGAGCAATGTTTTCAAGGTCGATTTCCCCGTGAAGCCCGGCGAAACACAGTTCAGCTTGAGCTACGTTCTGCCGGTCGGATCTCCCGAAACGCTGCGCGGCCGCATCGTAAACATCAAGGGGCAGCCTCCCGGCCCTGTTCGTTTTGTGGTGCCGCCCGGAGTGACACTCGAAAGCAAAGATATTCAGTCGCTTGGCCAGGAGCCGCGAACACAGGCGCTCATCTACAATCTGATTGGAACCGCCTACACGGTGGATGTGAAGGGAATGGGCACCCTGACCCAGGCCAACAATGCGGACGAGAGCGACGCCGACGTGCCGCAGGTGGTGGAGGCAAATCCTCCCGTCTATCATCATCTCGGTTGGCTCCTCGGCCTGGCTCTGGGCGTGCTCACGCTCGGTCTTCTGCTTTTGTACCGGTCCTCTCCCATACGCGCGGCAGGCAAATAACGGGAAGAATGCCGACTGCGCTTCGACTAGAAAACGTCTGGAAATACTACGGCGACTACCCGGCCCTGCGCAACTACACGCTGGAAATTGCCGAAGGGGATTGCTGTGCGCTGTTGGGCCGCAACGGCGCTGGCAAAACGACTCTGCTGCGCGTGCTCGCCGGCCTTTCGCCGTTTCAGAAGGGCAATATTTCACTGCTCGGCTGGAAACCGCGGAGCGGTGAGGCCCGCCGGAATACAGGTTTCCTCGGGCACGGCATCGGCGTTTACGAGGATCTGAGCGCGCGCGAGAATTTACGTTTCTTTGCAAGCGTCGCCGGGACGAAACAGGCGCACTCCCCGATTTCAAGCTGGCTTGAGCGCGTCGATCTGGCTCGCGTTGCCGATATTCCCGTCCGCCAGTATTCGCGCGGCATGCGCCAGCGTCTGGCGCTCGCCCGGACCTTTCTCTCGAATCCACGCATCCTGCTGCTCGACGAGCCATTCACGTCGTTAGACGACCGTGCTATCGCGATGATGGGCGAATTGTTGCGGGACGCTCGCGGCGGCGGCGCCACCATCCTTTTCTCGACTCACCAGATTCGCGAAGCCATGGTCATTGCATCGCACGTCACGCTGATCGAGCAAGGCAAGCTGCGCTACTCCGGCGTGCGTACACAGGAGATGCTCGACGATCCGGGGCACCTTTACCGCGAACATACCGAATTGGGCGGTCTCTGATCGATGAACCCGTTCTTTCAGGCGCTCTCGGTCGCGCGCAAGGACCTCGCGATCGAGTTTCGCACCAAAGAATCGCTGAATGCGGCCGGCGCGTTCGCAGTCGTCATTCTGTTGCTCTTCAGCTTCGTATTCGATCCCGCCTCTCCAGAGGTAAGGACGATTGGAGGCGGTCTTTTATGGCTCTGCTTCGCCTTCGGTGGAGCGCTCATATTTAACCGAGGCTTTGCCCGTGAGCTGCCAAACGAATGTCTGGACGCTCTGCTCGCTTCGCCCATCTCGACTGCCAGTTTACTGATCGGCAAAGCGATCACGAGCTTCGTTTTGCTGCTCATCGTTGAAGCCGTTTCACTATTCGTCTTTGGATTTTTCTACGACGTGCGCTGGTGGCTGCACCCGCTGAAGCTTTTCGGCGTGTGCGCGCTTGCGACCTGGGGCATCGCCATCCTCGGTGCTGCCTTCGGAGCCATGACCGTCAACCTGAAGCTGCGCGAACTGATGCTGCCGGTGCTCATCTATCCGCTGCTGCTGCCGCTGCTAATGGCGGCCATTGAGCTCACAAACAACCTGCTGATGAATCAGGTCACCGCCGACAGCCTGCTCTGGGGCAGAGTGCTGCTGGTCTTCGATATTGTTTATACATCGCTCGGAATCGGTCTGGCCGAGATAATTTTGGTGAACTAGGAGTATGGCATTCATGCGCGAAAAGCTGGTCTACATCCTTGCAATCGTGGGGGCGGTGCTGCTGGCCTGGAATTTGTACGGCATTTTCACGGTGCTGCCGGACGAAGCGGCGCAGGGCGCGATCTACAGGATCATTTTCATTCACGTTCCGGCCGCCATCACGGCATTTACCGGCTTCTTTATCGCTCTGGTGCTCAGCGCCATTTACCTGAAGACTGGCGACCTGCGATACGATTCCGCCGCCGCCTCGGTGACGGAGGTCTCTTTCGTCTTCGCCTGCGTCAACGTTGCGACCGGAAGCATTTGGGCGCGCATAATTTGGGGGATCTGGTGGACATGGGACCCGCGCCTGACTTCGATGTTCGTCTGCCTTCTGATCTACTTTGGGTACCTGATGCTTCGCAAAGCCATCGATGAGCCTACCCAGCGAGCCAGACTTTCTGCGGCGCTGTCGATTTTTGGCTTTGTGGACGTCATCATTGTCTGGAAATCGATTCAATGGTGGCGAACGCAGCATCCCAGTCCCGTCCTGAGCATTCGTACCGGCGGCGGAAATATCGATCCGGCAATGGAGCACATGATTTATCGCGATCTGCTCGCATTCCTATTGATCGCAGCAGCCATTGTGCTGGTGCGCATGCGGCAAGAAATGATAGAACGTGAGATCGATTCGTTGCGGCGCCTAGCGCACGCGTGATTGGAGAACTCTTCCATGGATACTCGTAATTTTCTTTTCATGTTCTACGGCTTCCTCGCGGCATGGGTGATCGTCATGATTTACATCATCACTCTCGCCAGGAGGAACAGCCGTCTAAAACGTGAACTGGAAGATGTCAAACGCCTTCTGGACGTCAAAGAGACTCGCTCGGAAGACCGCGACACTTCACTCCCGCACGGGCGGGGCTCCGTGCAGGGATAGGCCTTTTATCGGTTCTTTCCATGCCATTCATCATCGACCGCCGGTCATTCCTCAAATCGTCCATGGGCGCTCTCGCCCTCTCTGCCGGACGGCAGCTCTTCGCCGCAGAAGCGGACAGCGCCGCTCACTGGGCGCTGCTCTCCGATATCCATATTGCCGCCGACCCCGCCGATACCTTTCGCGGCTTTCATCCCAGCGCCAATTTAACGAAAGTCCTGGGAGAGGTAGGTGAAAGGCAATTCGACGGCCTGCTCGTCAACGGCGATCTCGCGCGGCTTCTGGGCAAGCCCGAGGATTACGCGCGGGTCGCCAGTTATCTTGAGCCGCTGGCGAACAAAATGCCACTTGCCATTACGCTTGGCAATCACGACAGCCGCAAGAATACGCGCGCCGCGATCGTGAAATTAGCGGGGGCGGCACAACCCGTCGAGCGAAAGCTCGTAACAACCGTCGATGCCGGCCCGGTTCAACTGATTCTGCTCGATTCGCTACTGGCTACGAATGTAACGCCCGGGCAGCTTGGAACGGCTCAGCGGAACTGGCTCGCCAACTATATCGGCACGCTCGGCAATAAGCCTGCGATTGTGTTCGTGCATCACAATCTCGATCCGAAGGACGATAACGCGCTCGTCGACGTCGCGGCGCTGTTGGATATCGCCAAGTCCAACCGCGCGGTGAAGGCCATCTTATACGGCCACACGCACGCCTGGAAATACGCAAAATCGGATGAGCTTCATCTCGTGAACATTCCCGCCGTTGGGTACAACTTCAAGGACAGTGAACCCGTGGGATGGACCGAGGCTGCGTTTCGGCCTGACGGGTGCACGCTCAAACTGCACGCGATCGGCGGCGAGATGTCACCGGACGGGCAAGTGCTCCAGTTGCGCTGGAGCGAACGCGTCAGCTCGCGTTCTTGAGCTTGAGATTGATCTCGCTGTCTTTTTTGCTGTCGAACACGCTGAGCGTTTTCGAGTTGCTCGCGGCCCCCTGGTATTCGGCGTGGAGTTCATAATTTGTGTTCCGGCTGAGCCCGTAGAAGTGATACTGGCCGCCCTTTGTGGTGATAAATGACCGAACCTGCAGGGTTTTGGTGTCCTTGAGGAGGACCACCGCGCCATCCACGACAACGTCCGCGAGGTTCGTTACTTTCCCGTGGACGGAACGAGTGCCCGTGTCAGGCGCGCGCGTCGAAGGAGGCGTAGGCTGCTGGCCGAAAATGGCCGCTGGAACGAATCCGAGGGCAATTAGCAACACCGACCGGCGTAACAAAACCATCTTCCGCTCCCTGACTGTAGGATACGTCCAGAGCTTTGGACGTTTCGTCCAGTCGTCACGAACCGCTCAGTGCCACTCCTCCTCTTCCTTCTCGTCCTCGACGTCATCCTCGCTTTCGTCATCCTCATCGTAGCCGAAAGCCTCGTCTACGAGCGCGCCCGGTTCGTCTTCAGTCTCGATCTCGACGGGGTTCACGCTGGCGACTTTTAAAGAGGCGCCGCATTCATCGCATGAAAGCACATCGCCTTCATCTAATTCTTCTTCTTCCACATCAAGCGGCGCGTCGCATTTGGGACAGGTGACCATGTTCGTCCTCTCGAACTAACTGTGCAGGGGAATCTACCAGATCTACTAAAGAGCGTTCAGCTTTATTCTTAGCACGGGACCGGGTTAACGCGCAGCGACTGGCGCGCTGTACAGTTCCCGATCGTAATCCGCGATTTCGCTGTGACTCAGGGTAACGATTGTTTTCTCGATGTCCGCTGCTGTTTCGATCATGTGGCGGAGGTGAAGCGCGGCGATCTTCATGCACCACGGATCCGTAAGAATCCGGTTGCGCTGCCGGCTAATCTCAACCAGCGCGGCGTGTGGAAGGGCGATTACTTTCTCTTCTTCCGGTTCATCGTCGCACTTCACAATAAATTTGACATCGACCGTATCGGCGTGACGGATGGAGATCCCGGTCTGAAGCCAGCGAAACTGCACGTGACACGTACGGCCAAACGGATCGGAACTTACTTCGAACTCGCGAAAATGCTCCTGCATTTCAATCAATCCTAACACGTGAAGCACCGAATTCGATGCGTCAGGGCAGGGCTGCCAAAGGGGAAGAGGGCTTTAGAGCTCCTGGGTTCGCGTCCGCACGAGCGACAGCATCTCGTCCCGTGTCTCCTTGTTGGTCCGAAACGCGCCGAGCATGGCGCTGGTCACCGTACCCGAGTGCTGCTTCTCAACGCCGCGCATCATCATGCAAAAGTGCCTGGCTTCACAAATGACTCCGACACCCCGCGGATCGACTAACTCCTGAATGGTTTCGGCGACCTGCTGCGTCAGCCGCTCCTGTATTTGAAAGCGCCGCGCGAATACATCGACCAGGCGGGGAATTTTGCTCAAACCGATCACGCGCTCGTGCGGAAGATAGGCCACATGAATTTTGCCGAAGAACGGCAGCAGATGGTGCTCGCAGAGGCTGTAAAACTCGATATCCTTCACGATCACCATTTCGTCATACTTCACCTGAAATAGCGCACCGTTGACCACGTCGTGGACGTTTTTCGAGTAACCGCTGGTTAAATATTCGAACGCTTTCGCCGACCGCTCCGGCGTCCCGCGCAATCCCTCGCGTTGCGTATCCTCCCCCAGCGCTTCCAGCACGAATCTCATGTGCTCCGCGATCGTCCCGGTCTCCGGCTTGGGGAGGAAATCGATCACGGCATTGTTCTTTTTCATAGAATTTGTCACTTATCTAAGTCTGTTACCGAAGCGAAGGATGTGTTAAGCACAGAGTCTTCGTGGTGATGATCCTGGGCGCCGATCGCGAGATCGAAGCCATTGCGGTCCGTTTCCTGAACGTGTATTCCCATCAGTTTGGCGCCAGCGGCTCCGAACTCATCGCCCCAGCCATCGTCCAACGTTTTCCCGATCACAATGGCGATGTTTTCCGTCGTAGGGACCAATTGCCTGAACTCCGGCAGATCCATGTTAATATTGCGATTCGCGAACCGGCTCAAAACCTTTTCCGATACGAACCGGTCGAGTTGCCGCACATCGAGGAGAAGCCCTGTCTCGGGATCGACGGTTCCGCGGGCGGTCACCTCCAACTCATAATTATGACCGTGACCGTACGGGTTGTTGCACTTTCCGAAGATGCGCGCGTTTTCGTCGTTGCTTAAAGCGGGAGCATGCAACCGGTGTGAGGCCGAGAAATGATACCGGCGCGTGAGGGCGGCTTTCATGTGTCAAAGTCCTCCCCGGTCACATCGACGAAGTGATCCACCGTTTCATACAGCCTGACGCGATGCAGGCGCGCCTGAGTCGAGCTGATCGGATTCCGCAGCCGGCTCCAGATTTCGAGAGCAATATTTTCAGCCGTTGGCGGCACGCGATCGAAAGGCTCCACTTCATAATTGAGAAACCTGTGATCCATAGGTTGCACAATTTCGCGCTCCAGAATGTCTTTGAGTTGTTTCAGGTCGACCACCATTCCCGTGACCGGGTCGGGATCACCTGCTACCGTAACCTCGATAATGTAATTGTGCCCGTGCCCGTGCTCATTGGCGGCGTCGCCATAGACCTCCCGGTTCGCCGCGTCGTTCCAGGACGGCACCCGGCACACGTGGGACGCGGAAAATTCGGCCTTGCGCGTTATGAACATGCCATTAGGTAAGATGCCGTGAGTCTGCGATCAGATACTCTTAAATTATCCCGTATGCAAGCTGTAGCTACCCGGCCCGCGGGGGCCCTTAACAACGTACTCAAAGTTGCGCTGATCGCCGGAACCGTCGCTTTTCTGACCATCATTGGTTGGAATCTGCGTGATAAGACTGTCCAGGAAGGCGACCGTGCGCCGGCATTCTCGGTCCGCACCGATCAAGGCCAGGAGATCACGCCGGAACACTTCGGCGGGAAAGTGCTCGTGCTCA
The DNA here is from genome assembly GCA_025927575.1 of Bryobacteraceae bacterium. Taxonomy (GTDB): domain Bacteria; phylum Acidobacteriota; class Terriglobia; order Bryobacterales; family Bryobacteraceae; genus KBS-96. The sequence continues at coordinate 4,538 of JAICLJ010000040.1, read as the reverse complement.
ATTTCTGGGCCACTTGGTGCGCTCCGTGCCTCACCGAAATCCCCTCTCTCAACGAGTTTCAGCACAAATTTGGCGACAAAGGCGTTGTCGTCCTCGCGGTTAGTGTTGACAAAAATTCGGATAAATATAAACGGTTTCTACAGCGATTCAAGCTGGGGTTTGAAACGTACCGCGATCCGAATTCAGACATCAGCACCTCCTACGGCACGTTTCAGTATCCGGAAACTTATATCATCAAGGACGGCCGGGTCATGCGGAAATATATCTCCGACCAGAACTGGCTTTCCAGCGATATCGATCAATACGTACAGAGTTTACTGTGACGACGGCAACCTCAGATGGCGGCGCGCTTTCCGAGGCTTTGCGGTCCCGCTTCGGGAACGACGGATTGCTGTCGAGCGCCCACGATTTGAAGCTGTATTCCTATGACGGCGGCGTGGACCGGCATCTGCCTGACATAGTCGTGTTTCCCCGCACAACCGACGATGTCGTCTTCATCGTGAAGACCGCGAACGAGCACAACGCGGCCATCGTCGGGCGGGGGGCCGGCACGGGCTTAAGCGGAGGCTCGATCCCTCGCGCGGGCGGCGTCACCATTTCGTTCGCCCGGATGAATAAGATCCTCGAGCTCGATCTGGAGAACGAACGGGCCGTCGTTCAACCGGGTGTGGTCAACCTCGATATCACGCTGGCGGTACAACCCTATGGCTATTTCTTCGCACCCGATCCGTCAAGCCAGCGGGCATGCACGATCGGCGGCAATGTGGCCGAGAACGCAGGCGGTCCTCATACGCTCGCCTACGGCGTGACGACCAACCATATCGTGAGTCTGGAAGTGGTTCTGGCGGATGGCACGATCATACAGATCGGCGACAAAGAACTGGATTTGCCCGGTTACGACCTGGCTGGGCTGCTGACGGGATCGGAAGGCACGATGGCGCTCACCACGCGGATTGGGGTTCGCTTGATGCGGCACCCGGAGTCCGTCAAGACGTTGCTTGCCGTCTACAATACACCGGAAGAAGCGGGCAATACGGTCGGCGAACTCACCGCGCGTCAAATTCTGCCCGTTGCGCTGGAGATGCTCGACGGCCCCATGCTTCGCATGATTGAAGAAGCCACTCACGCCGGTTACCCGCTGGACGCGGCGGCTGTCCTGCTGATCGAGATGGAGGGCCTGAGCGAAGCGGTGGAGGAGCAGGCCGAGAGGGTGACGAACGTCTGCCTGGAAAGCGGGGCGCGCGAGGTGCGGGTGGCGAAAACGCCTGAAGAGCGCGATCTGCTCTGGAAAGGGCGGAAGAACGCGTTTGGCGCCATTGGGCGCATCAGCCCGACGTACTACGTTCAGGACGGAGTTGTGCCGCGGACCAAGATCGCCCAAACGCTCCGAGCCATTGGGGAGATCTCAAAGAAGCACGACCTGGCGATCAGCAACATCTTCCATGCGGGCGACGGCAATCTCCACCCGATCATTCTCTTTGATGCGCGCAAAGAAGGCGAACTGAGACGCGCGCAACTCTGTGGCGATGAGATTCTCGATTACTGCATCTCCGTGGGCGGCTCAATCACCGGCGAGCACGGCGTCGGCATGGAGAAGATGGAGATGATGGGCCATCTCTTCTCTGAGGAGTCGCTCGATACGATCAAGAATTTCAAATCGCTGTTTGATCCTCAGTGCCGGCTCAACCCCGGCAAGGTGCTGCCCACCGGGAAGGGCTGCCTGGAAATCCGCCAGCCGCCGGAGATGGTGCTGTAGGCGAGCAGAATCGCCGGGGTGGCCGATAGCAGGGCCCGAACTCCTGACGAATCGCCGTGTCCATTCCCCCGGCAATTAGACTTTCAGGAGAATCCGGCAGAAAGCAGCTCAATAACGGGGACGGACCCTATCCGAACGGCGAGAAATGCTGATCTCCGTTGTGATTTGGCCCACTGAAGGCTGGGGTCCGTCCCCAACATGCTGGCGGAATTGGGGTCCGTCCCTTCCAAGTTGTTGAAACGAATACGCTTCTTTCGGGCGGCTTCGCTTGGGCTTCGGGGATCAATTCCACTTTCATCCAGTCCGGTGGCCGCGGATCGAAGGCCTTGTCCTGCCTCAAGCATGCGCCCGCCCGATCAGGGGTTCCCACCTGCGTGAGAATTGAATCAATCTCGACAGCGCCACTTCTCATTCCACCTCGGAAGGACCGGCGGACGCCTTGCGCGCAGACGTGGTACTGCCGCCCGACGCCGTGCAATAGGCCGCGTGAGGCAGGAACAACGGCTGACGATACAGAGCTTACAGCTTCGAGGCGAGTTCCACGTCTTCCGCCACTTCCGGCAGCGGTACGCCCAACAGGAGAAGGATGATGCGCAACGGCACCGGAACAAGCGCGCGATAACGACGGAAGAGCGGACGGATATCGAGAAGCGCACGCTCCAGCAAGTGAACGTTGAGAAGCCCTTCCTGCTGCTCTTGTGTAGGCGGCAGGAACCCGTGCGGCTCCGCTTTGCTCCAGTAGGAGCGTATCAACGCCGACGTAACCTGCGTATACCAGACTGCGCCGATGTCGCGAAGCTGGTTGGGCGTAAACGAGCTGTGCACCGTATCGGCGCCTTCGCGTAACATCGAAACCTGGAGAACGTGGGCGTATGAATGGAGGAGGCTGGCGACATCTCGAAGGGGAGTGCGCTTGATGGAGCGCTCGCTGAGATGCCGGGCCGGGTTGCCTTCAAAGTCGATGAAGATGAAATTATCCTTGGAGCGCAGGATATGCTCCAGTCCCATAAGGCCGTGATAGCGCGTACGCACGGCCTGGATACGGAGCTCATAGATGAGGCGGAAGCGCGCGCTGATCTGATCTTCTCTATCGAGCACCTGGACAGCCAACTCGCGCGCGCTCTCGGGCAGCTCCGAATAGCGCTGCCGCAAGAACTCAAACTGGCGTGAAAGCAGCCTCAGCATACTGTGATAGAGGCTTTGCCGGTAGAAATCGTTATAGCGCTCAGGCGCCAGAGCCGGATCGGGATTATCAAGCGCAAGCACGCCATGCATTTCGGCCAGCTCCGCGCCGATGCGCTCGGCCGCTTTGAAGGAATCGCCGAGGAGTTCGCTGAGATCGCCCGAATGCTCCGAGAGAATCGTGTCGAGCGTGAAGAAAACCTGCGGACGAGCGGCTTTCACCGCGGATAGCAATTTAGATCCGCCGGCACGGACCGCGTTGTAAAATCCATCGATCTGGTTAAGTGTCAACGTCCAGGCATCACCTTCATTTTCGACGAAGCCATGCAAAATCCCGAGAGTCATCACTCGGTTTCCCTGCTGGTAATCGAGCGTTCCCGCGAGTGGAGCGGCGTACGGAAAGGAATGTGTCTCCGTGAGAAGCCGGCTCATCACGACTCCCGGATGATCGCCGGGCTCCACTGAACGAAAGAGCTTCAGGACAAAACGATCCGCGAAACGAATACGCGTCTTGAGAGATCCACATGGCGAAGTTTGAACTGCGAGAGGCTGTTGGAGTTCCGACATTTGCTTGCGGAACCAGCGGTTGTGCTGCCCCGTTAGAGTGCCGCGTTCGCCCGTGAATCGCTTCCGTTTATTGATGATGTCGAAAAGAATTTCGGCGAATTCCGAATCCTCCGAGGCCTCGCTCAAGATTAACGTTTCTGATCCAGCGCGAACGTTGGCAATGGCGCAGCCCGCGGGTTCCGCTTGCAGCGAAATCGGAATGGCGTAGACTTCCGGATCTCCCTCCGTATACTCCAGTTGCAACAAAACGATATAGAAACGGCCGGGCGAAAGGGTAAGCAGCCCGTAGTACGACGGATTGCGTACCTCGCGGTACCCACCGAGGTACCACTGCTGCCTGGCGATGAAAGCGGCGAAAGCACGCATGAGCACCAGACGCGATTCGTATTGCCAGATCAATTCCGGCGAGGAGACGACCACAAGCGGCAATTGATGCTCGACGTCGGGTTCGCCGGAAGCAGTCACAATCTCTTCGCGAACGCGGCGGCGCTCAAGCGAAAACCAGAAGAACGAGCTTGGGCCCATCGCGAGAGGATACGGATCTTCCGTGATGGGTGGAAATTCGGTTCGGCCGAACATTTCGACAGGCGTGAAATCCGCAAACTCGGATAGATTCAACGACACCGGCTGCGCAAAGCGGGACAGATTCGCCACAACCAGAATGGTTTCGTCCTGATACCGGCGAACGAACGCCATGATGCGGTGGTTTGCCGGCGAAAGGAATTCCAATGTGCCCCGGCCGAACGCCTTATATTGCTTTCGCATCGCAATGAGGCGCTTCGTCCAGCTCAGCAGCGACTGCGGATTGGTGCGCTGCGTTTCTACATTGATGGTTTCGTAATGATAGGCCGGATCGATATTTACGGGGAGGTATAACTGCTGGGGGTTGGCGTAAGAAAAACCGGCGTTGCGATCGGGACTCCACTGCATGGGAGTGCGCATTCCATTGCGATCGCCAAGATAGATGTTGTCGCCCATGCCGATTTCGTCGCCGTAATAAATGACGGGGGTTCCAGGCAGTGCAAATAACATT
>JAICLJ010000131.1 GCA_025927575.1 Bryobacteraceae bacterium | reverse complement strand
TGATGGCGCAAACGATTCTCGTTCGAAACTGCTAACGGCCGAAGAATTTCGCGTTACGATCCGCGAAATCGGCCCATTTCTCCGGCAGATCGTCAAGCGCAAATATTGCCGAAACCGGGCATACTGGAACGCAAGCTCCGCAATCGATGCATTCGACCGGATCGATATACAGCAACTCTTCGCTTTCGAACTTTTCCGAGTCTTTTTTCGGATGGATGCAGTCAACCGGGCATGCGTCCACACATGCAGTGTCTTTGGTCCCGATACAGGGTTCAGCTATAACGTAAGCCATGCTACTTCTCTGGAGTTTACCTTCCGGTGAGGGGGATAACTATTCTCTAGAAGTAGCACACCTCTCTTTCACAGACCAACGGCGCTTCAGCGAACGGTCGGATTCCGCACTTCGACTGCGTACAATGGCGAATGATGAATGCCAAAGTCCGAAAAGCCATCTTTCCGGCGGCGGGATTGGGAACGCGATTCCTGCCCGCCACGAAAGCTCAACCCAAAGAGATGCTGCCGCTGGTCGACAAACCGCTGATCCAGTACGGTGTCGAGGAGGTGATTCACTCCGGAATTCAAGACATCATCATTGTCACTGGCCGTGGTAAGAGCTCGATAGAGGACCACTTCGACGTGAGCTTTGAGCTAGAGCACCTGCTCGAGTCGAAGGGCAAGAGCGAGCTTCTATCGATGGTGCGCTCCATCTCCGACATGATCGACATTTCCTATGTCCGTCAGAAAGAGGCGTTAGGGCTGGGCCACGCCGTGCTTCGAGCGAAGGAACTGGTTGGAAACCAGCCGTTTGCAGTCGTGCTCTCGGACGACGTGATTGCCTCCGAGACCCCATGCATCCGGCAATTGCTGGATGTCTACGAATTCTACGGAGCGTCGGTTGTGGCGCTGATGGAGGTGCCCCGCGACCAGATTTCCGCTTATGGTGTGGTCGACGCCGAGGCGGTTTCCCACAATGGCAATGAGCAGCTTTATCGCATCCGAAACCTGGTGGAGAAGCCAAAACCGGAAGACGCACCATCGAACCTGGCCATCATCGGCCGGTATGTGTTGACGCCTGAGATCTTCTCTTGCATTGAATCGATTGAACCAGGCAGCGGCGGCGAGCTGCAGTTGACCGACGCGTTGAAACACATGCTGCGAAACAGGCCCATTTACGGATTTAAGTTTGAAGGCAAGCGCTATGACGCGGGGGACAAGCTCGGTTTTCTCAAGGCGACGGTTGAATTCGCGCTGAACCGTCACGACTTGGGAGATGCATTTCGTGACTACCTCCGGGGGCTCAGCTTTTAAAATTGCAACTTTGCTTTACCACCGCGCTGCTTTTAGCGATGTCGGTTTCCCTGTTGCCGGCCCAGCAATCCGCCGCGCAACGGGAAGCCTACATCGTCGCCTACACCCAGGCGGCGCTACACGCGAGAGATCTTTCGGCGGCCACTTCCATGGTCGAGCAATATCGAAAGGCCTACGGCGACACGCCGGGCGCCATTGAGGCCTATTCCTGGATCGGCCGCGGGCAACTGGATGCGGGGAATCTCGAAGCGGCCAACGAAAATGCCAAACAGACGATGGCGCTTTGCGAGGCGGCGTTGAAGACGCGATCGCTCGATGCCGAGCCCCATGTACCGCTGGCGCTGGGCGCGGCATACGAAGTCCAGGCAGACGTACTGCACCTGAAGCATGAGAAGACGCAGGCGGTTGCGCTGATCCAATCGGCGTTGAAACGCTGGGTGGGTACGTCGATTGTGCCCCGCCTCCGCAAAAATCTGAACCTGCTGACGATCGAGGGGCGGCTGGCTCCTCCGCTGGTTGCAACCGATTGGATCGGCGCACGCCCTCCAGCATTGTCCGCGCTTCGGGGGAAAGTGGTTATCGTGTTCTTCTGGGCGCACTGGTGCCCTGACTGCCGGGCGGACGCTCCGGTCATGGCCAAGCTGGGCGCGGAGTTCGAACCGAGAGGCCTCGCGATTATTGGACCGACGAAGCTTTACGGGTTTGCCGCCGGCGGCGAGGAAGCCAGTCCGGCAGTCGAGCGGCAGTACATACAAAAGGTTTTCGATAGATTCTACGCCCGGATTCCGCACTTGTTTGTCCCGGTAAGTGAAAAGAACTTCGATACCTATGGAGCAAGCACCACGCCGACCATCGTCCTGATCGACAGGCGCGGGATTGTGCGGCTATACCATCCCGGTGCGATGACTGAAGCGGAACTGCGGAGCGCGATTGAAAAGCAATTGTGAGCGGCCGGTCTCCGGGCGTAGACTGGGCGATAATCCTACTATGAAGGCGTGGGCAGTTTTGACTCTCTTTTTGGTTGGCGCAGGAACGCTCCTGGCAAAGCATCCGACGACGGCAATTCAAGTGCAGGTGAAGAATCAGAAGAATGCGCCCGTTGAGCGGGCGGCGGTGATTCTCGATTTTCTGAGCACGCATCGCCAGGTATTCAAACTGGGAAGGCGCGAGCCGATCCACTGGGAAGTCCGCACGAATATGGAAGGCATTGCCCGCTTCCCTACTATTCCGCAGGGCACGATCCGGGTCCAGGTAATCGCCAAAGACTACCAGACGTTTGGCAAGAAGTTCGACGTAGACGATCCACAGAAGACCATTGACGTGACATTGAACCCGCCCCAGAAGCAATACACGATATACGGCCCATCGTCCGATACGAGCGAGCCGCATAAGCAATAGGGTTTACTGTACGAGTTCAACAAACGGCGCGACAGAGGGCGCGTCGGCATTATGCCGATGCCCCGCGTTATCCCGAGTGAATCCCGTTATGCCTTGCGGAACCGGATGGGAACGAGAATGCCATCATTTCGCCTACGGAGATCCTGGTGCGATTGTGCGATCAACGGGCCTCCGAATAGGACAAGTTTACCGATGACATTCATATCTTGACAATCATATGAACGGGCGCTACTCTGGTCTCGCCTTCGCATGAACCAAACGAATACGGACGTAATTCAAGGAACGCTGGACATGCTCATCCTTAAAACCTTGAGCCTGGAGCCGATGCACGGGTTCGGCATTGGCCGCCGAATTGAGCAAATTACGAAAGACGTTTTCAAAGTGAACCCGGGCTCGCTTTTAACCGCGCTGCAGCGCTTGGAACGGAACGGCTGGCTGGATTCCGAATGGCGGGTGACGGAGAATTCGCGGCGCGCCAAAATCTACCGGCTGACGGCGGCGGGCAGAAAACAGCTCCAAAGCGAAACAGTCGACTGGCAGCGGCGCTCGGCGGCGATCTCCCGGTTACTTAAAGCAGAGGTGTGAAATTTATGCCCATCCTGCGGCAACTCGCTCACGGTGTACGAAATCTTGTCCGTCCCAAACGGGCGATTGATGAGATCGCGGACGAAGTCGACAGCTTCGTCACCGAAGCCAAAGCAGAGTTCGAGGCCCGTGGCCTCTCGCCAGAGGAAGCTGCTCGCGCGGCGCGCCTTCGCATCGGCAGCACGACAGCGGTTCGCGAGCAGGTGCGCTCGTATGGGTGGGAAAACTTTGTGAGCGGAATGTTTCAGGAAGCACGCTATACCCTGCGGCGCTTGTGCGCCACCCCCGGCTTCACAATGGTGAGCATTGTGACTCTGGCGCTAGGCCTCGGCGCCACGACCGCCATTTTCAGCCTGATCAACGGCGTGCTGTTAAAGCCTTTGCCGTACCCGCATGCCGAACAGTTGGTTTCGTTGTGGATGACGGCGCCCGGCGTGAAGATAGAGGACCTGAATATGGGTCCTTCGGTCTATTTCACGATGGCCGATGAGAGCCGCGCGTTTCAAGCCGTCAGTATTTGGACGAGCGGCACGACAAGCGTCACAGGTAACGGAGAGCCGGAACAGGTGTCCGCCGTCTTCGCCTCCCACGAGTTGCTTCCCATTCTAGGCGTGAAACCTCAGTTAGGCCGCTTATTCGCCGCGGCTGACGATGATCCGAAGGGTGCACGCACGGTGATGCTTTCCGACGGCTATTGGCGATCGCATTTTGGCGCTGATCGTTCCGTGCTTGGCCATCGGCTTTTGATTGAGGGTAATCCGGTTTCCATAATTGGTGTTCTGCCGCCCTCATTTCAATTTATGGATCGGAAGGCCGACCTGTTCATTCCACTGCGGTTCGACCGCGCCAAAACAAATCTCGGGAATTTCTCTTATCTGGGCGTCGGAAGACTCAAGCCGGGCGTAACGTTAAAGCAAGCGGATGCGGATCTCGCCCGCATGTTGCCTTTGGTATTGCGGCGGTTTCCCCCGCCTGCCGGTTACACGGCCAAAATGTTTGAAGATGCGCGCATCGCACCCAATTTGAGGCTGCTGAAAGACGACCTGGTGGGGGACATCGACAATATGCTCTGGGTGCTGATGGCGACAGTGGGCATCGTTCTGCTGATCGCCTGCGCCAATGTTGCGAACCTGCTTTTGGTTCGGGCTGACACGCGGCAGCAGGAATTTGCTATTCGCGCTGCCCTCGGGGCAGCATGGACGCGCATTGCGCGCGAACTCCTTTTTGAAAGCGTCACACTCGGGGTCTTTGCCGGGGTAGCGGGGCTCGGATTGTCCTGGGCCGCGCTTAAGCTGCTTTCGGCGTCCGACCTGGTACACCTGCCTCGCGCCAATGACATCCACATCGATGCTTGGGTACTGCTGTTCGCCGTGGTTACTTCAATAACGGTGAGCGTCCTCTTTGGTCTGATCCCCGTTCTGCGCTACGCCAAGCCGCAGATCGCTAATGCGCTCCGCAGCGGCGGGCGATCGATGAGCCCTGGCAGGGATAGATGTCGGGTACGAAGCTTGCTCGTTGTCGTTCAGGTGGCGCTCGCGCTCATCCTGCTCGTGACGTCGGGGCTCATGATCCGCACGTTCCGCAATCTGCGCCACGTCGATCCCGGATTCACCAACGCTGCCGAAATTCAAACTGTGAGGATTGCTATTCCAGACGAACAGGTGAAAGAACCGGAACGCGTGGTGCGCATGGAACGGGCAATGCTCGATAAAATCTCGGCTATCAACGGTGTGAGGTCCGTCTCTCTTACCTCATCGGTCACGATGGGCGGCTATGAATCGAACGATCCGGTATACGCCGAAGATAAAACTTATCGAGAAGGCACCATTGCGCCTCTGCGCCGTTTTAAATGGATTGCGCCCGGCTACTTCAAGACAATGGGACAGCGAATGCTCGCTGGCCGCGATTTGACGTGGGTAGAAATCTACAACCAACGCCCTGTCGCGCTTGTGTCCGAGAATACGGCCCGTGAGATGTGGGGCTCGCCCCAAGCAGCTATCGGGAAGCGCATTCGAGTAACGGTAAAAGACGACTGGTGCGAAGTGATCGGCGTGGTTGGCAATGAGTACACGGACGGGGTGGACAAAAAACCTCCAACAATTGTGTATTGGACGCTCTTTCAGAAGAATTTTGAAGCGGATCCGGTGAATGTTCAGCGATCGGTTGCCTTTGTGATTCGTACACCGCGCACTGGTTCGATTTCCCTTCGGGACGAATTGCGCAAGGCCATCTGGAGCATAAACGCTACCCTTCCGCTGGCAAATGTGGAAACGGTGGAGACGCTGTATGACCGCTCACTCGCCCGTACCTCGTTCACACTGATCATGCTCGTCATCGCCGGTGGGATGGCGCTGCTGTTGGGGATCGTGGGAATCTATGGCCTGATTTCTTATTCAGTTTCGCAGCGCACGCGGGAGATCGGTATCCGGCTTGCGCTAGGTGCGCCACTCAGCAATGTCACACGACTTTTCCTTCGTAGTGCTCTGCTGTTGTCTGCGATCGGCTGCGCTTTTGGGCTCGCGGCGGCGCTGGTGTTGACGCGATTGATAAAATCGCTGCTGTTTTCGGTTAGCCCCTCGGATCCGCTCACTTACCTGGCGATGGCAGTTGCCTTGATCTCGGCCGCGGCACTTGCCAGCTATATCCCCGCTCGAAAGGCAATTAAAGTGGACCCAGTAGAAGCGCTAAGGGCGGAATAGAGGAACGTGGAAGTCAAGGGGAGCAATGGGCCGCCGGCGTTCTAGTAATTGGCGGGCCTGGTTTCGCGGACGGGAATGGCCCTCCCTATGAGGGCTTCTACGTGCGCGTGAGAGGCCGAGGCCAGGCCGTGCAAGTTGTATCCCCCCTCCAGCACGGAGACGACGCGGCCATCCGCCGTCTGTGTCGCCAGATCGAGCAGCATATTCGTCAGCTCCGCGAAATCGCGATCCGTCAGCATGAACCGGCCCAGCGGATCGTCAATTCGCGCGTCGAAGCCTGCGGAGATCAGTATCAGTTCCGCGCCGAATTCGGCCGCCGCGGGAATTAGCCGATCACGGAACGCGCTCGCAATTTCCGCGGCGCCTGAACCGGCGGGAAAGGGGCAGTTGATCGTGAGCCCTTGGGCATCCCCCGCTCCGGTCTCGCTGGCCGCTCCGGTTCCGGGATACCAGGGCGACTGATGAGTGCTGAAGAACAGCACGGAAGGATCGCTATAGAAAATTTCCTGGGTGCCGTTGCCGTGATGAACGTCCCAGTCGGCGATCAGCACGCGCTTGATGCCGTAACGGCGTTGCGCATAGCGCGCCGCGATCGCCACGTTATTGAAGAGGCAGAAACCCATGCCGCGGCTGCTCTCCGCATGGTGGCCCGGAGGACGGACGAGGCAGAACGCGTTTTGCACTCTGCGCGATAGCACCGCATCGACCGCGGATAGGGCGCACCCGGCGGCGGTAAGCGCACATCCGAGCGACGCTTCGGAAACGGTCGTATCGCCGGTCGATAGCTCTCCCCGCCCTTCCGCTACCTCGCGCTTCACCAGTTCGATGTAAGGGCGTGTGTGAACCAGAGCCACATCGTCCTCGCTAGCCTGCCGCGAGTACAGGTGGTCAAGGGAATCCATAAGACCGGTGTATTTGAACTCGTCGAGAATAGCGGAAAAGCGAGCAGGCCGTTCGGGATGGCCCGGACCGGGGTCGTGTTTGCGGAGTATCGGGTCGAAGGCGATCCCTGTGGTGTGCATGGTTCAGCCTACCCGATGAATGTCGCAGCCTATCGCTTAGTCGATTTGATGGTGACCAGTTGTTCTTGCGGTTGAGGCGAAGGCTCGACCGTTTGCGTTTGTTTTCCGCGGAAGAAGTCGAAATAAGAAATCTGATGCACGCATGAAACTGTGCAAAATGGCGCACAGGATTTTTGCGTTAGATACTCGCGCCGGATGTCGTCGACCGTGTATTCTTCGAGAGGCTTTGCCGGATAACCTCGCTGCTGCGAGCAGTAGTGAACCAGCCCTTCCTCGCAAATATACAGATAGCGGGAGCCTGCCCGGCAGCGCCAGTCGCTGGGCTCGCCCTTCGCGATATTTTCCTGAAAGTAATTGAGCCGTGAGAAATGGCTCTTCTGGAATGTCTGCATCTCCAGGAACACGTCGCGTTCGCGAGGCCCGAGCGGCCGCAACTGTCCATCGCCGTCGTGAATAATGCCTACGGTGGATGTGAACCCGAGCTCCATGGCTCTCCGGCTCACGGTCAAGGCGTCTTCAGGATTGCGGATTCCGCCACCCAGGACACTGTTGATATTAACGTGGAAATCAGCGTGTTCGGCGAGCATCTGCAGCTTCTTGTCAAGCACTTTCAAACTCTTCTTCGACACGTCATCGGGCATGACGTTATCGATGCTGATCTGCAGATAGTCGAGCCCGGCATCGTTCAGCCGCTGAATGCGGTCGGGCATCAATAGATATCCGTTGGTAATCAGCCCCGCCATGGAGCCTACCTGGCGAATATGAGCGATGATTTCGTCGAGTTCCGGATGCAGCATCGGCTCGCCGCCGCTCAGCGTGATAATGGCAGTCTTCAGCCCGCCCAGAAGGTCGAGCCTGTGCTTGACAGTTTCGAGCGGCACGGGTTTCGAATAATCGTCGTATTCGTTGCAGTAGGTGCAAGAAAGATTGCAGCGCCGGATCGGAATGATGTGCGCCATGATCGGGTGATCCGTGGAGACGGCCCCTTTCAACAGCAGCGCTGCTTCTCTTAAATGTCTGCTCAGATTACGCTTTCGCCGGAGGCGATGCAAGTGACTCTCTGACATGGGTCACGAAAGTACTATTGTTAGCACACTAGGGCCGAAAGGTCTGCATATTGGAGCTGAGTGGACGGGATTCCTGGTTAAAAAGCGTCTTCGGGCGGATGTATGGCGCCCGGCGAAATCGGCTCACTGGGGCGATTTCGGCGGATTTGCCTGATTCGGAGGAGTTGACGGCTGAACGTCCACGGGATTGTCGCCGAACTTGATGTTCACGTCGCTGCCGAACTTCTTATAGTCCTTGTACTGGACGATTACTTTGATCCGCTGCGGGCCGGTTGGAAAATTCAGCACGTCATCGGCGTATGTATACGTAGGAAACCAGTATTTACCGTCGATATTCTCGCGGTAGGTCTCGAACTTCGGGAACTCCTGTCCCTTGTGTTTCAAATACCCAACTGCGCGGCCGTAGGTCTTGACGATCTGCAGATCGTGATCGTCCACCCAAACTTCCCCCTCAAAATAGCGCTTCTCGGATTTGTCGAGAACCTTGGGCTTTACGGCGAAGACATAACAGCCGATTTCATCCACTTTCTGCCATCCGAGATACCTTATGTAATACTCATTGACCTCGTTCGACGTGAGCACGAACGGCATTGTTGTCCGCAGATCCTGCTGATCTTGCTGCGTCATTTGAATCCTCGACAGCGTGCTCACCGGCGCGAACACCACATTCTCCAATCGCTTCCCCTGGTCGTTAAACGTGATGTCAGTCACTATTTCATAACGGCCGCCCGGCTTGCCTTCATCGTTGTATTCGATGATTTTCGAGATCTGCCGGAATGTGTATTGATCGCGCGCTTTCGCGAACTCAGTTTCTTTCTCGGCGAACTTCTGGATGATCGACTGAGCCTGTGCATCCGTCAGGTTGTGAGGCGGTGGCGTTGTCACCGCTTGGGCGAAAGGGCTCGTAGCGACCGCTAGCGCCGTGAGAGACAAAAAATAGTTGCGCCGTGTCATACAGCTAGAATTTTGACGATATTTCCGGGATGTACGTTGCCGTGAATACCGGAAATGGTTTGAAGATGAAGTTTGCATGGAAACCTAGCGTGCCGGATCGAGCAAAGCTCGGGCGATGACCGCCTTCTGCATGTTACTGGTTCCCTCATAAATTCGCCCGATCTTCGCATCGCGATATAACTTCTCGACGGGGTAGTCGCGGGTGAACCCAACACCGCCGAAGATCTCGACCGCCTTCGATGCCACCTCTTCGGCGATCACGGAGCCATAATATTTCGCCATTGCCGCCTGGGTGACGAACGGCTGCCCGGCATCGCGGAGCCGGGCAGCGTTGTAAACGAGCAGACGCGCCGCTTCGACCCGCACCGCCATCTCGGCCAGTTCGAACTGAACACCCTGAAATTCGCCGATGGTTTTGCCGAACTGTTTGCGGTCCTTCGCATAGCGGAGCGAGTGATCGAGGGCGCCCTGGGCAAGGCCCACCATCTGCGCTCCGATGCCGATACGGCCCTCGTTCAGAGTCTCAATCGCAACCCTGTACCCTTTTCCGGGTTCGCCCATTACGCTCGCGCGAGGAACCAGGCAATCGTCAAAGATGAGCTCACATGTGGAGGAAGCCCGGATTCCCAGCTTGTCTTCTTTCTTGCCGATGCGAAAGCCGGGAGTATCGCGCTCGATGAGAAAGCAGGTAATGCCCTTGTAGCCGGCGCTAGGGTCCACGGTGGCGAATACGAGGAAAACTCCGGCTTCCGCGGCGTTGGTGATCCACAATTTGCGGCCGGAAATCGAAAAACCGTTGCTAGTCGCTCGCGCACGCGTTGCCAGCGCAAACGCATCGGAGCCGGACTGTGCTTCCGAAAGTGCGTACGCTCCGGTCACTGTGGCTGCCAACAGGGGCAGATATCGTTTCTTCTGTTCGTCACTCGCCCACCGGGCGATCGCGTTGTTGACCAGGGTGTTCTGGACATCGATGATCACCGATGCCGCGGGGTCTACCTTGGCAATCTCCTCAATGGCAAGAATCGATTGGAAGAACGTGCCAGCCTGGCCTCCGAATTCCTCCGGAACGTCGATGCCCATCAAACCCATCGCAAAGAATTCGCGCAGCAGGTCGTCTCGAAACTGGCCTGCCTCATCCATCGCCCGCACATGGGGCGCGAGCCTCTCACGCGCGAAACGGCCGACGGATTGTTGAAACAGGCGTTCTTCTTCCGTAAGGATCGTCAGGGCTGAGGCAACGGGAGCGTCCGGGGTAGTTGGCATGGGAATACCTGTAAGCCATTGTCTAATGTGCGTCGTGTTGCGGCCGGTCTGATGAAATCGTTTTGGTGGAATAGAGGAACTATGCCTGAATCCGAAGACGAACGGAATCGCGCGATTGTCGACGCACTGCGATCGTCGGTCGCCGACGCGGTTGACCGGTTAGCTCCCGAAATCGAGCCCGCCCTTCGCTACACGTTGGCGCCCCCTTCCGAAGCGGCGCCCGGGCATACCGAGGACACGCAATGAGGGCGCGAGAGATCGGAAAGATGTTGCGCTCGGGCCGGGCATCCTGCGTCGAGATCGTTCAGGAAGCTTTGCGGCAGATTGAGAAGCGAGACCGCTTTCGCACCTTCATTACGCTCACGGCGGCCGAAGCGCTGGAAGAAGCAGTCGAGCGCGACAAGGAATTGGCCGCCGGGATCGACCGGGGACCATTTCACGGCGTTCCCGTTGCTTACAAAGACCTGTTCTACACGAAGCGCGTTCGCACGACCGGGGGATCGCTTTTGTTCAAAGATTTCATCCCCGAGCAGGATGCCACCGTCGTCGGCAGGCTTCGAGCGGGAGGCGCCATCAGCCTTGGCAAACTGAATCAGCATGAACTTGCCTATGGCACAACCTCGAAGAATCCACACTTCGGATTTGTACTGAATCCACGCGATCCTGAACACATTCCCGGCGGATCGAGCGGCGGTTCGGGCGCGGCGATTGCCGCCGGATTCGTCCCGATGGCGCTCGGTACGGATACGGGTGGCTCCATTCGGATTCCAGCGTCCTACTGCGGCGTCGCCGGACTGAAGCCCACATATGGGCGCGTCAGCCGTCACGGTGTGCTGCCTCTGGCGTTCAGCCTGGACACTGTTGGGCCGCTGGGCGAAACGGTCGAGGATTGCGCTCTTGCGATGGCCGCGATTGCCGGGCCCGACCCACACGACCCGACAAGTTCTCCAGCCCCGCTTCCCGATTTCTATGCCAGGCCCTCAACCCGGTTCGACGGCCTGCGCGTCGGTGTGCCTTCAAATTTCTACTTCGATCACATCGCCGCAGATGTTTCAGCCTCGGTTTATAACGCCATCGAGGAGATGCGGCGGCTTGGAGCCGTGGTAGCCGATGTCCGAGTTCCCGATGTGCTTGAGCTGAATGCCGCGCACCAAATCATTCAGGGCGCCGAAGCATCTTCGCTCTACATGGCCGAGCACGACGGATCGCGGATCGGCCTTGATGTGTGGCGGCTTATGCAGCAAGGCCGGCTAATCAGTGGGCCCGACTACGTGAATGCACAACGACTCAGAACTGTCTACCGGCGGCAGTTCGATGCGCTCTGGCAGTCCATCGATGTTCTGGCGACTCCAACGACGCCGATTACGGCGCCTCGCCTGGAGCAGGACGAAGTGGAGACAAATGGATATCGTGAAAGTTCGCGGATGGCCGCGACCCGCCTGGTCCGGGCTATCAACCTGATCGGTGAACCGGCGCTTTCGATGCCATGCGGATCTTCAAGAAATGGGCTGCCGGTTGGGTTGCAACTGGTGGGGAAGCCGTTCTCGGATGCAATGCTGCTGGGAGTTGGGCAAACTCTGGAGCGGCGATTCTTGTAAGGGGCGCTCCCGATCATTCTTCAGGCTGTCTGCTGTTCCGCCCGCACCCCCGGCGTTTGTTTCTGCGCCGCGTCGCTCGACTGTTTGCACTTCAGCCATGCGCGCAAAACTTCCGCGACGCTCCATGCCTGCGAGATGCAGCCGCGCGGCAGGTAAGGAGCTTCAGCATCAAAAATTTCGCTGATCGATCCAACGCAAGCTTCTCGCAAGTGAGAAACGAGGCCCTCCAATTGCGGCAGCATCGCCGCGCCCTCGCCTTCGTGGACCTTTAGCCAGGCATCCGTATACGGCCCGAGGAGCCACGGCCAAACTGTGCCTTGATGATAAGCGGCATCCCGAGACCGGAGATCTCCCATGTACTTGGGTTTGTAATCCGCAGAATCCGGCGATAGTGTTCGAAGGCCAACCGGGGTCAGAAGCTTCTCGGCCACGATGTCGAGCACTGGCGCCCATCGCGACCGTTCCAGAACCGGATGAGGAAGCGAGATCGCAAAAACCTGGTTCGGCCGGCACGCGGAGTCGTCTCCCTTTTCGCTATCGACTACATCGAAAAGGTAGCCGAGATCGTCCGTCCAAAACCGCTTGTTGAACTGGTCGCGAGTACGTTCCGCCCGCTGAAACAGGTTGCCGGCGTGGGAAGTATCGCCGGATTCCTGTAACCACCCAGCCAGAAGCATCAAAGCGTTGTACCATAGAGCATTTATTTCGACCGCTTTGCCGCGTCTCGGCGTCACTACCCAATCGCCGACCTTCGCATCCATCCAGGTAAGCTGATAGCCGGGTTCGCCCTGCCGCAGGAGATAGTCGGACGGATCCACTCCGATCCCGAAGCGAGTTCCGTTGATATGCTCCTCCACAATGCCGGTCAGCTTGGGAAGCAAGTGATCGAGTAACTTATGATCGCCCGTGCTTTTCACATAACGCTCAATGGCGTGAAAGTACCAGAGCGTTGCGTCTGCCGTATTGTAGCGGCCGTGCTGGCTACCCTCTGGAAACATATTCGGAATCAACCCGTAGTTGATGTATTCGGAGAAAGCCCGCAGTATCCAGCCTGCTTCACGCTGCCTGCCGGTCACAAGCGTCAGGCCTTCCAGGCTGATCATCGTGTCCCGGCCCCAATCGGTGAACCAGTGATAGCCCGCGATGACGGTTCGCGGCTCGTCACCGAGCGCAAGCGCCTTCGCGGCATCTATTTCCCTGCCGGCCGGCACAATAATAAACTGATCGGCCGCGAGGACCAACTCCTGCGCCGGACCCTCTCGTAATTCTTCGGGAGCTGCCGCAATCAACTTCTCACGGCGCCTGTACTCCGCTTCAATCGCAACTTTCGGTGTGATGGCTCGGGTAATCTCCCAGTTCTCCACCGACGCGATCAGCGTCAGTGTCTCTCCCGCTCGTAGTTCAGCGCGGAAAAAGCCCGGGCTCCAAAGGGATCCCTGCTTTTCGTACCCGCGGCTCTCTTCCGTGGGATAGAGAATGTCTGGGATGCCGACCGGATGGAACGTGAAAGGGGCTTGTGGGCCGTCGCACCGCAGCCGGAGTGTAGGCAAATCCGACCGCGTAAAAATCTCGATCCCGTCACTCAAGGCTGTAACCGTGTATTCGTCCGAAACCTTATAGTTAACGGGCGCTTCATGCGGCCGGAAATCGATGCCCGGCCAGAGTGTTACATGAATTGGATCTTTGCCTGCCAGCAATGTGTAACTGACGTGCACCAAATTCAGGCGGTGCGGCAGATACACTCGTTTCTCGACAACATAGTCGCCAATCTTGTACTGCCACACAGGAAGACCGGTTTCAAGGTCGAATTTATGCGGTTGCAGCGTTCGTTCCGTGCTGGTCCCAGTCAGTTCGACAGTGCCCGTGAAGAACGCTGCCTGTTCGGGCGCCTGCAGCTTCTCGGCGACTCCGTTCAGCATCATCATGCGTCCTAAAGGATTCGGCAACGCGGCCACCAACAGCCCGTGGTACCTGCGGGTCAGTACGCCATTGATGGTCCCCGAGGCATATCCGCCAAGCCCGTTCGTCACCAGCCACTCCGATTGCTTGGTGTCGGGTAGAGGAGTTACAGTTTCATCACTCATCGTTATGTGTCAATTCTCATCAATTTCCACGGTCGTCCGTGTTCGCCGAGCAGCCATCACGAGCGCGGAGAATGCGGGCAGAACCCATTCTTTTCCTGTTTCGGGTGGATAGGTCCCGAGGCCGCCGTATGTTGGATCTTCGCTCGACCACATCATTTCCCATTGCGATTCTTCCGGGGGCCCGAGCAGCGGCTCGGGAGCGGAACGAAGGTGCAGATCGCTCCCAAGATTGACCAGCAGGAGCCGATCATCGCAGTGCGCGCCGAAGTACCTTACAACGAACGCCTCGGGTGAAATCACCGCGCCGTCGAGAGACCTCCTGCTCGCGGC
>JAICLJ010000153.1 GCA_025927575.1 Bryobacteraceae bacterium | reverse complement strand
TGATCCTGTCCTGCTGGTCTTCGAGAGAGATTGAGCGCCCGTCGGTGAGGAGGTACAGGTTCGAGTTGCTGGCCCTAGCCTCTCCCAGTCGGCGCCCCATTTCTCTCTGTAGAAAACGGAGCACCCGGCGAATTTTCTGAAGAGAGAACCCCTTGCGGCGCAGTTCGGCGATGATTGTAATTTCGACGACCTCTTCAGGAACGTAAACGCGCTTGTGTCCCTCATGGCGCGGCGAGACTACTTTGCGTTCATCCCACCACTGTAGCTGCCGCAGGCTGACTTGCGCGATGCGGGCCACCTCAGTGCTGGTATAAGCTCTTTCGGGTTGTTCTAAATCAGGACGTGCCCTTCGCGTTTTGAACATGTTCCCAGAGATCCGTTTGGACTAAAATAGTCTCCCAATTCTACTCCACTCTCCGGTAGTGTCAATAGACTAGAGTATCGTGAATTCCCGGTCTTTGGGTTCCTCAGAGCTTGACAAAGTCCTGATTAGCCTCCGCCGACGAATTCCACGATCTCGATCTCAGCTCCATTTCTGATAGCGGTTGCGGCCCAATCCCGCTTGCCCACGATATGGCGATCGAGTTCGACCGCTATGCGGTCCGGTTGCACTCCAAGGTGATCGAGGAGCGCTTCGATGTTTTGGTCTTCGGGGATAAAGGCGGCCTTGCCATTTACTGTGATTTCAATTGTTTGTGGCTCCACTGGGCCTCCGTAGGAGTTAATTCAATAGTCACCCGTATTATAGTTAAAGTTCCCGCTGCATCTCGTGGGAATCCAGCGACATGCCAACTACGTACGCAGAGACGTATTTTCCACTGCTAATCCAAATTTTGATTGCGCTTGCCGTCGCAGGCGGGATGATCGGCGCGTCAGCGTTCGTTGGCCGCAAAGTAAAAGACAGGATTAAGAACTCGCCCTACGAATCCGGTATGGAGCCTGTGGGAGACGCCCGCGAACGATATAGCGTGAAGTTCTACCTGGTCGCGATGGTTTTTATTCTGTTCGATATCGAAGCCATCTTCCTCTACCCATGGGCGGTCGTCTACCGCGAGTTGAGGTTATTCGGCTTCTTCGAGATGCTGCTGTTCATCGCTTTGGTCCTGTGCGGCTACTTCTACATCTGGAAGAAAGGCGTGCTCGATTGGTCGAAAGAAGGCCAAGACGAAACAGAACAGGAGCGTAAGCGTGCTGCCTGAGACATTGACGGAGCATCCGGTTGTCCGCCCTCTGAATGAACGCTTCCCGGGAGCCATTGTCGAAGGTAAGTTCGCTCTCGGCGAAGTCAGCTTGTTCATCGATCCTGAGCGCATTGTCGAAGTGTGTAGGGCGCTGAAGCAGGATTTTGCGTTTGAACAGTTGAGCGGGGTTACCGGAGTTGACTGGTGGCCGCAGGAAACACGATTCGAAATCGTCTACCAGCTGCATTCGATTAGCCGGAACATACGCTTGCGCCTGAAAGTGCGGATTTCCGAAAACGACGCTCTCGATTCCGTGACGTCGGTATGGCGCGGAGCTAACTGGTACGAGCGCGAAGTGTTCGACCTGTTCGGAGTAACGTTCCGCAATCACCCCGATCTGGAGCGAATCATGATGCCGGTGGATTGGGAGGGGCACCCGCTTCGCAAAGATTACCCGGTTCACGGCAACCGGTATTCTTATGCGGACGAATAAATGAGACACGGCGAAACGAGAAAAGCGTGCGAAGGATCACGACATGAATGAGTTAGAAACTCACGTTTCCTCGCTCGACGCTGAGCACGAACTTGAGATGCCTGGCCCAGGCGATTTATCGCGCGTGCCGGAGACGGCTCCGGGCGCCCGGCGCATGGTCCTCAACATGGGGCCGCAGCACCCGTCGACTCACGGTGTGTTGCGGGTATTGCTGGAGCTGGACGGCGAGACAATCCTCCGGGCTCGTCCCGAGATTGGCTATCTTCACACCGGCATCGAGAAGGAGTGCGAAGTTAAGAAGTGGCAGCAGGTAACGCCGCTGACAGATCGCGTCGATTATCTTTCCAACCTGATCAATAATCTCTGCTACGCGCTGGGGGTTGAAAAACTGCTGCAACTGGAAGTACCGGAAATGGCGCAGTGGATGCGAGTCATGCTTTCCGAGTTGACCCGCCTCAACAGCCATTTGGTCTGGTTGGGCACGCACGCTCTCGACATGGGTGCAATGAGCATGTTCTTCTATTGCTTCCGCGAGCGCGAAGAGATTCTCAAGATTTTCGAGATGTTCTCCGGCCAGCGCATGATGACCAGTTACATTCGTGTCGGCGGTCTGGCGCTTGAACCGCCACGAGGCTGGCAAAAGGTTGTTGCCGAATTCATCAACACGTTCGATTCGAAAGTTGATGAATATGAAGAACTCCTCAACGCCAATCCTATCTGGATGCAACGCACGAAAGGCGTGGGGATTGTGCCACTGGAGACGCTGATCGACCTGGGTGTAACGGGCCCGGTCCTTCGCGCTGCTGGTTTGAAGATCGACGAGCGGAAAGACAATCCGTATTCGAGTTACCAGAAGTTCGACTTCGAAGTGCCAACGTACACCGATAACGACGTCTACGCGCGATTCCTCGTCCGCATGGACGAGATGCGGCAAAGCACCCGGATTGTAAAGCAGGCCCTGGACGGAATGCCCGCGGGAGCGTGGATCGCCAAAGCGCCCGGCATCATTTTGCCCGACCGCGAGCAGATGAAGACACAGATGGAAGCGCTGATCTATCACTTCAAGATCGTGACCGAAGGTTTCCGTGTTCCCGCTGGCGAAGTTTTTCAAGTAGTCGAATCGCCGCGCGGCCAGCTCGGCTATTACATCGTCAGCAACGGCACCAGCAAGCCTCACCGGCTGTTCATGCGAACGCCCAGCTTTGCTAACCTGCAGTCGATACCGGCAATGCTCGAAGGGCATCTACTGGCGGATTCCATCGCTTCGATGGGGAGCGTCGATCTTGTTTTAGGAGATGTGGACCGCTAAAAGATGACGTTTTCGCCCGCTCTCGAAGAGAAATTTGCTCGGCTTTTAACCATTTATCCTCCTGGACGACAGCGTTCGGCCGTTGTGCCGATGTTGCTCTATGCGCAAGACGAAATTGGCCACGTTTCCCAAGAGGTAATCGACGAAATTGCTCAGCGTGTCGGCATCGCCCCGATGCAAGTGGATGAAGTCATCGGCTATTACTCGATGCTTCACCGCAAGCCGCTCGGCAAGTATCACATCCAGGTCTGTACGAATATATCCTGCCTTCTCGCCGGTGGTCAGGATCTTTTCCACCATGCCTCAAAGACTCTCGGCGTCGGACACAAACAGGTGACTGCCGACGGACTGTTCTCTCTAGAAGAAGTGGAATGCATGGGGGCGTGTTCCTGGGCTCCTGCCATGCAAATGAACTACGATTTCCACCACAAGGTGACGCCGGAACGCCTGGACCAACTTGTTGCGGACATCCGCAAAGCGCAGGGGGCGAAGCAGGTTTCTTAAGGAATGATCTACAACGAACCGAGTCCGCTTGAAGTCAAGGTCATCTCTCAGCGGTTCACTCTGCCAAATTCGGCGAGCATCGAAACATATCTAGCGACCGATGGATATGTGGCGATTAAAAAGGTGCTGGAGATGACGCCCGAAGCCATTATCGAAGAGATGAAGGCTTCAGGTCTGCGCGGGCGCGGCGGCGCCGGTTTTCCGACCGGCATGAAATGGAGCTTCGTACCGCGCAAAACCGATAAACCGCGTTATATCATCTGCAACTCGGATGAAAGCGAGCCCGGCACCTGCAAAGACCGCCTTTTGATGGAGAACGATCCCCATCAATTACTGGAAGGAATGATGATCGCCGGTTGGACCGTGGGGTCTAACAAGGGTTATATCTTCATCCGTGGCGAGTATCGCTACCTGATCGATATCGTGGACCGCGCCATCGCGGAAGCATACGAACGCGGTTTTCTTGGCAAAAATGTGTTCGGCAGCGGCTGGGATTTCGACATTTACACGCATACAGGCGCGGGCGCGTATGAGTGTGGTGAAGAATCGGCATTGCTCGAATCGCTGGAAGGCAAGCGTGGCATCCCGCGGCTAAAGCCTCCGTTTCCGGCTGTTGTCGGAGCCTGGCAATCTCCAACCTTATTGAACAACTGTGAGACATTTTCGGCTGTGCCGGCTATTTTTCGGATGGGCGGCCCCGCCTATGCCGAATTAGGAACACCGAAAAATGGCGGAACGCGCCTGTTTTGCATTTCGGGCCACGTGAACAAGCCCGGTGTTTACGAATTGCCGCTGGGTTTCAATCTGCTGCGAATGATTGATGAGGTCTGCGGCGGCATGCGTAACGGCAAGAAGTTGAAGGCAGTGATCCCTGGAGGTTCTTCCTCGCCTGTGTTGAAGAGGGAGGAGTGTGACGTGCCGATGGACTTCGACTCCATGGCGAAGTTGAAGACCATGGCAGGGTCGGGTGGTGTGGTGGTGCTGGACGAGGACACCGATATCGTTCAGCTCGCGATGCGCACCATGAAGTTTTATCAGCACGAAAGCTGCGGCTGGTGCATTCCTTGCCGGGAAGGCACGACCTGGCTGAAAAAGATCCTCGATCGCTTCCATGAAGGAGACGGCCGCTCTGAGGATATTCCGCTCATCGGGGAACTCGCAAAGAACATGCTCGGCCGCACGTTCTGCGCCTTGGGTGATGCTGCAGCCATGCCGACCATAGGCTTCATTGAGAAGTTTCGTGATGAATTTGAGGCCCACCTATTGAAGGCGCAAGACCCCCAAGCGCCAGAGCTGATTGAGGTTTTGGGGGCGTGAAGTAAAGGATATGGCTGACCTGGTTACATTCACCATAGACGGCAGGCAATTGCAGGCTCCCGCGGGTACGTTAGTGATCAACGCCGCGAAGAAGGCGGGTATCGAGATTCCGGCCTTCTGCTATTACGATGGCCTGGCGCTTCAGGCTGCTTGCCGCATGTGTCTGGTGGAAATCGAAAAGATGCCCAAACTCCAGCCGGCATGCACGATGCCCGTCGCGGAAGGCATGGTCGTGCATACGGATTCCGAGCAGGTAAAGGGCGTTCGCAAGGGCATGCTCGAATTTCTGCTTACGAACCACCCGCTCGACTGCCCGGTCTGCGACAAAGGCGGGGAATGCGAACTGCAGGACATGGCTTTTCGCTATGGCGCCGGGGAAAGCCGTTTTGTCGAGATCAAAGTTCACCACGATGAAAAGCAGTGGTCGCCTGTAGTTTACTACGACCCAGCTCGCTGCATCCTGTGCTATCGCTGTGTTCGCATCTGCGATGAAGGCTTGGGCATGAACGCGCTTAGCGTTGGAAATCGCGGCGTGCAATCCGAGATCATTCCGAACGAGTCCGACCATCTCGATTGCGACGAATGCGGCATGTGCATTGATATCTGCCCGGTCGGCGCGCTGACCAGCGGGGCGTATCGGTATAAGACCCGGCCGTGGGAGATGGATCACGTGGGCACGATCTGCGCTCACTGCTCAGACGGCTGCAAGACGACCCTGGGTGTTCGAGACGGCGAAATAATTCGCGGCAACAACCGCGACCACTCGGGCATCAACGGTGAGTTCCTTTGCGTGAAGGGTCGCTATGCTTTCGATTTCACCAAACATCCTGGGCGCCTCGAAACGCCGCTTATGCGTGTCGACGGAAAGCTAGAGCCGGTCTCGTGGGCACAGGCATTGACAGCGGTTGCGCAAAAATTCTCGGAAATCAAGGCGCGCAACGGCAAGTTCGGCATCATTGGTTCCAACCATACAACCAACGAAGAGAATTTCTATTTGCAGAAATTCGCCCGCCATGTTCTGGGTACCTCCAACATCGATCATCACCGTACGGGCGATATTGTCACCATGATGGATGCGTTGCAGGGCAGAGAAAACGCGCTTGCTACGGTGGGCGATCTTTATACGGCGAAGGCTGCCTTGATCGTGAATTGCGATCTTGCGCAGCAGCACCCTCTTCTTGCGTTCCAGTTGCGCGCGAACTGGCGGCATCATAAGTCGAATGTCTATGCGGTGACTCCAGGGCCGGTTCGCGAAGATCAGTACGCGAAAAAGATTGTGCGCGCCGCCGAAGGCCAGGAGTTCGGGGCGCTCGAGTCGCTTCGCGAGCAACTGCAAGCCGAAGAGGAGTTGGTGATTCTGTTTGGCGACGCCGTCAAGGGCGATGCGGTCCGCAAACTCGTTGCCTTTGGCGATTCGCTCGGCAAACCTGTTAAATACGTTTGTCTGGTCGATTATTCGAATTCGCGTGGGGCCGCGGATATGGGTCTGCTCCCCGATCTGTTGCCCGGCTATCGCAGCGTTCGTGATGCCGGATTGCAGCCCGGTTTAGCCTACGACGAAATGCTCAGTTCCCAGGATTTGGATGCGCTCTGGGTGGTTGGGGCAAACCCTCTCTCGCGTCATAAGCTCGCAGCGGCAAATGCATTCGTGCTGGTTCAGGATATGTTTTTGACGGAGACCGCGCAACTCGCCGATATTGTGCTGCCTGCCTCGTCAGTCTATGAGAAGGATGGCACGGTGACGAATGTTTGCGGCGAAGTC
The DNA here is from genome assembly GCA_025927575.1 of Bryobacteraceae bacterium. Lineage (GTDB taxonomy): Bacteria > Acidobacteriota > Terriglobia > Bryobacterales > Bryobacteraceae > KBS-96. The sequence goes on along the minus strand of JAICLJ010000153.1, from coordinate 5,203 downwards.
CAGCAACTGAAGCGCGCGGCCCGTGTCATGGGACCGAAGCCGGATCTCGAAATCATCGGCCTGATCTCGAAAGAAATGAAAGCGAACATCGGTATCTGGAAGTCCTCGAAGGTTCTTAATGAGATTCGCGCCGAGGTTCCCTCTTATCGGTTCCCGCTGATTGTCGTTGAAAGCGGCGGCGCGGCAGCGACGAATCCGACTAGCGGTCCGGTTTCTTCCACACGTTCCGATCTCGTTCAGTCTGCCCGGAACAACCTCTTCCATTCGGGCACTCTCGGCCGGTATTGCAGCACGCTGAAAGCGGTCGTCGAGGCGCCCGGCACGATATACGGCGAAATCGTCAATGAGCCGGATGAAGCGCTCGAAACGTCGACCACACAACAATGACTTTTATCGTCGTAAGTCTCATCAAAATCGCCATTGTCATGGCCTTTTTCATGACGGTTCTGGCGTACCTGCAATGGATTGAACGCAAAGTCCTGTCGCATATTCAACTGCGGGTGGGTCCGCGGCGCGTCGGTCCGCACGGCCTGTTGCAGCCATTAGCCGACACCCTGAAACTCTTTTTCAAAGAAGATCTGATGCCCGCGCACGTGAACCGGTTCCTTTACCGGCTGGCGCCTGCGGTGGCGGTCTTTCTGTGCCTTCTCTCGGTCGCGGTTTTCCCGTTCGGCCCCGAAATCGAGGCCTTCGGCGTGCGCACGCAAATGCAGATTACCGATTTGAACATCGGAATACTGTTTGTGCTGGCGGTCACGTCGGTCGGTGTCTACGCCATTGCGATAGGTGGTTGGGCTTCGAACAACAAGTATTCGCTTATGGGCGGCCTGCGCAGCGCGGCGCAGATGATCAGCTATGAGCTGCCGATGGGCCTCGCGCTCGTCGCTCCGCTTTTGATGTTGAATTCGCTGAGCTTCCGTGAGATGGTGAATGGTCAGGCGGGCTATTCGCTCGGATTCATCCCCCGTTGGACTGTATTTCAATATCCTTGGCCTCAGGTCTTCGGCTTCATTATTTATCTGATTGCAGCTTTTGCGGAAACGAATCGCATTCCGTTTGATCTCCCCGAGGCTGAGAACGAGCTAGTGGCCGGCTACCACACCGAATACAGCAGCATGAAATTCGCCGGTTATTTCATGGCCGAGTATGCGAACATGACCACGGTCTGTTGTATTGCGGTGCTGGTGTTTCTTGGCGGCTGGCATCCTTTATTTCCGGCCCCTTACTCCAACTTCGTTCCTGTCGCGCTCTTGGTAGTCGTCGCCGCGATCGCTTTCTTCCATGGCTTGCAGCCCGCTCGCAAATGGGACAACATCACGCTTCCCATTGTGGGCGTCATCGCCCTGATTCTCGCGGGTCTGTTCTTCGTCCCGGTTTTGAATACTATTCTCATCCCTATATTCTGGTTTTTGAGCAAAGTCGGCTTTCTGCTGTTCGTCTTCATCTGGGTGCGGGGCACGCTGCCGCGCTTCCGCTATGACCAGCTCATGCGCTTTGCGTGGACATTCCTGTTCCCGGTCGCGCTAATCAACTTGCTGGCTACCGGACTGTTTGTTGCCGTCATGACGGGCCGATGACGCCCCGGAGTTCGTAATGGATACAGTTCTGTTCTTTATCTTCGCGATCATTGCTGTTGTGTGCGGCTTAAATTTAGTGATGCAGAAGCATCCGATATCGAGCGCCCTCTCGCTCATCGGTGTTATGGGATCGCTCGCGGTCCTTTACTTGATGCTTGGAGCGGAGTTTTTGGCTGCGGCGCAAGTGATTGTGTACGCAGGGGCCATTATGGTCCTGTTTGTGTTCGTCATCATGCTGCTGAATGCCGGCGCCGAGAAGCCTGGCGGTAAGTCATGGTTCGCTCAGATCGCCGGGATTCCTCTCTTGTTGGCCTTCATCGCCGTGATGGGCTTTGTCATCGAAGCATTTTTACCGGCGCTGCGTTCGGTTCGATTCGGCAGTTATGCCGGTGGTACCGCACGCGAAATCGGACGCGTGCTCTTTACCGAATACCTGCTGCCGTTTGAAGTAACTTCCGTGCTAATTCTCATTGCCATTCTGGGCGCGGTTGTGCTGGCCCGTAAGGAGATCGACTAAGCATGCATCACGTCCCCTTATCGTGGTACCTAATACTGGCGGCAGTCCTGTTTGCGCTTGGCGTTGCCGGATTCATTTACCGCAAGAACATCATCACCGTGTTCATGTCCATAGAGCTGATGCTGAATGCCGTGAATCTGAGCTTCGTCGCGTTCTCTTACCAGTTGCGGCAGGTCGACGGCCAGATCTACGCGTTCTTCGTTATGGTCGTGGCTGCCGCCGAAGCCGCTGTTGGCTTGGCGATCATCCTCACGGTATTCAAAAACCGGAAAACGTTGCAGATCGACGAGATCGATTCCATGAAGCTGTAGCCCACCCATCCAATGAATCTTTGGCTCATTCCGCTCTTTCCTCTCCTCGGATTCCTGATCAACGGGATTTGGGGGCGTCGCTTTTCGAAGACCCTCGTCAACGTTTTCGCAGTCGGCTCGGTAGTCCTCTCGTTTGCCTATGTCCTCTGGGCGCTTTCGGCTCTGTATCCCCTAGCAACCGCGCATACCGAGACTTACTTCACCTGGATACATAGCGGCTCGCTTCAAATCGGTTTCGACCTAACCGTCGACCGCCTGACTGCGGTCATGTTGTTGGTCGTTACCGGCGTCGGGTTGCTGATACACATCTATTCCATCGGCTACATGGCGCATGAAGGCGGCTATTACCGCTTCTTTAGCCTCCTGAACTTGTTCATGTTTTTTATGCTGCTGCTGGTGCTGGCGTCGAACTTCCTGGTGTTGTTCGTCGGTTGGGAGGGCGTCGGCCTCTGCAGTTACCTGTTGATCGGATTTTATTTTGGCGAGGACGTCGCGAATAATGCCGGAACGAAAGCTTTCGTCGTCAATAGAATCGGCGATTTTGGGTTCTTGCTTGGCATGTTGCTGCTTGTGGTTCATTTCCACACGCTGGATTTCGCCACCATTGCTTCCGCAGTTGCGTCTATGCCTATCGAGGCGAGCGCGGGCGTCCTGACGGCGATCACGCTTCTGTTATTCGTGGGCGCGACCGGTAAATCCGCGCAGATACCTCTATTTGTCTGGCTTCCGGATGCCATGGCCGGCCCCACTCCTGTTTCCGCTCTTATCCACGCGGCGACCATGGTGACGGCCGGCGTTTATATGATTGCGCGTGTAGCTTTCCTGTACGGTCACGCGCCGATCGCGCTTCATGTGGTCGCGTTGATCGGTTTATTCACTGCCGTGATGGCCGCAACCATTGGCATGACGCAGAACGATATTAAACGTGTGTACGCCTATTCGACGGTTTCACAACTTGGTTACATGTTCCTGGGCGTCGGTGTGGGAGCCTATTCCGATGGCATTTTCCATGTAATGACGCACTCGTTCTTTAAGGCCCTTTTATTTCTGGGCGCCGGCAGCATCATTCACGGAATCGGTGGGGAACAGGACCTGCGCCACATGGGCGGCCTTCGCAAGTACATGCCCATCACGTTCTTCACGCTGCTTGCCGCCAGTCTTGCGATCTCGGGCGTTCCGGGATTCTCCGGATTCTTCAGCAAGGACGCGATCCTTTCGGCCGCCTATGATTATGCGCCGTGGATGTACTGGGTTGGCGTGATCACGGCCGGCATCACGGCATTCTATGTGTTCCGCGCATTCTTCCTTGTATTCTTCGGCAATTATCGCGGCCATCATCATCCACACGAATCGCCCTGGGTGATGACCGTGCCTCTGATCGTGCTGGGTGTGTTGTCGGTTGGCGGCGGATTTCTGAACGTTCCCAACTGGCTGGCGCCGATGTTGCCGAATGTGGAGCACGGCAACTCTCTGCTGATGGGTATTTCAGCGGCTATCAGCATTATCGGCATATTGATCGCCTATTACATTTACATTCTAAAGCCCGCGACGGCCGAATCGATTGCGTCCGCCGCCGGCCCGCTATACAAGTTAATCGACCATAAATACTATGTGGATGAAATCTACGGAGCGCTGATCGTCAGACCGATTGAGGCCTTTTCTCGGACCGTGCTGTGGAAAGGCGTGGATGTCGCTGCCGTTGACGGCGCCGTGGACCTCCTCGGGCATCGTTTTCGCGGGATCGGCGCTATCTTCCGGCAGATGCAATCCGGAAGCATTCGTAACTATGCGACATGGGTGATGCTCGGGTCGCTGCTGGTGTTGATCGTCCTTGGCCTCGCGGGAGGAGCACGATGAATATCCTGCTGCTGACGCTCTTCCTCCCGCTAGCCGGCTTTGTCGCTCTGTTGTTTCTGCCGCGCCGGTCTAGATCGGGCTGGCCGGTTGCGCTTGTTTTCTCGCTGGCGGCGTTTGTTTCCTCATTAGGATTGATTGGCCCCGCATTCAGCTTGCCTGCTCAGCAGACCTCCGTCGTGGACACGATGTGGGTCACCAGCTTGAATATCCACTTCCATCTTGCCGTCGATGGCATTAGTCTGTGGCTCATACTGCTGACGACGCTGCTGATTCCCATCGGTATCTGGATCTCCGACACACTGATCAAGGACCGGCATAATGCCTTTTACGCTCTACTGCTTCTATTCGAATTCGGATTGATCGGTGTCTTTTCAGCCTTTGATCTGTTCGTGTTCTACGTGTTTTGGGAAGTCGCGCTGGTGCCGATGTATTTGATGGTCGGCGGTTGGGGCGGCGCGCGCCGCGGCTATGCAGCCGTGAAATTTTTTGTCTACACGATGGCCGGCTCGGTCATGATGCTCGCAAGCATCCTCTATCTCGCGACGAAGGTCGGCTCCTTCGATTACGCTCAAGTTCTGGCGGCGCTGAACAGCGGAACGGTCACACTCTCCTCGACCGAGCAACTCTCGCTATTTCTCGGTTTCCTGCTCGCCTTCGCAATCAAGGTTCCGATATTCCCGCTGCACACCTGGTTGCCCATCACCTATTCGGAAGCGCCCGCGCCAGCCACGTTCTTAATTGCCGCGGTGATGTCGAAGATGGGCGCGTACGGCTTGATCCGGTTCTGTATCCCGCTTTTTCCGAATGCCGCGCACGAGTGCGCCGATTGGATCGCCGTTCTTGCAATCATTGGCATCATTTATGGCGCGCTGCTCGCCTTTGTGCAGCCGAACCTGAAACGCGTCATCGCCTATTCGTCGATAAGCCACCTTGGTTTTATT
>JAICLJ010000298.1 GCA_025927575.1 Bryobacteraceae bacterium | reverse complement strand
TCTGAATAAATCCGCGAGCTGCGCGGGTTTATTCTGCCTTGGTCATATTCTGGGTTCGGCTATGTATTTTGCAAGCGAGTAATTTTCACGCTTCATATCGATAAAATCGATAAAAGGATATTGCCATTCTCGGCTGCCGATAACGACCGGCCAGCCGCCAATCCAGACCCCAGCGTGATGGGCCTTTAACGCGCAGCGAAGTCTTGCGGCCTCCCGGATCAGGCGCTGTTCGCGGTCGCTTTGCTCATCTCGGCGATCGCGAGGGCGGAATGGGCAAAGGCACCGCCGGCGCGCATTTCCGCAGCAACCCAGATCGCCTCCATCAACTCCTGTTCGGTGGCGCCATGCCGAAGCGCCGCCTTGGTATGGCCCTTGATGCAATAGGGACATTGAGTCACGTGCGCGACGGCGACAGCGATGATCTGCTTCATTTTTGTCGACAGCGCTCCGTCCGCGAATACCTTTTGACTGAACGCCTGGAAGGCCGCTTCGGTTTCTGGCTGCAGTTCGCGGCGCTTCTGCGCGATCTCTCGCGTTGAGGACGGATACATATCTTCAGCCATCATGACCTCCTTCGGTTGATTTCATTCCGCTTGTAGCGGCCACGGTCGGTCAGGCCGATAAAACAAGGCGAGCTTTAGACTCTCCGCAATGCGCTCTGCCTTGGCGCGGAATTCAGCGCTGACCGGATCGTCAAACAGTTCGCGGCAAGTCTCATTGAACAGCCTCAACCAGCGTTGAAAGAGATGCGGCTGAATACCTGGAATCGCCAGATGCTTGGCGACCGGGTTGCCCTTGTAGCGCCCGGTAGTGAGCATGACTGAGGACCAGAAGGCATACATCTTCGTCAGATGAGGTTGCCAGTCACCGGGGATGGCGCGCTCAAAAATTGGTGCGAGTTCAGGATCAATGCGAACCTTGGCATAAAAAGCGTCGACAAGTTGACGAATGCCGTCCTCAGAAACGTAATTGAGCTTCGTTGTGCAAGAGTTCATATCGCGAGCACCACAAGTCGTTCGTTGATCCCGTCAGGGTATTCGGCCGCAGTCGTCTTTCGTTGATTGTCGCATTTAGCTTTGACCGCGTGTCAATTCTGCAAGCTGGCGTTTCATTTTGCGGTTTTGTTCGAACTGCTTGGTTACATCGCGAAGAATAGCCACGGTCCCGACCGGATCGTCGTGCTCATCCCGCAGCATAGTGATCGTAAATTCGGCTGAGATTCGTCGACCATCCTTTGTCAGTGCCGGAACTGACAGGAGATCACCGTGACCGTAATGACTTTCTCCCGTCTCCATGACGCGATTGAAACCCGCCCAATGCCGCGCCCGAAGATTGTCGGGAACGATGAGATCCAACGAGCTTCCAACAGCTTCATCAGCCGTAAACCCGAAAATGCGGCTCGCGCCGGGATTCCAGAAGCTGATGGTACCAGTGCGGTCGGTCGCAATGATTGCGTCCGACGCCGTCGACAGGATCGCCTCAGCCAGCCTCTGAGGGATAGTCACGATTTTTGCGTGGGGTGAGAGTTCGTCCCAGCACGTTCATTGTCATCGTGGGAGCGGCGGACCGACGCGCCATCGGCATTGCTACCCCTGGAGGATTTCACCGATCCCCTCCGATAGGGAAAACGGGTGATCGTTAGCGGATCACTCGCTGGAAATGTCCCTTCCAGTTCCCTGTCCAGTTGGAGGTCAAGATTCCTCTTGTCCTGCTGGTTGAGAGTGTTTTTGGCCATGGCATTATTCCAATTGGCTATCATGTATGTGTTGTCCCCGAATTGCCAAGTGCTGTTGCCATGCCTGATTATTTGGATCGCTTGTTGGCCTGAGCGATCAGGCAGTACCCATCTCTTCAATCGGATCACACGCTAGTCACTCAATCCGCGGCAACACCTCGAATTGGTGAAACGGCGGTGGTGAAGGCAGCGCCCATTCGAGAGTGGTGGCACCGGGTCCCCACGGGTTATCCGCAGCTCTATGCTTGCGGACAAACGCGTAGGCGAGACCTACGAAGAACACGATCAGGCCGGTTGCCGATATGTAGGCTCCAATGGAGGAAATCTGGTTCAGGGCTGCAAACGCATCTGGATAATCGGCAATACGTCGCGGCATTCCGGAGAGGCCAAGGAAATGCATCGGGAAGAAAGCGAGGTTCACCCCGACAAATGTCAGCCAAAAGTGGAGCTTGCCGAGGGTTTCGGAGTACATGTACCCGGTTATTTTCGGAAACCAGTAGTACCAGCCTGCGAAAATGGCGAATACGGCGCCAAGAGACAGCACATAGTGGAAGTGCGCGACCACGTAGTAAGTGTCCTGCAACGTCCGGTCGACTCCCGGATTGGCGAGCACCACACCGGTTACGCCGCCAATCGTGAATACAAAAATGAAGCCGATCGCCCAGAGCATCGGTGTCTTGAATCTTATGGAGCCGCCCCACATCGTGGCGATCCATGAAAAGACTTTGACGCCGGTCGGAACTGCAATCACCATGCTTGCGAATGCGAAGTAAGCCTGGGCGCTGCTCGACATGCCGACGGTGTACATGTGATGGGCCCAGACCACGAAGCCGATGAAGCCAATCGCGACAAGCGCATAAACCATTCCAAGATAACCGAAGATCGGTTTGCGGCTGAATGTGGAAACCACATGGCTGACCATGCCGAACCCCGGCAATATCATGATGTAAACTTCGGGGTGACCGAAGAACCAGAACAGGTGCTGAAACAGTACGGGATCTCCGCCACCTTCCGCCGCGAAGAATGTCGTTCCAAAGTTGCGATCCGTAAGGAGCATGGTAATCGCGCCCGCCAGGACGGGCAGCGACAGCAACAGCAGGAATGCTGTCACCAGCACCGACCACACGAACAGCGGCATCTTGTGCAGCGTCATGCCGGGAGCCCGCATGTTGAAAATAGTGGTAATGAAATTGATCGCGCCGAGTATCGAAGACGCGCCCGCGACATGTATCGACAGGATCACGAAATCAACGGCAGGTCCGGGATGGCCGGAGGTCGAAAGCGGCGCATAGAGGGTCCAGCCGGTGCCGGCGCCCTTGGAGCCCGGCTCACCTCCCACAAACATCGAAATGATGAGCAACGCAAACGAGGTGGGCAGCAGCCAGAAAGAAATGTTGTTCATGCGCGGAAACGCCATATCCGGCGCCCCGATCATGAGCGGAACCATCCAGTTGCCGAATCCTCCCATCATCGCGGGCATGAGGGTGAAGAAGATCATGATCAGGCCGTGGCTGGTCACGAAGACATTGTAGGTATGCGTACTGGTAAAAATCTGCAGCCCGGGCTGCTGCAATTCCATCCGGATCACGACTGAAAGGACCCCGCCGATCAACCCGGCGCACATCGCGAACACGAAGTACATCGTGCCGATGTCTTTATGGTTGGTCGAGTAAAGATAGCGGCGCCATCCTACAGGATGCGCATGCGTCTGTTCGCTCGTGTCTGCAGCGGATGGCACCTGGACCATTCATAAAACTCCAGATCGGGAAACCTGCCGCGTTCTTCAATGCGTGGAGGCTTCACGCAATGGTGGCGGCGGGATTTTCTGCGTCATCACCCGGATGAGGCCGGTCGCCGGCTGCGGGGTGCGCGGAAGCCGGACGCGAGTGCCGCAACACCCCCTGAGCGAGAAGGATCTTGAGTTGCTCTATTTGTTTCCGATGAAGCCGCAAGATCTTCATGAGAAGAGAGTTCAACCCTGCGTCAAGGATGTTGAGAATGGCTGCTTCGATCGTCTGACACAG
>JAICLJ010000179.1 GCA_025927575.1 Bryobacteraceae bacterium | reverse complement strand
TTAGGGGGAGCGAAGTACATCAAAGCGTTGAAGGGCCCGTTTCCCCACATTGAGTTTGTGCCAACCGGTGGCGTGAACCTTGAAACCGTTGGCGATTTCCTCGCTGCGGGATGTTGTGCGGTCGGCGTGGGAAGTGATCTGATCGATAACAAGACGATCCAAGAGGGCAAGTACGAAGTTTTTGTCGAGCGAGCCCGTCAATTCCGGCAGAAAATTGCTGAAGCGAGGGCCAAGGTTCAACGCGCCTGATCCGGCGATAGTTTCAATAACGAGCTACAGAGGAATCGATCTCGCTGCTCCAGCGGTCGATTCCGCCCGCCAGGCTATAGCAGCACGCGATACCTTGCTGCCGCAGCCAGGAAACGACCTGCAGGCTGCGAACCCCGTGATGGCAGTACACAATCAGGCTAGCCTCATCCGCTCTGGCTTCAATTGCTTCAAGAGCAGCGGGCACGACACCCATCGGAATCAGCGTCGCTCCTTCGATGCGGGTCTTCTCCCATTCCTCTGGATCCCGTACGTCGATGAAGGCCAGCAACTCCCCTGATGCTCGCAAAGCGTCGACTTGTTGGGGCGTAACTTCGAATGAATCTTGCTCTGGCACCTGATTTTCAGGTTATCACCTGTGATGCTGCGGCTACTCCTGCGGGTAGCCCTCAGAAGTCTCTGGTCCAGTTGTGCGCTCGTGACGGGGACGGACCCCAATCGGCAGTCGCCTACACTTCGAGGGATAGTAATGAAGCTAATACGGAGCGTCTCTGCAGATAGGTTTTAGGAAAACTCCGATTCAACTTCCAGAGTTTCTCGGGAACGGTTTCCGGCCACGCGATCCATACGGCAGGGAGCCCCATCTTGCTCGCGCTGCCTTTTAGGCTTCTTCCGCGTTCCTGGCCACTAGCACGCGGGAAGGATAAAAGATCTGGCGAACCTTCTGGTCGCGCTCCACATTGAATCCGCGGGCACGCAGAACGCGCGGGATATGCCGTTCAACCTGTCGCCCCCAGAACGCGGGCGCAACTTTGGTACAGACGCGATACGCGCTGTTGAACATAGACTTGTTCTGGCCTATCAGAATGAGGGTCAGCGGTCCGCTCGCTCGCAAAACCCGATGGAATTCGGACACTGTGTCTTCTACGTCGTTTTCCGAAAGCAACTCAAGCAGATAGCAGCATACCAGCGCATCAAATGATCCGTCCGCGAACGGGAGGTAACGCGCATCGGCGGCTTGGCAATGCGCGGCAGTATCGGGGAACGCCCGGCGGGAGCCAGATTGGGTCCTTGCCGCCATGTTGGGCGAGAGATCGACACCCACGGTGTGCCCGTCAGGATTCGCCTCGACCAACTTGTGAAACATCTCTCCAGAGCCGATTGCCACTTCCAAAACTCGCATCCCATTCCGGATGCCCGATACCGCAATTGCTTCTTTGTGGGCGCGCGAGTGGAACAGGAGCGTTGAAACAGGATACAGAGGGGCCAGAATGTCGTAAATGCGGCGGGTCTGGCGCGACGGCGTGAAGGCCAGTTCGGCCGCCAAAGGGCTGGAATGCAGGTATTCGGTATCTTGCAAGTCGATATTTCCGTTCACTCTAGAGGACGGCAGTGCCTATCATTTTAGGTCAACCGTTTTTTCGCGCTCCGGAATTCCGGTGTACACGCACTGCATGCTGCTATTTCAAGGGCCCCAAACCAAGCCTCCACGAGGAGCTTCGGAGGAAGAGAAAACGAAAGTCATCTTCTGCCGAGTCGGGAGGCGCCGTCCGGCGACGCCAAACAATGATAGCTCACCCGCAATCCGGCGCTGCTTGAAATGCGAAAGGGAGGGGTGTCAGCGAGCCATCCTGCTATGCATTGGTCGCGAACTACTTAATGAACCAGACGGCTTAGATACCGAATGCAACCTATCTCGTTGTCAAAGCCTCGAGCAGCACCTGGCCATCGGGTGTGCCGAGCCCCGTACATGCATCCCAGCCGGTCGCCGCTGCGTAGACGCCCAGGTCGCCGTCGATATCGTTAGTTCCCTCCGTTATGTCACGGAGGGCTTTCGATCCATCGGGCAGTTGGTACAGCGTTGTATTCAGAAAACCGACCGGTCCAGCGCCGTTCTTTGCAAGTTGCTGGTTGATACGAGCGACAAGGCCTGCCCAAAGCGGAGCGACGGCGCTGGTTCCGCCAATCACCACTTCTTTTCCGCCGAGGATAATCTGATAGCCGGTTTGGGGGTCCCCGTTGCCTGCCACATCCGGAACGCCACGGCCGGTGGTGCTTTTCGGTGACTTTGGAATTGACGCGTTCTGCTGATAGGCGGGTAGAGGGAACTTCGTGCTCACGCCCCCGCCTCCACCTCCCCCTCGCCGCCCCTCATTCCATACCACTTCGCTGCCTATCGTGCCCTTGTTCCCCGTGAGAGTCGTCCCCCCGCAGGCGAGCGAATAAGGGCTCGACGCGGGAAAGTCCACGTGCGGGCCCCCATCCGAACTACTCAAATCGGACGAGCCGCTATCTCCCGAAGCAACGCAGACGGTCATCCCGATCAGCGACGCATCACTGATAGCCGAGCTCACTCCGTTGAGGAACTGCTGGGTTGAGGAGTCTTCCGGACCACCCCAACTGATCGACAGCACCGTCGGCTTCCTCACTTCATCGTGAACGGCAGATGTAATCACATCGATAAAGCCCTTGTCCGTATTCGGAGCGAAATAGACGGCGATCGATGCGCCGGGCGCCGCCGCGCCAGCCACTTCAATATCAAGTGTCACTTCGCCGTCGGCATTCGGGTTCAAGCCCGGCAGATTCGCGCCGCCGTCCACCGAGACCGGGCTTACTGCGGGAGTCTTCAGCTTCAGCTCTGAAAAGAAGGCCTTCAGATCCGAATTCGTGTACCCGGCTCCAGCCTTTTGGTTCGGCTGCGAGGGATCCGCTGGTGTGTTCAGCTCGAGGAGAGCTATTGTTTGGCCAGTTCCATCGAGCCCGGCCGGAAAGTTGTACAGCTTTAAAATCTCTGGAACCGAGAAGCTCGTGTCTCTAGCCGCTTTGGGCGCAATCCGGTGAACCGCTTTCTTCGGGGATTTGGCCGCAGGCTTCTTCGCTTGCGCAATCTTTACACTGCGTTTGAGCGTGCCGAGCTTGCGATAATGAGGCTTGGCGACTGGCCGGTCATCCAACCCGAACACCCCTTCCACAATGCCCGCAAGCTCTTTCGGAACATACACTGGGCCGGTCCGGCCGCGATAGGTGACCTGCTTTGTACGATACCGGCGCAGGGTCACGCCGAATGCCGTCTGCAGATCGGCAAGCGCCCCCCGCAGCCGCACCATTCGCTTCGGAATGCTCGATTCCACAACCGTCAAATGATGATCGTGCGCGAACTGGTCGATTTTAGCGAGGTCTTCCGGGCTGGCGCCATGCGATTGTGTAAGCTCGGTCCTGCTTAGATATGTTCTTTCCGATGGCGGTTTGGCTGCCGCCAGTTGTAAACGCTGGTGCAAATCCCCCTCACTCATACGGCTCCGCACGCGCAGCGTGACCTCGGCCTCGTCCTTAGGATTGACGCCACCCACGTCTTTTGCGCCGGCCATCGCATCGCGGTTGCTTCCCTCCACTAGCGCCATATTCTTTCGAGGTGATTGCGTCGGTTGTTTGTTCGGCATCTGCATGCGATTATTCACTTTTTCCCAAATGCATACAAGGGAAACGTCGAATAACCGGCTCACGCCTGGGTCTTACGTGCGGCGGCACTATCTCGAATATTCGAAAGTCGGGCTTGGGCGAGCCAGTTCGCCGTGGCATCCGTTAATCAGTGAGTAACTGGCCGAATTCAAAACTGGATCTTCACCGCGAGCTGCAGGTCGCGATTGTCGGTAATCGTATTCGTAATGCTGGTATCCGAGTTGGCCGGATTGCTCGAGTTCACCGTCTGGTTCGGGTTGCCGAATTGCGGGTGGTTGAAAGTATTGAACGCATCCACCCGGAACTGAACTTTTAGATTTTCCAAGATCGTAAAATTTTTCGCTGCGGATAAATCGAAGTTGGTCCAGCCGGGCGAATAAAGGGAGCCGCGTCCCTCGTTGCCGTATCGATAACTGCCGGCCGGCGGCTGTACGAACGCGGTTGGGTCATACCAGTTAGACCGCTGGGCGTCCGCCCGGGTGCCGGACGCGATTCGATCGGGCCATTCGGTGGCGTTGTTGTTCGAGCTCGAAAGGTAAACGGTAAATGGCCGTCCTGTCGAAACCGTCCCGATGCCGTCAATTTCCCAGCCTCCGACGATGTTGCCCAGAATGCCGCTACTCAAGAAGCGCCGGCCCGGACCAAAGGGTAGTTCGTACACCCAACTCCCCACAAACCGGTGCCGGACATCGAACCCGGATGGTCCGTAAGCAGCAGCGAAATTTGTGATGGTCTGCGGTCCGCCGACCCATCCGGAGCCGCTGGCAGCCGAACCGCTGTAATCCAGCGATTTCGACCACGTATAGCTTCCCAGGAATTGCAGGCCCGAGGAGAACCGCTTCGTCATTTTTGCCTGAAAGCTATGGAAATTCGACATGTTGCGCGGATCCGTATATAGGAAATTACCCCGCAGCGTCGCAAGGGTTGGGATTGTGACGCGTGAATTCGCTGGTCCTGTTCCCGGCTGGACTTCAACTGGGTTATAACCGGCCAGCAGATGGATGCCGCGGCTGCCTGCGTAGGCAAGTTCGACGACGTAGCTCTTTCCTAACTGGCGCTGTATGTCCAAATTCCAGCTCTCATAATACGGAGTCTGATTCTCGTAAGATTGGGCCAGTACGCGCGGATTGTCCGCCAATAGTTCGGCTGTGGTCATCGGTTGCACCGGCACTGGCGGACCGAAGGGGTTGTTAATGACGGGCAGGCTGCTGACGCTCGCCGGATATAACTCAGTCGGGGCGGTGTTCTGCGAAATGGTCCAAGGCACGGCTTGGCCGATGATGTTTGATGCCGACGCCTGTTCCGGGAAATAGGACATGCCGAATCCGCCGCGGATGACCGTGCGGCCGTTACCGGTTGGGTCGTAAGCGAAGCCGAAGCGCGGGCCGAAGTTCTTCCAGTGCGTCTTGACATTCGCGGTATCGGAAGTTCCATTGACGCCGGCGTACACAAGCGTCTGATTTGGAAAATCGAAGTTCGTCAGACGATCGCGCTCTTCGGTGGGCGCTGTGTAGGCTTCCCAGCGCAGGCCAAGGTTCAGCGTCAGCTTCCGGTTCACCTTCCAATCGTCCTGGAGCCAAAGCGCGTGTTCCCAACTGGTCAGGTAATAAGGCTCCCGCAGGAAGCCGCGCGAACCGCCCGCGCCCGTGCCATTGTCGAGATATCCGAGCAGCAGGGTTGCCCAGCCGGCGCCGCCTCCGCCCGTCACCGGATTCGCAGTCAAAGCGTTCTGGAAATTCAGGGTGCCGCGGGTGTCGGTATTGGTGAACGGCGACATGCGATCCTGAATGCCGCGATAGCCGAGCTTCAGTTGGTGATTGCTGACACTCCAGGAGACGTTGTCCTGCAGTTGATATGACGTCTGAACCGGATGCGCCGGCAGGAACCCGGGGCCTCCATTCAGCGCCTGCACGCCGCCTACGCCTCCCCACGCACCCGAAACAATAGTCGGCAGACCGGTAGAGAACTGGCTGATGTTAATGCCGTTGATGCCGAGCGATTGCGCCGCGTTGTGCCCGAAATCCGACTGCGTCGAGAAAGGATTGGTGCGGGCATACCCAAGGATCAATTCATTGACCAGGGTGGGCGAAAAGATGTGCGCTTCGTTCAGCGCCGCGCCGGATGCCGCTAGCGTCGTAAGCTGGCCGCCCGAAACGAATGGTCCTAAATCAAACTGGCCCGCCGCCGCAGCGGGCGTTGGATAGCAGCATCCGCTCTGTCCCTTGGCATCGAACAGGTCGAATTTCTCATAGCTGAAGCGCCCGTAGAGCGAATCCTTATCGCCGATGCGGTGATCAATCCGAAGATTTCCGCCATTATCCTTCAAATTCCGATTCAGTACGTCGAGGCGATTATTCACCAGGCCTGGCAGATTCGGCAGCGGATAAAGACTCATGACATTCGCGGACACGGAATTAATCTGAGCGGGATTGATTGTGTTGTTTGGGAAAGGCGTGCGTATAATCTGGCCGTTTACCGTTCGCGTCGTTGTCGGATCGTAGATAGTCACGCCCCGAGCGTTTAACTCGCTGAAATCGCCCGTGTGCATCAGAGATGTGGGAACCGTGGTCAGAAACGTATTGCCTTTGATTTCGCGCGTCCCATAGTAATCGGCGAAGAAAAACGTGTGGTTTTTCCAGATCGGGCCGCCAAGCGAGGCGCCGTACTGGTTGCGCCGGAAAGGCGGCTGGGCCTGAACGCCGCGGTAGTTGAAATAATTACGTGCGTCGAAATAATTGTTACGGAGAAATTCGAAGGCGCTGCCGTGAAACTGGTTACTGCCCGATTTGGTTTGCGTAGTCACAACGCCCGCGCCACGGCCGAATTCGGCGCTGAACGTCCCGGTCAGAACCTTAAATTCTTGGATCGACTCCACCGACGGCTGCACCATTACCGTGTTATAGGTCCACTCGTTGTCCATGATGCCGTCGACCAGCCACGCATTTGCGTTTGCTTGGCTTCCGAGGGCATTGAAATTGGAAGCCGCTCGTGGATTGAACGTGCTGGCCCCCGAAAGATTTTCTCCCTGCTGCCCGGGTGTAATGCCCGGCACCAGGTATACCAGTTGTGCAAAGTTGCGGCCATTGAGCGGCAGCGTGCGAATCGCGCGTTCGGTCACCACTTCGCCGAGTTCAGCCGTTTCCGTATGGATCAGCGGCGGAGCGGCGGTTACTTCCAGTGTCTCGCTGACACTGCCTACCTCGAGGGTGAAATCCGTCCGCGCCTTCTGGTCGACGCTCAGCGGTATATCCGCCGACATTGAGCGCTTAAACCCCTCCTTTTCGACCGAAACCCGGTATGTGCCCGGAATTAAGAACGGCGCGTAGTATGAGCCGCTGTTGTCGGTCGTGTATTGCTGGGCTGTGCCCTTCAGCGTGTCTGTGACCGTGACCTTGGCGCCGGCCACGGCCGCGCCGGACGAATCGCGCACCTCCCCGAGTATGCTTCCGGTGGTGACCTGGCTCCACGCGCTCCCGGTCATAACCGTAAGGCACACTATACTTGCCACAAAGCGAAAACTGGTCATGCTTATTCCTTTCCCCTGAGAAGAACACTAACTGGGGCAAATTGTATATCGAGGAAAGCGAATTAACAAGGAGAATTCAGCGAGAATCGAGTGGGCTTGAGCGAGCGAGATCCGATCGAGTTCGTTTCGCCGCTACTGCATTAGTGGTAGAACGGAAACACCATGTCTTCTGAAGATAAGCCCTTTCATGAGCCGCGAAAAGTCGCCCTGAATCGTATCTACACCCGCGGCGGCGACCATGGGGAGACCAGCTTGGCCGGTGGCCAACGGGTGGCGAAAGACCATAGGCGAATCGACTGTTATGGAACGGTGGACGAATTGAACTCGTTTATTGGCGTAGCTCGAGCGAGCGCAGAAGAACTGGCGCTGGTCTATCCGGTGCTACAGAATTTCGGCGCAACGTTGAAGCGCGTGCAGCACGAGCTCTTCAATTTGGGTTCGATTCTAGCTACGCTCCCGCAGGATGTCCATCCGAAACAGCCGCGAATCACGGAAGCCGAAATCACCCAACTGGAGCACGAAATCGACAGCGCCAACAAAGATCTTCCGGCCTTGCGGTCATTCGTGCTGCCGGGCGCAAGCACGCTCGACGCGGAACTTCACGTCTGCAGGACAGTCTGCCGCCGGGCAGAGCGCCTGCTGCTGACGCTGTCCCGCGAAGAAGATCCGCCGTCGCATTGCCTGATGTATCTGAATCGACTTAGCGACGCTTTTTTCGTCTGGAGCAGATGGGTAAATACCGTCCTTGGCGTACCCGAAACTCTATGGGAGCCGAATGCCGGAACCAGCGGCTCTCAGCAAAACTGAAGGTGCCGGGACGTGGAAGCGTCCCGGCATCGCCGCGGATTAGTTCAGAACCGCAAGCGTTTAGCTTGCCATCTTTCCCTGCTTAGCTAGATCTTCGGATTTGTGTAAATGGTCTTCAAGCGTAGGAAGGGCCTGGGTAGCATAGGCTTTGATGTCGGCATTATCGCCGTGCTCCGATTGTTTTTTGTAGGCGGCAATCACCTTTTCATGACCCGTAACCGATTCATGGATAAAGCGCCTGTCGAAACTCTTTCCCTTCAGGTGCTCCAAACTGCGGATGGGGGCCACTTTCGAGGCGTCGATCCCGTTGGGAATAGTGGCGCCAAGCTTTGTGGCCAGTTGCGACAGGGTGTTGTAGTCCTTCGTGTGGTCCTGAATCAAAGCCTGGCCCAGGTCCTTCACCCCCTGTTCGCTCGCCTGATCTTGCGCCATCTGACCCATATGCGCTTCAGTCATATCCGTTTCAGCCGCCATTTTAAGGAAGGCTTGGTCGCTCTTCGAGAGAGTGCCTCCCTGCGCAAACACCGGAGTACAGCAAAGGGCTAAACAGCAAAGGCCCGTCATTATAGTTTTCATTTGCATCGACCCGCTCCTATTCCGAAAAGTCGGAAGCTCTACAAAACACAGACGCGGATGCGGGTGAAAACCGTGCACAAAGGGCCAACTGGTAATTACACGTACTCCCGTGGAGAGTATCGTGGATCACAGCGGCGAGCTGAGCTTGAGCTGAGCCAATGGCGCCCATTCCCGGTCGTATAGTAGACGCGTATGTTCAAGAGAGCAGCGGTTGCGGTAATCATTCTCCTGACTTGTCTGCACACCCGGGCGGAGACACCGGCCTCCTTCACCCGCAGCGTCGACACCATTCTCGAAAAGTCTCTCGAATCGTCCGGCGCGCCGAGTTTGGCGGTTGCGGTCGTACAGAATGGAGAATTCGTCTATGCAACGGCGGCCGGCAACGCGTCGCTTTCGCCAAAGGGCGCGGCAACCCGCGATACCCGCTATGCCGTAGGTTCCATCAGCAAGCAATTCACGGCGGCCGCCCTCCTTCTGCTACAGGAGCGCGGCAAAATATCGCTCGATGACAAGGTCTCGAAGTATTTTCCCGGCCTGACTCGCGCGAACGAAGTCACGATCCGCGAATTGTTGTCACACACATCGGGTTATGAAGACTATGCGCCTCAGGATTACATAATTCCTGCCTGGACAAAGCCGATCGCGCCCGATATGATCCTCGACCGTTGGGCGAAGAAGCCTCTCAACTTCGATCCGGGCACTCGCTGGCAGTACAGCAATACGAATTATGTGCTGGCGGCAAAAATCTTCGAAAAGGCATCCGGCCAGAACCTGTTGGCGTTCCTTCAGAACCGCATATTCAATCCGCTCGGCATGCACTCGGCGGGCGACTGCGTTTCCGACAAATCGCCGCACGATGCGGTCGCCTATACGCGATACGCGCTTGGTCCTCCCCGCGCGGCGATGCGCGAAGCGGCAGGTTGGTATTTCGGAGCGGGCGAACTCTGCATGACGGCGGGCGATCTTGCGCGTTGGGATGTCGCTTTTTTAAAGAAGAAGATCCTGGATCCGCACTCCTACCAGGAATTCACCACAGAGGTGAAGCTGAAGAATGGAGATTC
>JAICLJ010000188.1 GCA_025927575.1 Bryobacteraceae bacterium | reverse complement strand
ATTGCGAAGGTCGGCGACGACATGGAGATTGTCGGATTCCGGGACACGCGGAAGACGGTGATCACGGGCGTCGAGATGTTCAAGAAGCTGCTGGATGAAGGGCGCGCGGGCGACAACGTGGGTCTGCTGCTGCGCGGCATCGAAAAGACCGATGTGGAGCGCGGGCAGGTGATCGCGAAGCCGGGATCGATCAAGCCGCACCGGAAGTTCAAGGGTGAAGTGTACGTGCTGTCGAAGGACGAAGGCGGGCGGCACACTCCGTTTTTCAAGGGATATCGTCCGCAGTTCTATTTCCGGACGACGGACGTGACGGGAGTGGCGACGCTGCCGGAAGGCATGGAGATGGTGATGCCGGGCGATAACGTGACGCTGGAAGTAGAGTTGATCACGCCGGTAGCCATGGACAAAGGGCTGCGCTTCGCGATCCGCGAGGGCGGCCGGACGGTGGGCGCCGGAACGGTGACGGACATCGTCGAATAGTGTGGGGGCGAGGAACGCCTCGCCCACTGCTGAAATCGATAGAAAGAACGAAATGAAAGAACGCATCCGCATCCGACTCAAGGCGTACGACCATCGCATCCTCGATCAATCGACAGGTGAAATTGTCGATACCGCGAAGCGCACCGGCGCCGCCGTGGCGGGTCCCATTCCACTGCCGACGTTGAAGAACCGTTACACCGTGCTGCGCTCGCCGCATGTGGACAAGAAGTCTCGCGAGCAGTTCGAAATCCGCACGCACAAGCGCCTGCTCGACATTCTCGAGCCGACGCAGGAGACGGTCGATGCATTGATGAAACTGGATCTCCCGGCGGGCGTGGATGTGGAGATCAAGGCGTTTGGCAAGAAGTAAGGGCGCGGGGCGAGTACACGAAAACGCCAGATGAAGCGCGAAGGGTAAAGCAGATATGAGTCCAGGAATTCTCGGCAAAAAGATCGGAATGACGCAGGTGTTCAACGCGGACGGGCAAGTTGTTCCGGTGACCCTTGTCAAAGCGGGCCCGTGTATCGTGACACAGCGCAAAACGCCTTCGACAGACGGTTATGACGCTGTGCAGCTTGGGCTGATCGAGTATGCCAAGAAGGCAAACAAGCCGGCGGCGGGCCACCTGAAAAAGGCCGGCGCCGATGGCGTGAAGTTCATGCGCGAGTTTGCTCTCGAAGGCGGCAATGGAGACCTGAAACCGGGCGATCGCATCCTCGCCGACGAGTTCAAGCCGAGGGAACTTGTCGATGTGGTTGGCCTCAGCAAGGGCCGGGGCTTTGCCGGTCTGGTGAAGCGGCATCACTTCCGTGGCGGTCCGGCCAGTCACGGCTCGATGTTTCACCGGGCGGCCGGTTCGATCGGCGCATCGAGTTTTCCATCGCGGGTGTTTCCCGGTATGAAAATGGCCGGGCGCATGGGAACGGCGCAAGTCACGGTGCGGAACCTGGAAGTGGTGAGTGTAGACACCGAAGATAACGTCATTGCGGTGAAGGGAGCGATCCCGGGGCCCAACGGCGGTTATGTCATGGTGCGGCGGGCGAAGCGGTAAGGTGCTCGCGAGGGAAACGAAGGACCAAGAACGATGCCGAGTGTAGACATTGTGGATCTGAGTGGCGCCGTGGTGGGCTCGGTTGAGCTCGCCGACGCGGTGTTCGGCGCCGAAGTGAACGAGGCGCTCATATATGAGGCGGTGCGCCACCATACCGCCGCGCGGCGGTCGGGAACGGCTGCGACGAAAACGCGGCATGAAGTGTCCGGTTCCGGAAAGAAATTGTGGAAGCAGAAGGGTACGGGCCGCGCGCGCGTGGGGTCCATCCGCTCGCCGCTGTGGCGCCATGGCGGCACGGTGCACGGACCGCAGCCACGCAGCTACGACTACAAATTGCCTCGGAAGATGCAACTGGGCGCGCTGCGTTCAGCGCTGTCAGCAAAGTTGCGGGATGGCGAGCTTAAGGTAGTGCAGGCATTCAGCCTCTCCGATCACAAGACAAAGGGCATGCGGGCTGTGCTTGGCAAATTGGAAGCCACGCGCTCGGTGCTGCTTGTCGAAGTCGGCGAGAACCGGAACTTGACCCTCGCTTCGCGCAATCTGCCCGGCATCAAACTGGTGCCCAGCCGGGATGTGAACGTCTACGATCTGCTGGCTCACAAACAGGTGCTGCTGACCGAAACGGCAGCCAAGAAACTGTCGGAGGCGCTGTCGTAATGAATGTTTATGAAATAATCCGGCGCCCGATCATCACCGAGAAAGGGCACGACAAGCGCGAACAGGAGCGCACGCTCTGTTTTGAGGTGCATCCGGACGCGAACAAGATTCAAATCAGGACCGCCGTCGAGACCGTGTTTAAGGTAAAGGTCGCCGATGTGCGCACGGTGAACAACACCGGCAAATTGCGCCGCCGCGGCCGGTTCTCGGGCTACGCATCCGATTGGAAGAAGGCTTATGTGCGCCTGCGGCCCGGGCAGAAAGTCCCAGAGTACGCGGAACTGTAAGAACGGAGCGAACAAGCGATGCCAGTGAAATCATTTAAGCCAGTCACCCCAACGCGGCGCTTCCAGACTTACCTCACCCGCGAGGATATTACGAAGCAGACGCCCGAAAAGTCTCTGACTTCGGGCAAGCGTCGCACGGGCGGCCGCGATGCGCGCGGCCTGATCTCGTCCCGGTTCCGCGGCGGCGGCCACAAGCAATCGTTTCGAGAAATCGATTTTAAGCGCGATAAACATGGTGTTCCCGCCAAAGTCGCGGCAATTGAATACGATCCCAACCGCACCGCGCGCATCGCGTTGTTGAACTACGCGGATGGCGAGAAGCGCTACATCATCGCGCCGGTGGGTCTCGAAGTGGGACGCATCGTTACGTCCGGTCCCGACGCCGACATTTTGGTCGGCAATGCTCTTCCGTTGAAGAACATCCCGGCAGGTACAGTGGTGCATAACATTGAACTGCGCCCCGGTAAGGGTGGACAGATGGCGCGCTCGGCGGGAGCGCAGGCGCAACTAGTTTCCAAAGAGGGCGGCATCGCTCTTCTGAAACTGCCCTCGGGCGAAGTTCGTAGAGTGCCGGTCGAATGCCTGGCGACGGTGGGACAGGTCGGAAACCTGGAACACGAAAACATTTCGCTCGGTAAGGCCGGACGTTCGCGCTGGCTTGGCAAACGTCCGCACAATCGTGGCGTTTCGATGAACCCGGTCGACCACCCGCATGGCGGCGGCGAAGGCAAGACGTCCGGAGGGCGGCACCCGGTGACGCCATGGGGCCAGCCGACGCGGGGATTCAAGACGCGGAACAACAAGCGCACCGACCGGTGGATTGTCACGCGGAAGTCGAAGAAGCGCTAGGGCGGGGAAGAGTTAAGAGGAATCGAAAATGAGCCGTTCGCTGAAAAAAGGACCATTCACCGACGACCACCTTACAAAGAAGGTGGATGCGCTGAATGCGAAAAATCAAAAGACAGTGATCAGGACGTGGTCGCGCCGCTCGACGATCATTCCCGACTTCATCAGCCATACCCTGGCCGTGCACAACGGCCGGAAATTTATTCCGGTGTATATCACCGAGAACATGGTGGGCCACAAGCTGGGCGAGTTCTCCCCGACGCGAACCTTCAAAGGGCACGCGGCGAAGTCGAGCGAAAAGAGCGCGAGGTAGGGTAAGGAACTATGGCGAACCAAACTAACACTCTGGCGAAGTCGGAAGCGCGTTATATGCGCGTTTCGGCCCAGAAGGCGCGCCTGGTCGTGGACCTGATTCGCGGCCGGCAGGCCGGTGACGCGATCACCATTTTACGAGGCGTAAACAAGCGCATCGCGCCGTCCGTCGAGAAAGTATTGCGGTCGGCGATCGCCAACGCCGAAAACAAGTCGGAAGACGTCGATGTGGACAAGCTCTTCATAACGGAAGCCTACGTGAATGAAGGGCCTCGCATGAAACGGATCCGGCCTGCCCCGATGGGCCGCGCCTACCGCTATCAGCGCCGCATGGCGCATATCGTTGTGAAGGTCGGCGAACGCGCCGAAGCGGAAGAGGAATAGATGGGTCAGAAAGTACATCCCTACGGTTTTCGCCTGGGAATCACCAAGAACTGGCGTTCACGCTGGTTTGCCAAACAGGATTACTCGAAGCTTCTGCACGAAGATCTGGACTTGAAGGAATCGCTCCAATCGCGGTTGAAGGCGGCGGGCGTGAGCTCGATCGAGGTGGACCGGCCCGGCAATAAGCTGCGCATTACGATCAGAACGTCGCGGCCCGGTATCATCATTGGCCGGAAGGGCGCGGAGATCGAGAAGTTAAAGAGCGACCTCGCCAAGAAAACGAAGCGGGAAGTGTACATCGATATTCAGGAAGTGCACCGTCCTGAAATGGATGCCCAGCTTGTCAGCGAGTCAATTGCGTTACAGCTTGAAAAGCGCGTGGCTTTTCGCCGCGCGATGCGCAAGTCGGTCGATTCGGCGCTGCGCTTCGGCTGCAAAGGAATCAAAGTTCGTGTGTCAGGCCGTCTGAATGGCGCCGAGATCGCGCGCAGCGAGTGGTATCTGCAGGGGCAGCTTCCCTTGCACACGCTCCGCGCGGACATCGATTTCGGGTTCAGCCAGGCTTACACCACCTACGGCGTGATCGGCGTCAAGGTATGGATTTACAAGGGTGAAGTACTCGAGGGCTCCAGCCGCCGCGGTTCGCTGCGGAACGAAGGCGAGCCGCGCCGCCGCCGGCGTGAGGAGCGCGACCGCGGGGATCGTGAACGCCGTAGTCCGGCCGTTGCGCCCGCTCCCGTGACCGGGCCAGTCGTGCAGGCGCACCCGGGTGATCTGCCGAAACCGGCGACCTCACCCATTATTCCGCCTCTTGCTCCGGTTACCGCGCCGAGTTGGAAGCAGGAAGCGCGTGGCGAGACCGAGGCCGCCGCTCCGCCTGCCGGCGAGGAGAATAAGGAATCGAACGAGTAGGCGCGCCTGCTCGGTTTAGGAGATTGTCGCTATGTTAATGCCGAAGAAAGTGAAGTTTCGCAAGCAGCAGCGCGGCCGCATGACGGGCAAAGCCTGGCGTGGATCGACGCTCTCGTTCGGCGACTACGGCTTGAAAGCGATGGAGTGTGGCTGGGTGACCAATCGCCAGATTGAAGCAGCTCGCATCGCGATGACGCGTTTCATCAAGCGCGGCGGAAAAGTCTGGATCCGAATTTTCCCCGACAAGCCGATCACGAAGAAACCGCCTGAAACCCGTATGGGGAAAGGCAAGGGCGCGCCCGAAGCATGGGTAGCGGTTATCCGCCCGGGTTGCGTGCTGTTCGAGATGGAAGGTGTGACCCCGGTTATCGCGGCGGAGGCGATGCGCCTGGCGGCTATGAAGCTGTCGGTGCCGACGAAGTTCGTTACGCGCACGCACGCCGATTAGAGCGCGCAGGAGAAACGACGATGAAAGCATTGAAATACCGTGAACTCGACGTCGCGGAACTCGAGCGGCAGCAGCAGGATGCTCAGGAGCAGTTGTTCCGTTTGCGCTTCCAGATCGGAATGGGAACGGCGGAAGGACTGAAAAAGTATCGCGGCTTGCGCAAGGATCGGGCCCGTATGCTTACAATCCTCGCTGATAAGAAGGCGAACGGCGAGACTGCCGTCCAGGTCGCCGCGGTGAAAGCCGCGGACGACAAGAAGAAATCGAAGAAGAGTAAGTAAGGACAAAGAGCGATGGCGGAGCAGATTACCGAGCCGGTCGGGCACAAGAACGAGAAGGTTGGTGAAGTTATTTCGACGAAGATGAGCAAAACGATCGTCGTCGAAGTGACGCGCAGGGTGCCGCATCCGCTCTATAAGCGAATCGTTACCAAGCGCAAGAGGTTTTACGTCCACGATGAGCAGGAAACTGCTAAGCCGGGCGATTCCGTCCGGATCATCGAGTGCCGTCCCTTGAGCAGGCTGAAACGCTGGACGCTCGGGACCATTCTGCGCCGGGCTGTACAGGTTGGAGTGGATCATCCGGCCGTACGGGAATCGGCGGACACGTCCCAACGGAAAACCATCAAGGCGAAGTAGCTGCAGAAGAGGGTTTAGGAGAACTGACATGATCGGAATGCGAACCATTCTGGAGGTGGCCGACAATAGCGGCGCGCGCAAATTGCAGTGTATTTTGCCGCGCGGCGGCGACCTCGGATTGCGCGCCGGCCTCGGCGATGTGATTACCGCCAGCGTTAAAGAAGCCGCGCCGGATTCCAGCATCAAGAAGGGTAAAGTGGTCCGCTGCGTAGTTGTTCGTATGCGCAAGGAAACGCGCCGCAAGGACGGAAGCTATATCCGTTTCGACTCGAACGCGGCCGTGCTTATCAACGAAGTCGGTGAACCGGTAGGCACTCGCGTGTTCGGGCCGGTAGCGCGCGAGTTGCGCGACAAGCGGTTTATGAAAATCGTTTCGCTCGCGCCGGAGGTACTTTAGTATGGCCAAGGTTGCTTATCAGCGCCGCCAGGAAAAAGGCGAGCGCCGCCCACAGCGTATAAAAATCCGCAAAGACGACCAGGTGAAAGTGATTGCGGGCCGCGACAAGGGCAAGACCGGACGCGTTCTCGAAGTGGATCGCCTGGCGGGTAAAGTAACGGTGGAAGGCGTTATGATCGTGAAGCGCCATACCCGGCCCAATCCCTCGCGCCAGATCAAGGGCGGCATCGCGGATAAACCCATGCCGATTGCGGTCTCAAACGTAATGATATTGAACTCCCACGGAGACCCTACTCGCATCGGGTACAAGCTTGAATCCGTAGCAGGCGGCAAATTGCAGCGCGTACGAATTGCGCGCAAGGGCGGAGAACCGCTGGATAAAGGCTAGGAGACAGGAGACGGGAGACAGAAGACAGTAGCGAACGGAAGATTCCGTCTCCTGTCTTCTGTCTCCTGAATTCTCCCGAGAATACTAATGGCAACGAAAGCACGACTCAAAGAACATTACGCGAAGGCCGTGGTTCCGGCACTGACGAAAGATTTCGGGTATAAGAATCCGATGGCGGTGCCGAAGATTGAAAAGGTCTCGCTGAATATCGGTTTGGGCGAGGCCACCGGCAATAGCAAGCTGATGGACGGCGCGGTGAATGAACTCGGGACCATCAGCGGGCAGCGAGCCGTTGTAACCAAGGCGAAGAAGTCGATCGCGGCGTTTAAGCTGCGCGAAGGCATGCCGATCGGCTGCATGGTTACGTTGCGCGGGGACCGTATGTACGAGTTCCTCGACCGCCTGATGAATGTGGCGTTGCCCCGTGTGCGCGATTTTCGCGGCGTTTCGCCGAAGTCGTTCGACGGCCGCGGGAATTATACGCTCGGCTTGAAGGATCAACTGATCTTCCCCGAGATTGACTACAACAAAGTGGAAAAGCTGAAAGGCATGAACGTGTGCATTACAACGACGGCGAAGACCGACGCGGAGGGTTTGGCCCTGCTGAAGCACATGGGAATGCCCTTCCGGCAATAGAGAGAGTTACTATTCATGGCAACCACAGCGAAGATCGCTAAGGAACAGAAGACTCCGAAATTCAAGGTTCGCCTCCGGAATCGCTGCAAGCGCTGCGGCCGGCCTCGCGGATATCTGCGCAA
This sequence comes from Bryobacteraceae bacterium, assembly GCA_025927575.1. Taxonomy (GTDB): domain Bacteria; phylum Acidobacteriota; class Terriglobia; order Bryobacterales; family Bryobacteraceae; genus KBS-96. The sequence continues at coordinate 1,510 of JAICLJ010000188.1, read as the reverse complement.
ATTTTCGTTATGCCGGATCTGCTTCCGCAAGCTGGCGCTCGCCGGCGAAGTCCCCGGCGTGACCAAGGCAAGCTGGTAAGCGCTCGCCGGATTGAACACGGAATGAAAGGTGCTGAGAGGAATTTCTAAATGACAGCAGACCCCATTGCCGATATGCTGACGCGCGTTCGCAATGCGATCCAGGCGCGCCACGCGAAGGCGGACGTGCCGGCATCCCGGCTGAAGACCGAGATTGCGCGGATTCTCAAAGAAGAGGGCTACATCCTCAACTACAAACTGACCGAAGAGGGTGCGAAGAAATACATCCGCATTTACCTGAAGTACACGCCCGCGAATTTGCCGGTGATTTCTAAAATCGAACGGGTTTCCCGTCCCGGTTGCCGCGTCTATGCCGGCAGCAAAGAGATTAAACGAGTGCTGGGCGGACTCGGCATCAACATCCTGACTACGCCAAAGGGCGTCATGACCGGCACGGCCGCCCGCAAAGAAGGCGTTGGCGGCGAAGTGTTGTGCCAGATCTGGTAAGCGGAGGACGGAAACGAGATGTCAAGGATAGGAAATAAGCCAATTCCGGTACCGAAAGGCGTAACGATTAATATCGCGGACGCCTTGCGTGTAGAAGGACCGAAGGGCAAGCTCACGGTGCCGATTCCAGGCGGCATCAAGATTGAACAGAAAGACGGAATTCTCGAACTTTCGCGGGAAAACGACAAACTCGCCGCTTTGCACGGCCTGACACGCGCTCTTGCCGCGAATGCAGTTCAAGGCGTTTCGACAGGATTTACGAGGGAACTGGATATTGTCGGCACCGGGTACCGCGCCGATGTCAAAGGGAACGTTGCGACCTTCACGTTGGGCTATTCGCACGCAATCGAAGTGATTCTGCCCAAGGGCGTCGAGCTCAAAATCGACAAGCAGACGCACTTGGTTCTGAGCGGCTACGACCGCGAGATGGTGGGGCATATGGCCGCGCAGATCCGTGCGCTCCGCCCGCCCGATCCGTATAAAAACAAGGGCGTCCGCTACACGGGTGAAGCGTTGCGCAAGAAGGCCGGCAAGACGGGAGCGGGAGGTAAGTGATGGCTCGCGATTCAAAGAATGAAATTCGGCTGCGTATTCACAAGCGCATTCGAAACAAACTGGCCGGCACCGAGTCGCGTCCTCGTCTGGCTGTGTTTCGCAGTTTGAACCACATCTATGCGCAGTTGATAGACGATGAACAGGGGCGCACGGTGGTCGCGGCCGCAACCACGGAGAAAGATCTTCGCGGCAGGGGCGGCAATCTCGAAGGCGAGAAGCTGATCGGCAAAACGGTCGCCGAGCGGGCGAAAGATAAAGGCATAACCAAAGTGGTGTTCGACCGTGGCGGCTATCTGTATCACGGCCGTGTGAAGGCGCTCGCCGAGGCGGCGCGCCAGGCAGGACTGGAGTTTTAACGAATGGCTGCGAATGCAATAGTGAAGCGCATCGACCCGCAAACCTTGAACCTCAAGGAACAGGTGGTCAGCAT
>JAICLJ010000187.1 GCA_025927575.1 Bryobacteraceae bacterium | reverse complement strand
TCCGCGATGCTGGCCTCACTTGCGGCGCCGGTCGAAAAACTCGCGACGCAGTACCTCGATGAAATTTGCGGAAAGCCGATCGCACAGATCCGGCTGAATGGGGACTTCGGCTCCGGAGGGGTCGTCCCGGTTCAGCTCTCCAGAGAAATTGATAGTGCCGTGGATGTGGATCGCCTGTCCGGCGGCGAAAAAGAGCAGGTGTTCCTTTGTACTCGCCTTGCCCTCGCGGAAGAACTGTCAGGCGCGGAAAGGCACACGCTGGTGATGGACGATGTGCTCACCTCGACCGATCCTCAGCGCCTGTCGAGGATCTGTAACCTGTTATCCCGCTCGTCGGATCGCTTTCAGATCGTCATTTTGACGTGCCAGCCGAACCGCTTTGCTGCGATCCGAAACGCAAACCGGATCGATCTGTCCCGGCTAGCGGGATCCCCGCAGGCGATCGAGACCTTCGCATAATGCGTTGAGCCTGAGTTCTGCTAGAAAATGATGTCCAACCCGCCGCGGACAGCGCGAGGCGCTTGCACCAGCAACAACTGGTGGCCGTCGCCGCCGGAAACCGGGATATATCCTTCGGCGAGCAGGTTGCGAAGGTCGGCCGAGAGTTCCAGCCGACCGACACCAAAGAAGGACGGGAGCGGCTGTCGGATGAGGAAATTCAATCCGGGTTCCGCGTAGAGTCGCTGGCTGGCGAAAATGTGCCGCGGCACCAGCGCATTACCGGCGACATATTCATAGTTTCCGATGATTCTGGTCCGCAGACCAGGCAGGGTAGACGTTACGTTCAAGGATGCGATGGGATGAAGCGCGCGGTTCAAAAAGTCGCTGGCCCGCATACCCGGGTCGCCCGCGACGGTGAAACCACCAAGGGTGCCCGCGAGGACCGCCAGATCCAGGTTGTCGTTCACCTTCTGATCGACGGAGGCGACAAATCCGCTGCGATTGTACCTTCCGATGTTGTAAATGGAGGTGCGGGTTGACAGGTCGGCCAGCACGTTACCGGAAATGAGCGGCGACAAATCACCGGCCACGTTCACGCGTCCGTCTTTCACGTCTTCATAAAAGGCGCTGGCGCCGTAACTGCGGGCTCCCGCCGCCTTCAGATAGCCGATTTCATAGTTCTGAGTGCGTTGCAGTTGGAGATGCCCATCACGGAGAGAGAACTCCGGCAACGAGCCAAGCGCGCCGATCATCCCGGCGAGGTCGGCCCGCTCCCCAAACTGGTGAATATAGAGATCGTTCGGCGGTCCGCCGTTACTGTAGACGGCTGCCACCGAACCGAAGCGGCCGAGCGACACCGTCGCGCGTGCAAACGGACTCGCGCGCGACAGATGGTCGGAATACGAAATAGTCTCAAGCGAAGCGCCGTATTCCAGATGCACCCGATCGAGAGTGTCCAGCGTGTCGTAATAGCTGAACGCAGCGGACCGAACTGCCGGCGAGCCTTGCGATCCAGCCGCGCCATAACCGGACTGGTTGGGCAACGAGACCTGGAGAGCCGTTAGCGTCATCTCAGGCATCGCCGCATAGCCTTCGCTGTTATTCCGGGCGTAGGTGGCGCGGAACGCCATCGTCGGCAGTTGGCTGCCCAGACTCTCACCAAACGCGCCGCTGAACGTCAACTGGTTCGCGCCATAGAGGCTGGTCTCCAAGGCAAACGACGTGCCGAAGTCGGCAATCCCAACATCGGATAGCAGCGAGCCTGCATCGCCGGCCGACAATGAAACCAAGCCTCGCGTTCCCGAAAAGATCTTCTCCGGATTTTCGGGGCTGCTCGAGGTGCGCTTCGCAAGCTGTGGCATCGCCCGCGTAACGGCGCGCGTCGCCGAAGAGGCTCGCAGCACCCACTTCCAGTCGTCGCTCATAATGCTGGTCGGAGCGGTGTACTGCAATTGAATGCTGCTGAAGACCGATGCGAGACGGACCTCCAGAACACTACTCAAACCCGCGCGGATGGCAATATTGTCCCGCGATGCGGGAAGGAACGACGTCGCAGTGACCCGGATCGAATAGTGGCTTGGGCTCAGGCTCCCAAATCCGAACCGTCCATCGGAGGATGTGAAGGTTTTACGAAGCGCGTGGTGATAACGATCGTAAAGTTGGACCGGCGCGCCCATCTGCGGAGTGCCTAGCGCATCCACAACAATGCCGAACAGGTTGCCGGAGAACGGGGAAGGCAGATCGGCCGCACGAATGGCAGGTGTAGCGGCCATCAAACCTGCTACGGCGATGGAAGCAATCCCGAGCCGTCCGAATATTGTCTGCAAGGCCTTATCCCTGCTCAAAATAGTGCTTCTACGATGTTACCGTAAATGGAGCGCTCTGTTTGATCGTCTGATTCTTGAGCTTGTCGTTCAAGTTAATCTTTAGCGTATATTTCCCAGGCGAAAGGTTATTCAACGGCAACATTTTTTCGACCGTAACGAGCGATGACGAGGCATTCGGCATGTGCGATATGTCCTCTGAAAAGTTAATCACCGTTTGCTTTGTGGCGTTGTTGACCACTTCATAATCGACGCTTCCTGCCGGCTTGCGCGTCTTTTCATCCATGCCGAGGTTGTAGAACTCGGTATAGATACCCATCTTCTCGCTCCGTTTGAACGTATCACCGACACGCGGTCTGACTTTGGAACTGCGGATGACGAAAGGCCCCGCACCGACGCTGGTGGTGGGCAACCGCTCAATCTGGTCGGCTAGTATCAAACTGCTCGAGCCGATCGCATCTTCCTGATACTCGGGAACGTGCAGCGGCATCTCGAAATTGTTCATCGTTCCGGCGACGGTGTCCTTCGCCACGATGTTCAGCCGGTAGGTGCCCGGCTGCAGCGGAATGGATTTGAAATAGACGCTCTGCCCGTTCATCGCCTTCTGCAGCATTTCCGCGGGTATCGGTCCTACCTGCACAGTGTCCTCGAACCAGTTCACCGAACGCCGTGATAGCGTCGTGATGCGGCCGTAGAGGTTCACTGTCGCGGTTGCGTTGTTGTTCTTCGTCGAGTATTGCAGGTCGTTCCGGTTGAAAGCCACAGTCAAGTTCGTCAATACGGTGGCATCCGTAACCTTTATGTAATCTGCCCGCACCTGCATCGGCAGCGTGTTGTATTTGATGGTCGAATCGACCACCGCTTGCAGATCTTTGAACTTGATCACCGGCGCTCTTTGCAGCTTCGCGAATTGTTCCAGACGGCTGAACTCATTCATGCTTTCGGACTGCGGCATATTGCCGACTCCGAGGTGCGTGCCGTCGGTCCGGTTGAATCGATCGGTTTTGCTCGACATGCCCATCTGCTCATACAAGGTCAGGCCAGCGCCTGGAACGTACAGCAAAGCGTCCTTTTCGGACGGGTCCATGGTCATGCGATATTCACCCGTCATGGTCGGGTCGACGAACTCAATTTCGATGTTGCTGCCTATGCCGTCGAGATAACGGTAACGCCAGTCCTCGAACGGGTAGGTCGACGTCTCGCCGCCGCCCTCTTCCATGGGCCGCTGATAACTGCCGCCCGACGGATGCGAATCGACCTCATCCGGGGCGCCATACTTGATGTAGATCATCCCGCGGTCGGTTTTCCAACCAGGGATTCCGGAAGCATAGTGGTCGTTCGCGTAGGCAATACGGCGGTACAGTTCTTCTTTGTATTCGTTTTCTTCGGTATCCGGCGTAGGATCGCGGCGCTTCCAGAAATTCTCAACGAACTGTTCGCGTTCTTCGTCCGTCTGCAGATGCTTAAAAGCCTGGCGCTCCTCGTCCGTGATGATATATGTGACGTCTTCGTTCAGCCACTTCTTCCATGGACCCTCAAGCTCTTTCCGGAGTTGCTTCTCTCTCCGTTTCTGTTCCTTTTTAGAAAGCGGCTTGGACACCGTGGTGTCTGAGCTGCTGGAACTGGACTGTCCCAGAATCAAAGGAACGACGAGTGTCGCCGCCGCGATGCCTATCACCAGCGAAGAGCGGGAAAAGACCTGGGAGACGGAAGAAAACTTCATAGACCTGACCATGGATGGAACTATTGCGGGCTACACTCCAGTCTAAGGATGTTTCACAGGCGCGTCAATGAGCCGAAGGACGCCGCAAAGGCGCGGAGGGTTCCGTCCTTGTACTATTTCCCGCAACCAGTGCGCCCCTGGGGAGCAAAAGGAAAGCCCTACAGCGCCGATGTCCGTGAGAGTTCACTACCGAATACGGGAACCATCCTTTCCAAAACACACATTTCCCCGAAGAGGAAATCCTTGGATTCAGTACTAAATTGCTGTATTCTCAATCTACTAGGGGAATTTCGCAAATGGTAGTCAGCGTGCTATCCGAGATTGGTCTTGTTAGGAGGGCGCCGGCGGCGGTAGTGTGACCGCGCGGTGGAAGTGAGTGCGAGAACTAAAGAGCCAGTTCGCGGGCGCGTTGCTGTTAATTCTGACAGCCGCGGCTATCCTAGCGGCTGTCATTAATTTTCAGCAACTCAATAAGTTTCTTCTCCCCGACGATGGCGTCACCTGGATCGACCAGAGCGGGAAAGATGGCGCCAACCACGTCATCGCGGTCTATGTGAAGCCCGACTCTTCCGGAGATCGCGCTGAAATCCACGTCGGCGATGAGGTCACCGGAATAGCCGGGACACCGGTTCAAAACGCTCTGGATGTCACAAGAATTCTGGCCGGGCTGCCGGTGTTCAGCAAAACAACCTATTCCCTGCGGCGGCACGGGATCGATTTCGAAAAGCAGAATGTTTTCATCGAAGCGGCGGCCCACGAATCCGCCGTTTATTACCAGTACGGCGTCGGCGTCTTTTGGCTCTTCATTGGGCTTTTCGTTTATTACCGGCGCACCAGTTCGCCCAAGGCGCTACACTTTTTTCTGCTCTGCCTGGCTTCGTTCATAGCGTCGTGTTTCCATTACAGCGGCAAGCTCAACAGTTTCGACCAAGTAATTTACTGGGGCAACATCGTCGCCAGCTTGCTGGCTCCTTCCCTCTTTTTGCACTTTTGCATCACCTTTCCCGAGAAGCCAAAGATCCTTGTCGGCCGCGGCCGCTGGCTGATCCTCTACGCCCCTGGGCTGGCGCTGCTGGCGCTCGTGGCAGTATCGGCTTCCGGCCTGCTGCGTTTTGGGGCGCCGCTCATCGAAGTGCGCTGGATGCTCGATCGGCTAATGCTCGGCTTCTTTGTCGTCATATATCTCTTCGGGGCGCTTGCCCTGATGCGGGATTACAGCCACGCCCAGGATCCGGTGATCCGCCGCCAGTTGAAGTATCTGCGTAACGGCGCGCTGGCCGGAATTCTGCCGTTCGCCTTCTGCTATGCGATTCCTTATGTGTTCGGAGCGGTGCCCGGTCATCTTATGGCGCTTAGCGTGGTTTCGCTCGCTATCATTCCGATCTCCTGGTCCTATGCGATCACCCGCTACCGGCTGATGGACGTGGACATCATCTTCCAACAAGGCTACGTCTACACGCTCGCGACGCTTCTCGTGATCGGCATTTTCTACGGGCTGATCTTCTATATCGGCAACATCAACACGATCACGGCGCCGGCGTTCGTCGTTCTTATACTGTTTGCCACGTTCGTGTTTCAACCGATCCGGCGATGGGTCGAGGAACAGCTCGACCGTTACGTGTTTTATCGCGACCGCTACGATTACCGCTTGACCTTGATCGAGTTCGCGCGCGACTTGAGCTCGGAGACCAACATGGACCGCATGCTGGCCTCGGTATCCGACCGCCTGCTGCGAACGCTGTCCATCGAACGAATTGCGTTCTTCCTGGTGAGCGAGAGTGATTCCGGTTTCTATTTGCATTCGGCTACGCAACAGCCGAAGCTCGTGCCGCGAACACCGCTCGCCTCGTCCGATTTAAGCTTCCTTGAGGCCGCCGGGGACAAGCCGTATCTGTTCTTCGAACGGCCGCGCCACCTGCATGACATCGTTTCGCAGGGATGGCCGCAGGCGGTTCGCCATACCATCGCGGAGCTCGACCTCACATACTACGTCGCATGCCGTTCTCGCGGCCGCACCATCGCCTATCTGGGCGTCAGCCGCACGACGGAGGGCGATTTCCTCTCGAACGACGACGTCGAACTGCTGGTAACGCTTTCCGGCTATGTTGCGATCGCAGTCGAAAATTCCCGGCTCTACCACTCGCTTCAGAAGAAGGCCGATGAATACGAACGGCTGAAAGAATTCAGCGAAAACATTGTTGAATCCATCAGCGTCGGCATTCTCGCCGCGGGACTGGACGATCGAGTGGAGAGCTGGAATCCGCAGATCGAGAAGCTGACGGGTATTCCACGCGAGCGTGCGCTGGGACATCGTCTGGGCGAGCTGTTCCCCGAAGATCTTTGCCACAAGTTCGATGAAGTCCGGGCAAGCAGCGGCATTCACAACGTTTATAAGTTTGTGATGAAGCCGCTTGTTCACGTCAACGGAAACGGCTCCGGAGAAAATGGAAATGGACATGCCGGCAAGAATGGAGCTGTCCGGGAATCGATCGTAAACCTCGCCATCGCGCCGCTTGTCTCCAAAGATATGGAGCAGATTGGACGCCTGATCATTTTCGACGATGTGACCGATCGCGATGTGCTCGAGCGCCGGCTTGTGCAAGCGGACAAACTTACCTCAATTGGCCTGCTGGCCGCGGGCGTAGCGCACGAAGTGAATACGCCTCTAGCGGTCATTTCGACCTATTCGCAAATGCTGGCCAAGCAGATCTCGGGCGACGACCAGAAAGCGCGGCTGCTCGAGAAGATTGCCAAGCAGACGTTCCGGGCGAGCGAGATCGTCAACTCCCTGCTGAATTTCTCGCGGACATCCACGACCGAATTCGTCGATCTCGATTTGAATCGAATCATCGAAGAAACCACCTCGCTTGTTGAACATCAACTGAGCAAATCGGGCATCGAACTAATGTTGCAGCTTTCGAGCGCTCTGCCGAGAATCCGAGGTAATTCCGGGAAGCTGCAGCAAGTGTTTCTAAACCTTGTACTCAACGCGCGCGACGCGATGGCAGAGGGCGGCCGGTTGACCTTGAGGACTTGGGCGGAGGCGGGTTTCATACATGCCGAAGTGGCCGACACCGGCCAGGGCATAGCGGCGGATCACATCGCGCGGATCTACGATCCCTTCTTCACGACCAAGGGCATCCGCAAAGGCACGGGCCTGGGACTGTCGGTGACCTATGGCATCGTCCAGGAACACAACGGCATCATCGAAGTCGAGAGCCGTCCCGGCGCCGGCACGCGCTTCCGGCTGGAATTCCCAGCGTCGAAGAAAGACCAGACCCTGCATCCGGTTCGGGAAGTGGCGACGGCCTAACTTCAATACGCCCGGCCAGCCTTTTGCGGCCTCGGCTTCGGCCGTGAATATAGATCGAAACTCGCCTGCGTCCGATCCAATCTCCAGAGTAGGTTGCCTGAAATTCCACAACCTATATCTACATCGAACTCGGCATTCTGCCCGGAATCGCGGCCGGCCTCGGAACGGCATCGGACCTGCAGTCGCCGCCGGAAAATTAAGTCGAAGTCAGTTGCGGCTTCAGCGCGCCTTCGATGATGCGGCTGCGATACTGCTCTGCCCCGGCGGCGCATCCACGTATTCGATCCAGCCGTCCATCATTTCCGTTTCGCTGGCGGCGCCCCAGCGCACGACCTTGCTCGAATCCGGGTTCACGGGGTTGTTGGGCGAGTTGTCGAAATGGGCGTCGATTTTCAGCCGCGTGCCTTTCGGTATGAAGAGCGGTTGAGCCTCGCGGTACGTGATCTGCCAGTTGAAATCATACTTCGGCACATCGAGCAGCGTTTCCGTTCGACCATCCGGGTAAGTCACAGTAAATTTCATCGATTTTCCGCGCAAGTGCATGTGCGGCGTCAGGCTGGTAATGTACATGTCCCGGTCGAAGGTATGGCACTCCGTCACTTCCTGATTCGAGGCGCCCGCGGGAATGAGGAACATGTGATTCGAAAGGTCGATGCGCCTGGCAATCTGCTTCGGCGGCTTTTTCGCGAAGATCAATCCCACGCTGGTCTCGTCCGTTTCCGGCTTACCGGTGGTCCGTGAATAATGAATCTGGAAATTGACCTTTGCGCCGGCCGGAATCTTGCGAGCCGTTTCTTCCGGATAGACGTCCGGTCCGCGGCCAGGCAGATACGAACCAATCAGACTGCCTAAGGGATTTTGTTTGCTGCCGGGAAAGGCCCCGTTATCGTCTATCAGGCAACCGTCGTCGATCACGGGCGCATCGGGCCGGATGAATTCAAGAGTCCCCTGCTTCACGAGCAGCCAGCGCGTGTACGCGGCGGCGGGGGTATCGGGTCTTTTCTTATCCTCAGGCTCGACGACGAAGACGTGAGCGTGATGAACCACTTTGCGATTTCCGGGACGCAGTTCAGCCGCGACGACCCATTTGTCCTCGGTCAAGCCGGTGGGAACCGTCACGTATGTGTATTCGTCCGGGCCGGTCGCCGCAAGGTCGTGTTCGGGAATCGAAATGACGAGATCCGGCTGGCCGATTTTCCAACCCTCGGTGAACTCAGGTTGCGGAGGCAGTTCCTTTGGATCGCCTTCCGCCTTGCCTCCATCCGCCCAGGCGCGAATCGTCATGATTTCGGCGGGCGTGAGCCGCGGATCGTTGGACCATTTACCATAGCGCGGGTCGGCCTTCCACGGCGGCATCTTGCCCGTCGCGACAGCTTCCTTCATGGCCGCCGCCCAGGGCCGCGCGTCACGATAGGTCAGCAACGACATAGGTGCCACGTCGTTCGGGTGATGACACATGACGCAATGCTTGTACAAAATCGGAGCCACATCGTGACTGAAGGTCACCTCCGCTCCGTGCATCGTGAATGCCGCGGCGAACGCGAGAAAAGCCGATAAGACAAATAGGCGCAAGTGATATTTGCTCCGCTGGCACGCCATTATACGACGATGGGCGGCGGGCGAGGTATCCATCCAATATAGGTTGTCGGTAGCATGTGAAATGTCCGCCTCAATTAGCAAATGAAATGTCCGCTTGCTGATGGCTGGGGAAAGCTGTGAGCTGTGGAAATCAGCAAAGAGCAGATCCCAGCCGCCGAAATGGAGCGGATGATGAAGGCACAGG
>JAICLJ010000148.1 GCA_025927575.1 Bryobacteraceae bacterium | reverse complement strand
TCGACTACCGCGGCGAGCCGGCGGGCCGTATCAGTGGCGGGACCGAACAGGCGCGTAGTCAACAGAAGCAGTACGGGACGAAGTCGCTTGCCTCCGCCCGCCTGTAGATACTGATTGATGGTCGTAATGGCTTCGATAGAGGCGACAGATTCCACCCCAATCTCTCGCTCGACCATAGCGAGATCCAACTGAACAAGTTCAGAAATTTCGTGGCCGAGAACCGATTGGCGAATCTTGGAGAACATTCCCGTTGAAACCGGTGACTTAAACACCTTCAGTGTAGCTTGCACATTCGCGTGTTGACCCCGTGCGCGCTAATCCCATGATGCGTTCGAAGTTCAAGGTTGTCCGCGCCGCGAATTCTTCAAGCGGAACGCCGCGAACGTCCGCGATCACGTTCGCTGTGTGCGCCACGTAAGCAGGCTCGTTCCGTTTTCCCCGATGCGGAACTGGCGCCAGGTAAGGAGCATCCGTTTCAATCAGCATCCGCTCCGCCGGAGTGATCCGCGCCGCCTCGCGAACCTCCGCAGCTTTCGGAAAAGTTGTCACACCGCCGTAGCTGAGGAAAAAACCAAGTTCCAGGCACTCGCGCGCCTGTTCGGAATTGCCCGTGAAGCAATGCATGATGCAGGGAAGTGCGGTGGGAGCCCACACCGTACGAAGAATAGCGAGAGTATCGTCCCAGGCGTCGCGCGTGTGAATCACAACCGGCATTCGCTGTTCGGCCGCCAGCTCAAGCTGCTTGCGAAACACCGGAAGTTGCGCATCCTTCGGGACGCCCCAATGATAATCAAGTCCAATTTCACCGACTGCTTTGACCTTAGGATGCCGCAGCAGAGAACGAAGATTTTCGAACGTATTCAAATTTGATTTTTGCGCATCGTTCGGATGAATGCCTACTGTCGCAAATACGAATGGATGGGTATCGGCAAGGCGAACCGCCGCTTCCAGATCGGGCGGCCCATCGCCCGTTCCTATGGAAAGCATGTACTTCAGCCCCGCCTCGCGGGCGCGGGCGATCACCGCATCGCGATCGGCTGAGAACTGCTGGTCGTCGAGGTGACAGTGCGAATCGACTAATTTCAAGCGGCAACCTATTTGAGTCGTGCGCCTACGGGGATGTCTTCCCCGAAGCCGGCGAGAACCGGAAGTCCACCGTCGACGCTGGCCGCGACGATCATTCCCTGCGATGTGAGTCCGCGCAGCTTCCGCGGTTGAAGGTTCGCGACAATCACGACCTTGCGCCCAATCAACTGCTCCGGTTTATAGGCGAGCGCGATTCCGGCAACAATGGTGCGCGGTTCCGGTTCGCCAATGTCCACTTTGAGATGCAGCAATTTATCGGCGCCTTTTACGGGCTCGGCCGATTTCACTTCGCCCACACGCAGATCGATCTTACCGAAATCATCGATTGAAATCAGTTCCGATAGCGGCTTGCTCCCTTTGTCGTCGGAGGGCAGGTCCGGCTTTTTGCCCAACAATGCGTTCTGCCGCTCGATCTCAATGACTTCAAGTTCCTGCATTTTTTGAATGGCTGGCTTCGCATCGATACGCGGAAAGACGGCCTGAATTTTTCCAATCGCCTGCCCGGCCGGCAGTTTGCCCCAAACCAGGGCGTCCACGAGGAGCGAGTCGAGGGCCGTGTCCATGCCGAGTTGCGTCCAGATTTTCACCATGGACGTGGGCATGACAGGGTAAAGCCACCCGCAAATCAACCGCAGGCTCTCAGCGGCCGTGTATAGCGTCTCGGACAGCTTGCCCTCAGCCTCCGGGTCGGTCGCGCGCGCTTTGACCAATTTCCATGGAGCACGGTCGACGATGAATTTATCGATCTGCGATACGAATGCGAGGACCGCCTCAATGCCGCGCGTGAAGTCGAAGTCTTCGAAGTGATCATTCACCAGATCGGTGGTCCGGGCGGCGCTTGCAGCAATGTCCGGATCGCCCGCCGAAGCCGGAACTTTACCCTCGAAATACTGATGAATCATTGTCAGCGTACGGCTGGCAAGATTACCAATGCCATTCGCCAGATCGGCATTATAGCGATCGATCAGCGCGTCGTAACTGAAATTTCCATCCTGCCCGAAAGGAATTTCACGCCACAGGAAGTATCGCAGCGCGTCGGAGCCGGTGAGTTCATCCCCGGCCCCCATCACCTCTGCAATGGGCCCGGGCCGCACCACGTTTCCGCGCGACTTGCTCATCTTGCTTTCCTGAACGAGAATCCAGCCAGTCGCAAAAACGCACTTGGGCAACGGCAATTCACAAGCCATTAAAAACGCTGGCCAGTAGATCGCATGGAACCGCAAAATATCTTTCCCAATGAGGTGCAGGTCGGCGGGCCAGAGATCCGTCCCTTGCACTGCGCTCATGTAGGAGATCAGCGCGTCAAACCAGACGTAAAAAACATGCTTGCCCGGCACCGGCGCTGGAATGCCCCAATTAATTGTGGTTCGCGTGATTGAACTATCCTTCAATCCCTGTTTCACGAAGGCGATCAGCTCGTTGCGGCGCGTATCCGGCTGTACAAACTTCGGCTCGCGCTCATACAGGTCGAGAAGCTTCTCTTGAAACGCCGAGAGCTTAAAGAAGTAATTCTCCTCGGTGACGGTTTCAGTCGGCCGGCCGCAATCCGGACAAGGATCGCCTGGCTTTGCCTCGATCACGTACAGTTCGTCGAAAAAGCAGTATTGGCCCGTGTATGACCCTGTGTAGATGTAGCCATTCTTCTCGCAGCGCTCGAACAGATCGCGTACAACCGCGAAGTGCTTCAAATCGGAGGTGCGAATGAAATGATCGTAGGAGATCCCTAGCGTCTGCCACTGGCGAACAAATTCATTCGCGATCGTGGTCGCGTATTCTTCCGGCGTTTTGCCGGCCGCCTTGGCGGCTCGTTCAACTTTTTGACCGTGTTCATCCGAGCCAGTGGTCAGCACGACCGGGTGATAGCCCTGCTGTTTCTTGTGCCGCTTGATCAGATCCGTGCTGAACGTACAATACGCCGTGCCGATATGCGGCGCGGCATTCACATAATAAATCGGCGTTGTCAGGTAATACTTGCCTTTGCTCATTGGCAGTTTAGGAATGGAGCCCTTTCAGGAAACTCATATTCGCTTCAGCAATAACAGCGCGTAGCGGAGCGTTCTTCTCAATCGCGAGGCGCCGGCAGTCTTCGTATTCCGGAGCAAACGAGCCATTCCCGGAATGTTTCACGCGCACGGTTCCGTAAGAAGTCTGCACTTCCGAAAAAGAACGCTGCTGAACGCGGCGCTCGGCCGAATAGATCCGCATCCCCAGGGTGGATGTCTCACGAAACAGAACCGCGGCTAACGTGTCGGTCAATTCAGGAACCGCAATCGCCGTCAGCTTCGTCGCGGGCCGGTTCTTCTTCATGAACACGGGTTCAAGCGTCACATCCAGAGCCCCCGCTTCGAACAACCGCTCCATCGCAAAGCCCAGAACTTGAGGCGTGGAATCATCGATGTTCGCCTCCAGCACAGAGACTGTCGTCGATTCGGAAGCGTTTGTCCGGTCGCCAATCAGCACTCGAAGGAGGTTCGCTTGCATCGGAAACTCCTTGTCTCCCGCCCCGAACCCCTGCGCACGAACGGTCATCGGCGGAGGAGCGCCAAACCCGTGCGATAAGGTAGCCAGCAGGGCCGCTCCGGTCGGCGTGGTCAGTTCGGTTTCGGGACCGGCGGCGTAGATCGGTATTTCACGCAGGAGTTCCGCAGTCGCCGGCGCTGGAACGGGAAGTACTCCATGCTCGGTATTAACTGTGCCGCTGCCCACATTAATACGCGAAGCATGAACTTCGTCGACCTGGAGTGAGTCGAGCGCTACACAAGCGCCGAGGATATCGCAGATAGAATCGACGGCGCCCACTTCATGGAAGTGAACTTTTTCAATTGGGACGTCGTGCGATTTTGCTTCCGCTTCGCCTAACTTCCGGAAAACGGCCAGAGCATTTTGCTTTGCCCGCTCGGTTGCTTCGCCGGCCTGAATGATCTTCTCAATATGCGGTAGATGACGATGCGCCTTCTGCTCACCGCCTTCCACGTGAAATTTGGAAGCTCTCATCCCTTTTCGTTTGGTTTTTTCGAGCTGGAATGTAGCCGCCAAATTCAAGCTGAGAAGCGAGGATTCAACCGCCGCCCAATCCGCACCCGCATCGCACAGAGCGCCGACAGTCATGTCGCCACTGATCCCCGAAAACGCATCGAAAAAACAAATTGTCATGGAGCCAACTCGAGAAGAGTGCAGCCGCGCACCGGAACCGCGAGGCTTCTTCTATCTTACAAGTCACGACAAATCCCAACAGGGATGGGGCCTCCGTAGGTCAAACGATCGGTGTATCAGGGGGTGCGGGCGCTTGGGGTAAGAAGTAAGCGCCCGCGGTCGTTACGGGGATGTACTTATCTAACGACGATTACGATCTGAAGGTTACTCGGCTTGACGAGAAATTTTTTAGACTGGCCCGGCACGCTTCGCTATTCAAATATTCCTTCAAACAACACGGAACTGAGATAGCGCTCACCGGCATCCGGAAGCACGACGACGATGTTCTTGCCCTTCATTTCCGGTTCTTTCGCCACGCGGACAGCGGCGGCCACCGCGGCCCCGCACGAAATGCCGGAGAGCAGTCCCTCTTCCTTCGCCAGCCGGCGGGCCATCTCAATCGATTCTTCGTTTGTGACCTGCTCCACACGGTCTATCACGGAAAGGTCAAGGACATCGGGGATGAAGCCTGCGCCAAGGCCTTGAATTTTATGCGGTCCCGGCCGGAGTTCCTCGCCCTCTAGCGTCTGGGTAATAACCGCGCTCGCGGTGGGTTCCACGGCAATGCTAATCATTGGGTACTTCTTTTCGTTTTTGATGAAGCGGGAAACGCCCGTGATCGTGCCGCCTGTACCGACTCCGCTAACCAGCACATCGACTTGGCCAGCCGTGTCGTCCCAGATCTCCGGCCCTGTCGTTTCGAAGTGAATCCTGGGGTTTGCCGGGTTTTTGAATTGCTGCGGCATGAAATATCGGTTAGGATCGGAAGCCACAATCTCCTCGGCTTTCGCAATCGCGCCTTTCATGCCCTTGGCGCCCTCAATCAGGATCAACTTGGCTCCAAACGCACTCAGCACCTTGCGCCGCTCAATCGACATCGTGTCGGGCATCGTCAGGGTGACGGGGTAGCCCCGCGCGGCGCCGACAAAAGCCAGCGCGATTCCCGTGTTGCCACTTGTCGGCTCCACAATCTCCTTCCCTGGCTTCAATAGCCCGCGGTCTTCGGCGTCCCAAACCATCGAAGAGCCGATGCGGCACTTCACGGAGAATGCCGGGTTACGGCCCTCCACCTTCGCAAGGACGGTCCCATGAGCTCCATCCACAACTCGATTCAATTTCACCAGCGGTGTATGGCCAATGCTGAAAGAATTGTCCTGATATGTCACGCCAATACCTCTATATCTCCCAATTTGGGATGTAGTGTGTTTGTTTCTCTTTCCAGGAACGCGCCATGTCGCCAAACGAAGTTTGGTCGAGGACGTCGGAGATCGCCTGATCGACACGCCGCCAGACTTCTCCAAATGGATCGGCGATTTTCGAATTGCGCGGATGACCCTTCACATTCTCGACTGCCCGCAGCACTTCGCCGACGGTGATCGAATCGGGCGATTTAGCAAGCAGATAGCCTCCTTCGGCGCCGCGCCGGGAGTCGACAAATCCGCTCTGCTTCAAGCCGGCCAGAATGAGTTCGAGGAACTTCTGAGGGATCTTCTGGCGTCCAGCAATATCAGCGATCTTGACCGGCGGCATGGCTGGAGAGCCCGGCGGCAGATTCAAGTACTGCACTGCAAGGTCAAAGACCGCTTTCAGCGCGTACTCGCTCTTCACAGAGATATTCATTGGTTTCTGCCAGATAAGATTGTAAACCCTTGAACTTGATGGACAAGATGATTTTGGTGGCGGATGGCGAATCTCGTAAGAATGGCTTCAGCTTTACCCGCGCAATCAGTTGAAACTTCGTCCGCCGGCGATTGTCTTATCCCTTTCCGGTATGAAAGGCTCCCCAAGATTGGAATATGATGACGTGGAGCACGCATAAAATTCGAACCTGAAAGAACAAAAGTACAAAGGAGAACCATGGCAACAGCGATTTCCCCAAACGAATCCAAAACGATGATTCAGCAGACAAGACTCCTGATCGGCAACCGCTGGGTCGATAGCGTATCCGGCAAGAAGTTCGACACCATCAACCCTGCGACGGGAGACGTTCTGGCGCAGGTAGCCGAAGCGGATGCGGCCGATGTGGACCTCGCCGTGAAGGCCGCCCGCAAAGCATTTCATTCGAAGAGTCCTTGGCGGCGGATGTCGGCATCAGAGCGCGGCAAACTGATCGGCAGGCTCGCCGATCTAATGGAGAGGCACGCGGACGACCTCGCGACACTCGAATCGCTGGACAACGGCAAACCACGTCACGTGGCGCTCACAGCCGACATACCATTGAGCATTGCCTGCTACCGCTACTATGCCGGTTGGGCCGACAAAATCCAGGGCAAAACGATTCCGATCGAGGGCGACTACTTCTGCTACACGCGCCATGAACCGGTAGGCGTGGTCGGCCAGATCATCCCCTGGAATTTTCCATTGCTGATGCAAGCGTGGAAAATGGGGCCGGCACTGGCCGCCGGCAACACGATCATATTAAAAGCAGCAGAACAAACACCCCTGACGGCCCTTCGCGTCGGCGAGTTGATTCTGGAAGCCGGCTTCCCTGAAGGCGTCGTGAACATCCTGGCCGGATACGGCCCCACCGCCGGCCAGGCCCTGGCGCGGCACATGGACGTCGACAAGATTGCGTTTACAGGTTCCACCGAGGTTGGGCATCTCATCATGCAAGCCTCGGCCGAAACGAATCTGAAGCGCGTCACGCTCGAGCTCGGCGGTAAGAGCCCGAACATCGTCTTCGCTGATGCCGACATGGAACAAGCGGTCGAGGGATCGCACTTCGCTTTGTTCTTCAACCAGGGGCAATGCTGCTGCGCGGGCTCTAGAGTTTACGTGGAAGAGAAGATCTACGACGAATTCGTGGAGCGCAGCGTAGACCGCGCCAAGCGGCGCACCGTTGGCGATCCGCTCGACGATGCGACGGAGCAGGGGCCGCAAGTGGACGACGCCCAGTTCGATAAGGTAATGAGCTACGTCGATGCCGGGAAACGCGAGGGTGCGAACTTGCGATGTGGTGGCGAACGCGTGGGAGACCGCGGCTATTTTGTCGCGCCCACGGTCTTCGCGGACGTGCACGACGACATGAAGATTGCCCAGGAAGAGATTTTTGGGCCCGTAATGAGCATCCTGAAATTCAAAGACGACGACGAACTGATTGAGCGCGCGAACAAAACGATGTATGGCCTGGCCGCCGCCGTGTGGACGCGCGACATCAGCAGAGCGCACCAGATTGCGAACAACGTGCGAGCCGGCACCGTGTGGGTGAACTGCTATGATGTCTTCGACGCCGCCGCGCCCTTTGGCGGATTCAAGCAGTCGGGCATCGGCCGCGAAAAGGGTGAGTACGGCCTCCAGCAGTACTGTGAGATCAAAACAGTGATGGTAAAGTTGTAATCGCGCCGCCGCCAGACCCTTTTCTGAACTACGGCACAGAGCGCGGATACCTTCAATCGAGCTCAAGGCGTCCGCGCTCTCTTACACTGTAAAAATCTCGCGAGCTTCTTTCAGCGAGCTGGTGTAATGGCGACCTGGCGCGGGCGAGTATTCATGCGCGCAGAAACCCTGAAACTCGGTCCCGGCAATTGCCTTGGCGACAAAGTTGTAATTCAATTCGTTTGACCGATTGTCGATTTCGTGGCGGCCCGGCACCCCGCCTGTGTGGAAATGCCCAATCCACTGCTGGTTTTGCGTGATACGCCGGACGATGTCGCCATCCATGATCTGCATGTGATAGATGTCGAACAGCAGTTTCACTCGCGGTGAATTGACCCGCTTGCACAGAGCCACGCCCCAATCGACGTGATCGCACATGTAGTCGGGATGGTTTACGCGGCTGTTGAGAAGCTCCACGCAAACGGCGACGTTTTTGTCTTCAGCCTGCGCTTTGATTTTGTTCAGGAACAAGGCGCAGTTTTCCAGCCCTTCCTCATCGCTCATGCCGCCGCGACTCCCAGAGAACGTGATCAGGTTCGGCGATCCCACTTCCGCACATTGATCGATTAGTTCCCGCATCGACTTTTCAATGCGCGGATGGTTCTCCTTGCGATTCAACCCATCTTTTATCGTGCCCCCACCACCCGAGCTCATCGTCGAAACCAGCCCGTACTTCTTGAGCATCGGCCAGTGTTCCGGCGTTTGGAGATCGAACCCCTGAAACCCGAGTTCGGCGGCGAGCCGGCACTGATCTTCAAATGCAATGCCGCGGCCGAACACGCTTCCGCAGACGGACTGTTTCAATCGTCCGAAGTTGGGCTTCAGCCTGAAGGCCGCCGGGGGATTGGGATCGGCGGCGCGCGGCGCCGGCTGCTGCGCTGCGCTCGATACGGCTCCGATCATAGCCGTCGTGGGAAAGAACTCTCGGCGTGTCACTTGATCTGAAATTCTATCTCAGATCGCAACGGGCATCGCCGCCTCCTCGTCAAGGCCGCTGCGGAGCGCCTCTGTGGCAATGCGGAGAAGGTCGCCGGCCCTGTCTTCGAAATTGGCCACGTCGCTGAACCGGCGCAGATTTCGCTTGAACCCGGATCGCAGGTCCGCCGCCGCGCGCTCGAGCCCAAGTTTCGGAATATTGATTTGAGTAAACTTCAGAACCTCATCCATCAGCGCGGTTTCGACATGAAACATCCTATAGATCAAGCGGCGATTCTTGCCCACGAAGCGCTGAATCTGGCGCGAACGGGGTCGCATCGGGCCGTGTTCGCCAGCAGCCTCCTGCATGTTGCCGATCCGCTGCAGTTCCTCGGCAAGGAGTCGTCCAGCCGTGCGGAATGCCTGGTCAAGAGTCGCGGTCTGCTGCAGGTCGTACGTGAATATATGTGTCGGGCGTCCGCGGTATGGTCGGGTACAACTGAACACGAGCAGCGAATATACGGCGATCCGGCGCTCAAACGCTTCCGGATGCTGATGCAGCCACTCTCGCGCCCAGTGCCGTAGGGCCGCTTGCATTGCTCGCGAAACCGTCGAGTAAACGGGGAAATAAGTTGGCGTCCGTTCTCGGGGAGCCGATAGCCATCCGCTGAGATCGATCGCAGTTCTGAGATTCGACAACGATTTCTCGAAAACCGCACTATCGGCTGATTCTGAATCCAGAGCGGCCGGCGGTCTATCGAAGCCGGATCTTTCACGCCGATCTTCCTGCGGCAATGCCTCTGCCGGAACATGCGAAGGCATGATGAAGAGCTTCTCCATGTTTCAATCTCCTGATTGCTCGCCTGGAAAGTAGACAGCGGCGCGTCCACCCTTCCATCGAGCCATTCATTGGCGCCTTGCCTCTCAAACACGGCCGGAGGCGAATTTAGTAAAGCACACGAAGACTGCCGGCTCAGAGGGATTTCGCCACGCTCGGCAGCAGGCAAGCTGCAAGTCGTTCAGAATTCGACGGAAAGAAATTTTGAGAGGTATCGCAAATATTTGTGACTGCCTCGCCGGCACGGCTTCGGTCCGAGCAGGTTGTGGATGTTTCCAGGCTCTTTGAAGGCCGTTCGTTACACTGGATCTTGGAGAAGAGCGTTTTGAAGCAAGCATTCCTTTCCCTCATCGGTGTATTTGTGTTTTCTGTCTCGACCTTTGCGGCGAGTACGCTGGCGCCGGCCATTCGTAAAGCCCCGGAAGTGGCATTTACCGTCCCTGGAAAGGGCCAGGAGCTTCTCAGCCAGTATCGCGGCAAGGTAGTTGCGCTCGAATTCATTTTCACCACGTGCCCACACTGCCAGGCGGCGTCGCATCTCATGAGCCGCTTTCAAAACGAATTGGGCTCTCGCGGGTTCCAGGCGATCGATGTCGCGTTCAATGACAATTCCGATCTTTTGGTGAGCGCCTTCGCCAAAGAGCAGCAGACGACGTTCCCGGTCGGCTGGACGACTCGCGACCAGGTGCTTGCATTTCTCGGCATCTCCGCCGTCGACCGCTTCGTCGTTCCGCAGTTGATTCTAATCGATCGCGAGGGAATGATTCACTACCAGACTCCTCCCTTGGGGGACGAAGAATCGTACAAAGAGGAAGTTATTCGCAGCCGAATCGAGGCGCTTCTTTCCATGCCGTCCGGTCATCGTTCCGCAGCGCTTCACCACAGTGCCGCCTCCAAGCGCTAAAGTAGTTCTAGTTTCCCTGTGCGCCCGTAGCTCAGTCTGGATAGAGCGTTTGCCTCCGGAGCAAAAGGTCGTAGGTTCGAATCCTACCGGGCGTACCAAAATCCTCATTGTCCGGACCGGACACATAGGTAATACTCTTGGCCCGACGGGATTGGGGGCAGGCGCTGCAAAGTTTTCTCCTCCCCATCGACATAGCCGAGCCCGTACTGCATGAAGCTGGCCAGCCAGATACCGTCATCGATCTGCTTGATGCCGACGGCTCGGCCGCAGGCACTGATTTCAACCTCTAGATCATTTCAGCAAGCGGAAACGAGCGGTGGCTGCGCGATGGCTCCAGATAGTTCTGCCGGTGCGTGGTGACGAGGAACTTGGTGAAGCCGGTGTTTTCGTCGGGCAGATTGTACTTCTTCTGCAGATCCACGCCATCCATCTCTTTCCGTATTTTCTCGAAAAGCTGTGCCGATGGAGCAAAGCCGATGAAATGAACTCCGGGCTTCGGCGTTGGCCTCACCGGACCATCGGAGCTGAACTCAAACGGATTTTCTACGGTATCGAAATCCTGCCGGAGGAAAAGAACCGTGCCCTTGGGCAGACGGTCTCCATAGACCGTGGTGGTGTCCTTGTCGAGCCGCGAAAGGAATTGCATCTGCGCATTGTGGCCCAGCACGCCGTGGCTCTTAGCGTCTTCCTCCAGTTGCGCCTTGAACGTGGTGGTTTCCGGCGCCTGCGACGGTGAAAGGACCTCCGGCCCCTCGGTTCGGCGCGGATGAAACATCCGATGCAGACGCTTCTGATGTTCCAGACCATACCACCCTTCGAGATCAATCACGATATGAGAGAGGTGCATCATGGTGCCGTTAGCAAAGTAGCTGTCGGGCGTCTGATCCGTGTACCCCGGAATTGTTTCGAAGCTCGGCAGCGTGCCCTGAGCCAACCCATGCACATGGCTGGACGTGAATCCCATAAACAGCATGGCGCCGGCCGGAATTTTATCCGCTCCCGGAATACCCAGGCGCGTACCCACGATGCGGGGCATGCCTCGTCCCGCAAAACCACGACGGATTGAGGTCACGTTGAACAAATCGCCGACGTAGACGTTTTCCGCCGGAATGCCATTCAGCGCGTGCGTGCCGGGCTGAAAGAGCGCGCGCATCACATCGTTTATATGCTCGTTGTAATCGCTTTTGAAATGGAACGAAATATCGTTCTGCTCGAGCACCAGGTGATCGGGATCTTTGGGGAACTTGATCGAATCGATCAATGCCCATGCGCCAGGCTTTCCATTTTCGATGGCCCGGGGCATCAGCCTATCCGTTACGGCCGCAGGGATGAAGTCCTTGAAATACGAGAGCCCATACGCTACCTGCATCAAAATCCCACCGGGATGCAGCGGGTACACCCCTTCAATTTCGTCGAGAGCCGCGTTGAGACGCGATTGCGCTCGGAGCAACGCGTCTTTGTCGCCTTTCTGCAGGTTAAGTCGGGCCGTGACAACCGAATGCCACAGCGGCACACATGCCACCGGGATATCTAGATGACTCTCAACGTTGACGCCAGGTAACTCGTATTGCGTTTTCGGCGGCGTAGAGTAAGACCTTTTTGCGTAGTTGACGCATCCGGCCCAATCAAATACAGCAGTACTATCCAAAACAGTCTCCTTCATTGGCATTTGCCGACTCTTACGAACATTACATCACACGCAAATCTCGGCCAAATGCTGGTTCGGACAGTGTTAATATGTACCTCTTACGCTGCGGCGCAAGCGAATTTGAAGCAAGAACCGGAGTGTTCGAGGACCAAATTTCTGCCATATTCATATTCATAATGGCGGCTAACAAGAACTTAGATGAACTTACCGATTGAAAACTCGGTCGCTATATCGAAGGCGCTCGCCGAGCGAGTTAACCAGCTCGATTGGGCGCACGTCTTCGAAGAGCTGGATGCGCAGGGAAGCGCGGTGCTCGATCATGTGCTCTCTCCGGAGGAATGCCGGTCGTTAGTGGCGCTGTACACGGAAGACGCACTGTTTCGCAGTCGCATCGTCATGGCGCGGCACGGGTTCGGGCGCGGCGAATACAAG
>JAICLJ010000019.1 GCA_025927575.1 Bryobacteraceae bacterium | reverse complement strand
CGTCCGGACCACTCGCCGATCGGGCAAGTAAAGGAACCGCGACGACGGCGGCGGGAAGGCTCTTCAAAAGTTCTCGGCGAGATATAGTCATGGGCAACCTCGGAATGAATACGTTGGTTCCCACAGTGTATATTGCGCGTGAAGATAATGCAGGCACCTCCAGCTGTTTTCACAATGGGCCCGGCACATGTCGTACCCTAGTCAATCACGCTGGTTTCCTCCTGTCAAGAAATATCTCCCGGCCAAAGACTTGCCGATTTCCGGAAAGCTCTAATTTAGCCGTTCGATTCAGCTTTAAGCGCTGATGTGAGCATGGGCGGCTAAATCGATTGGGCCTCGGCCCAATCAGCGCTGTTCCGGCATTATTTCAACGCGCTTACGGCACCATCGCGCTTCCTTTTCTTTCTTTGGCGGGTCAGTCCATTCGATCCGCGGGAAACGTTTCTCACAAAGTTCTTGACACCGCTCTCCATCACGTGCAAACTAGCACTAATTCTAAAAGAGGAGATCTCGATGTTTCTGGTTCGTCTCGTAACCCTTTCCCTGGTGTGTCTCTGCGTGTCGCTCCAAGCCGCGGACCCCACTGGAACCATTGCCGGAACCGTACAGGATCCGAGTGGATCAGCGGTTTCCAACGCACGCGTCACGGCCACAGCTTTGGCGACCGGATTCACCCGGGAAACAATGAGCAAGGCCGACGGTGGATATGTCTTCCCCCTGCTGCCAGTGGGAAGCTACAGCATCACGGTCGAAGTGAGCGGGTTTAACCGCTTCGAGCAGCGCGGGATCGTTGTGCAGGCGGACCAGAATGCCACCGTTCCGATTTCCTTGAAGATCGGCAGCGCCACCCAGTCGGTCACCGTCGAGGCCAACGCCCAGATGGTTGAAACAAGATCAGGCGCGTTGAGCAAAGTAATCACACAGCGGAACATCGTCGAATTGCCCTTGAACGGGAGGAACGCGGCGTCTCTGATACTTTTGTCGCCGGGTACCATCGACACCCATGGTGGCAACGGCGGGGGTTCGGGCGACACGCAGCAGACCGTCACCTATCCGGGCGCGCAATCGATCTCCAGCAATGGAGGCCGCGCCGACATGGTGAATTACAGTCTCGATGGCGGCAGCAATCAGGATCACTATACAAACGTGAACAATCCGTTCCCGAATCCCGATGCCGTCGAGGAATTCAGTGTTCAGACCAACAGCTTCAGCGCCGAGTACGGACGCGGAAACGGAGCCATCGTAAACGTGGTCACCAAGTCGGGCACAAACCAGTTTCATGGCTCCGCTTTCGACTTTCTTCGCAACGGTGATCTGAACGCGCGTAATTTTTTCGCGGATAGCGCGGATCAACTGAAGCGCAATCAATTTGGCGGAAGCCTCGGCGGCCCGATCCTGAAAGACAAGTTATTCTTCTTCGGCACCTACCAGGGCACACAGATCCGCAACATATCGCAGGGCAATTCCACGACGGTGCCAACGGCGGCGCAGCGGGTCGGAGATTTTTCGGGCGTAAGCAGGCAGTTAGTAAATCCGTTTACGGGCGCGCCGTACCCGAATAATCAAATTCCACAAAGCGATTTTGCGCCCGCAAGCGTCAAGATTCTCCAACTGCTCCCGCAGGCGAGTACGCCGGATGGAGTTACGCACTACAACCTCCCGGATCGCGAGCACGAGAATCAATTCATGGGCCGGGTGGATTACAACCTGACCAAACACCGGATTTATGGGAGATATCTCTATTCGCGCTACGGCAAGGACCCCGTCAGCGGTAGCGAGAACATCGTCGCTGCCAGAAGCGGTTCCGATTTGTGGGACCAGGGCGTATCCGTCAGCGACACGTACAACATCAGCAGCAACATGCTGAACAGTCTGATCTTTTCTTACAACCGGAACAACGGCACGATTATCAGCGGAGCGCCGTTCAGCTTTCCGAGTCTGGGCATTCCCATTGCCGCTTCCGACCCCCCGGAACTGGCTTTGTCGGTCTCCGGATATTTCAGCATCGGGACCGGACATCAGGCGAAGGTCGGCCGGAATGACTATCACATTTCCGACAGCCTCCATTGGATTGTTGGAAACCACGAGCTGGCGATCGGCGGCGACTTCATGAAGATGGATGTGGATATCGACAATACCTACCGGCAGAATGGCAACTTCCGGTTTACAGGCACGCAATATAGCGGGAACGCGCTGTCAGATTTTCTCATAGGCGACACGCAACGATTCCTGCAAGGAGGAGGCGAATTCGCGGCGCGCCGAGGCAACCTGGGCAGCTTGTTTGTCCAGGACAATTACCACGTGTCCAGAAACCTGATGCTGAATCTCGGCCTGCGCTGGGATCCCTTCATTCCTTACCACGACGAGCAGGGCCGCACCGAGTGCTTCCGGCCCGGTATGCAGTCGACACGTTTTTCGAACTCTCCGACCGGCTATTTATTCGCCGGAGATAGCGGTTGTCCCGACGGAGGATTTCTCTCAAGCTGGAAGCAATTCGCTCCTCGTTTTGGATTTGCTTATAACGTCGGCGGCCAGGGGCGCACAACCATTCGTGGCGGGTGGGGACTGTTCTATCAGCCGCCATTCGTCGAAGCGTTTAACAACATGGTCGACAGCGCGCCGTTTAGTCCTCAGGTTCAGGTCTTCGGCGTACCGTTCATGAATCCCTATGTGAAAACGGCCAACCCGTTCCCCTCTCAATTCGCTCCCCAACTGCCTCCATCGGACGTCGCTTTCGATTTGCCACTCAGCCTCGCGGTCTCCTACCAGCACAACTGGACACCATCGCAAGCGATGAATTGGAACTTGACCGTCGAACAGCAATTGAGCAAAGACGTTCTCATGCGCGTGGGCTACGTTGGCTCCAAAGGGACGCACCTGGCCTACAACACTAACGTGAATGCCCCTCTGCCAAGCCCCGACGCCACAGCCGACAATGAGGATGCTCGCCGGCCGTATCAGCAATTTGTGCAGATCACCCAAGATCAATCGAGCGCGAATTCGACGTACCATTCCTTCCAGGCCGAAGTGGATAAGCGGTTTTCGCACGGAGTAACCGTAAGCGCGAACTACACGTGGAGCCGCAGCATCGACCCGGTCTCTGCCCAGTCTGATCTCTGTGGGATCAACATTATCAATCCATACGACATCAACGCTTATCGCGGCGTGTCGGATTTCAATGTACCCCATCGTTTCGTGCTGAATTACTTGTGGCAGTTGCCATCTCCGAAACACGGTATACAGAAAGTGCTGCTCGGCGGCTGGGAAACATCGGCGATCTGGTCTTGGCAGAGCGGTTTCCCGCTGAACATCACATCCGGCGGAGACTACTCGTTCAGTCTTCCAGAGAATTCCAACGATCAGGCGCAACTCGTCGCAACACCGCATTACACGCAAGGCTCACTTGCCCAGAAGATCAACCAATGGTTCACGACGGACGCGTTCACTACACCCAACGACAATACGTTCGGAAGCGCCGGCCGCAATATTCTGATCGGACCGGGAACTTTCAATGTAGATTTCTCCGCGCACAAAATCTTCGCGCTGACCGAGAGATTCAACTTGCAATACCGGGCCGAATTCTTCAACGTGTTCAACCACACTCTGTTAAGCAATCCAGATACGTCGGTTGCAGACGACACGTTCGGACGCATCACTTCCGCCCGGGATCCGCGGATTATCCAGATGGCGCTTAAACTGGTTTTCTAGGTGACCCGGCGGCAACTACTAGCTCTTCCAGGCGCCGGCGCGATGCTCGTTCCGGCGCTTCGGTCCTCTGAAACTGAAAACCATGCTTTCCCGCTCCGGCAAATCGAAGGCTCCATCACTCCGCCGGAGCTTTTTTTCGTCCGTGACCATTTTCCTCAGCCACAGCTCTCATTGGAAACCTGGAGCCTCCGCGTTGAAGGCCGTGTTGCGCGGCCCTATACGCTGACATTCAGCGACCTCCTCGAACAACCGTCGAAGAAAGTGGAAGCGGTGCTGGAGTGTTCCGGGAATGCGCCCGACGGATCCGCGGCGAGCAACGGGGTTTGGGAGGGCGTTCCAGTGTCCTTTTTGCTCGAACCGGCCGGCATCAAATCCGATGCCGCTTTCCTCTTGTTCGAAGGAGCCGATTCGGGAAGCTTGACGAAAGGCAATCCTCCACAGCCTTATTCGCAGATTGTGCCGCTCGAAAAATGTCTCGACTCCACAAGCCTCGTGGCGTTCAAGCTCAATGGCTTATTTTTGCCGAAGCGTAACGGCTTCCCTGCCCGCGCTTTGTTCCCCGGTTGGTACGCGATGGATTCCGTGAAATGGCTTCGGCGCATTGTTGTTTTTGGCGCAAACGATCGCCCTATCAGCTTTCATCGCAGCGGAATGGACAGGCTCTATAACCGTGTTGTTAAAACAGAGCGAGGCCCGGTGGTAACCAGGTTGTCTTCCATTCAGGTGAAATCCGTTATTGCCTCGCCACCGCCTGCGAAAAAATTGCTGGCCGGCGTCCATGTAGTCTGGGGATTCGCATGGACCGGGGCCGGCTCGATTCGCGACGTGCAGTTGAGCCTTGATGGCGGAGGCACGTGGTTCCAGACGAAACTGGAGGGAACCCCCGCGCCATTGCGCTGGATTCGTTGGAGCTATAACTGGACAGCTTCACAAGGGGAGTATGTTTTGATGAGCCGCGCGACCGACGAGCGCGGTAACCGCCAACCGCTTCGGCGCGATAGGAACCGGCAAGATGGGTATGAACTCAACTGGTGTACGCCCGTTCATAGCACCGTTATCTAGGTTCGCGATCGCGGCCTTGATTCTGGTTGCGAACTTGGGCGCCGCCTGCCCACCCGCTCCGGCAAGTTCTCAAGAAACCCGCGCCCAAGTCGAGCAATTGGATAAGGCAGCACAGGCCGCGATGCAGCAACAGCAGTACGAGCAGGCAGTTCAGTACTTTCGCGAAATCGTGTGCCTGGCGCCGAAGAGCGCTCGCGAGTTCTATGGCTTGGGCGCAGCCGAGGCCGCATCGGGAGATTTCCTCGCCGCCCGCAAATCGTTGCGAACGGCTGATCGACTGGAGCCGACGAACGTCCTGCCGCTAACTATGCTCGTGCGCGTCAACGTCGCGATGAAGGATGTCGATAGCCTGAAGGCCGTTCTGCGCGAAGCGGCTTCCCGATTTCCGAACGATACTGAACTGCACGGGTCGCTCGCCCATTTTCTTGCGGGAAAGGACCAACTCGATCTCGCCCTGGCGGAAGCGCTTCGCGCACGCTCCGGCGCAACCGACGCGGAATCAACCGTGGGACTGGCGGCCCTTGAAAATTCAGCCGGCGCTTACGACGACGCCATCCGCAATTCCGCCGCTATTGAAAGCAAGGCAGGAGCGCCCGCCTCCCTGCGCGCCTCCGCTGCGGGCGTTGCGGGACTGAGTTACGAGAGTGCCGGGAAACCGGAACAGGCCGTCGCGCGCCTGCGCCATGCGATCGAACTCGATCCTTCACGCGAGACCTCCTATTTGGCTCTCGCAATGATCTATTCCAATGCTAACCGGCTCGATGATGCGGTGAAGGTTCTGCGTCTTGGGCTTGAAAAACTTCCATCCTCGACTGCCCTCCTGCTGCCATTGGGCGCGAATCTCGTGGGCTCGGGTCAATATCAAAGCGGCATCGATGTCCTGCAACGGCTCCTGCTGCAATCGCCCAACGAAGTCGGCGCCTATTTGCAAATTGCGGATGCCTCGCATAAATTGGGCAAGTTCAATCAAGAGGCACAGGCGCTGAAAGATCTCGCCAAACAAAAACCGGATTATCCGATGATCCATGTCCTGATTGCGCGAGCGATGTTGAGCGTTGTACCGGTGAATGGGCCAGCCGTTGCGAGTGAGCTCGATTTAGCGGAGAAGGCCACCCCTTCTGATCCCGACATACCGTATCTGCACGGCAAGTTAGACGTGGAGATGAACCATTACCAAGAGGCGATCGCATCTTTTCAACGCGCTATTCAGCTTCGCCCCATGGATTCCGCAACCTATTACCAGCTCGCACGGGCGTATCAAAAGCTAGGCAACGCCGATCAAGCGAAGCAGGCGTTCGAGCGCATGAGCTACGCCAAAGAAAACGAAGCAGCGGCGCAGTAATCTCCGAGGTAGTTCTGCCCCGCGCATGCCCGGTCCCGGCACATGCTCACAGCCTGTTGTAGGGCCGGGGCACGCCTCAACCCCCGAGGCATCCGATACCGTTTTCAGCGCTTCGAATCACGAACCGCTTGGCGGATATGTTGCGCCGCTTCGTCAATCGTTTGTTCATCGGCCAGCAGAAGTACATGTGATAGCCAGAACGCGTCGAGCACGCATGCCTCGGCGTTCGGACATGGGGTCACTCTGCAGCTTCCGGCCTCTTGATAAAGAGGGTTGCCGTACAGCGGGAAAGGGTAGAACGGCGTGCAAGGTATTCCGGCCGAGATCAAGGCATGGTGAAAATCGTCGCGGCTGGCACGTTCTCCGCGTAATCGCCCCGGTAGAAGATAATACGAGTTCTGCGTCACCTCGGCTGGGACTTGCTGCCATGCGATCTCAGGCATATCTTCGAGCAATTCTTTCAGCCGCACCGCATTGGCAGTTCGTTGTCGGATCTGGTCCGGCAAGCGCTCGAACTGAGCGATCAACACCGCCGCCTGGAATGCCGTCAATCGAAGATTCGAGCTCAGATAAAAATGCTTAAAGAAGCTCTCGCCTTTCACTCGTCCCTGGTTCGCGAACGAATGTGCCCGTTCGGCAAACTTCTCGTCGTTTGTCGTCAGCATTCCGCCTTCGCCGCATGGCAGCACTTTGCCGTTTTGGAAACTGAACGAACCGCATATCCCAAAGCTGCCAGCCCGCCGGCCATTCCATTCGCTGCCCTGCGCATGGGCGGCGTCTTCAATCAACGACAGATTCCGGTCAGCGGCAATTGTTTGCAGGGCATCCATCCGCGCCATTGGCCCTCCGAAATGGACCGCGACAATCGCGCGCGTATGCGGCGTGATCGCCCCGGCCGCGCACTCCGGATCGATATTGAATGAGTATGGTTCAATGTCCACGAACACGGGTAGGGCGCCCACACGTGAAACTGCAGTTGCCGTCGCCACAAACGAAATTGCCGGGACAATTACCTCATCGCCTGGCTTGATGCCCAGGAGCGTCAGCGCGAGTTCCAGGCTCACGGTTCCGTTAAATGCGCTGATGCCGTATCGGCAGTGCTGATAGGCAGCAAAACTCCGTTCGAATTCGTCGACGAATGGATGGAAACCGCCCCACTGGGGGCTATCGAGGACAACCCGAAGCAGTTCCGCTTCTCGTTCACCTGCCTGCGGCCATGAGGGTATATTCACGCCTTCCAGAATACGAAAGGTCTAAACGAACCGATTCGCGAGCGAAAACGCGGTGTCGTGTACCAGACTATGCTTGCGGCGGGCCAGCGTAGTGGACGTGCGAAACGGCTAAGTGATTGATTGTGCCGTGCGCTTAGCACGCCGAACGTGAGCTTTAGCCGACGGTTCGGCGGACAGTGCGCTGTTCGCCAGCACGATGAAGTCGTGCGCCACAAGTTTCAGGTCTCGAAATCTAGACTTCTACGAAAACGCGAAATCGAGCGGGCCTTTAGAACGACAAATCGTGCACGTAGTTATAGCTGATCCGCAGGCTATCGATCGGGTTCCCCGGCGTGTGGTCCTGCTCCACGAAATAGTGTTTGACGCCTTCTGCCTGAGCCGCGCGGAGGATCGCGGGAAAATCGAGCGAACCCTTGCCGACGGCTTTGAATGCTTCGGGCGGAACATGCTCGTTGTATTGCACCGGCAGACCTTTTTCTTTATCTTTTAAGTGCAGAAGCGCGATGCGTCCGGAATACTTTTTCAGCAGTTCGACCGGATCATGCCCCGCTACGCTCGCCCAAAAGACGTCGAGTTCCAGCGAGACGACGTCTTTATCCGTATTCTCAAGCAGAACCGCCAACGGCGTTGTGCCATTCATCGGCTGATACTCAAATGCGTGATTGTGATAGCAGATGTGAACACCGAGCTTTTTACCTTGCTCTCCCGCGCTGTTCAGCTTCTCCGCAAGCCTTTTGATCGCGTCCAGGCCGCCGCGCTGGTTTTCCGGAAGGTACGGAAATACCGCGTATTGAAAATGGTGATGCGCCACCTTTTCCAGCGCGCCCTGCATTTTGACATCGTCACCGAATAAATCCGAATCGAGGTGAATGCTGACAGGTTTGAGCTTCGTTTTTTGGAGGCTCGGCCAGATGAGATCAAGGCTCGCATAGATCGCCTCCACTTCCGTGTAGCCGATCTCCTGAATTTGATTGAGAACTCCCGAAGGATCTTTCGGAAGAATCTCGCGCACGGTGTACAGTTGCACACCGAGGTTCTTCAAATGATGAGATCCTTGCATTTTGTTCTGGGCTAATGCCGTCAGCGGCAGCAATCCCGCCGCGCCCCGCAGGAAGTTACGTCTTGCCAGCTTCTCCATGCCACTTATCATATTCCCTCTGACTAGAGCCGCCGGAGAGGAAGTGGGCTGAATCAAGCTATAATCCAAGAGACGGGCACTCTCATGCGTCAGTAATTCCCCGCTTTTTTTCTTCGTGCTGTTTTTCTTTGGTGCAAGCGCTGCATCGTATCCCTGTTAGTGTCTCTTGGAGTTTGCCTTGTCATCCGTAGCCATTCGCGTCCAAAACGTCAGGAAGGTCTTTCGAAAACGCAAGGGAGTATTGCGCCGCGAAATCCACGAAGAGCATGCCCTCAACGGCATTACCTTCGAGGTTCGGGAGGGCGAAGTCTACGGTCTGCTCGGGCCGAACGGCTCGGGCAAATCGACGCTCATCCGCATCCTCTCGACATTGCTGCTTGCCGATGGGGGCGACGTCGAGATATTGGGCTTTCATCTGCCGGAACACGAGCGCGAAGTGCGCGAGCGCGTTGGCCGCGTGAGCGTAGACGCCGCGTTCTATAAGAAGCTTTCGGCGCGTGAGAACCTGCTTTACACGGCGTTTCTGTATGGATTTGAAAAAACGGAGGCCGAACAGAAGGCTCTCTACATTCTGAAGCGCCTGGGACAGGATGCGAGCCGCTTCGACGATCCACTTGAAGAAATGAGTCGCGGGATGCAGCAGAAAGTGAGTATCGCGCGGGCTCTCCTGGTGAATCCTCCGCTTCTACTGCTCGATGAGCCGACGACCGGACTGGACCCCAAAAGCAAGCAGGAGGTGCAGCGTTTTATACAAGACCTACGCCTCCGCGAAGGAACGACGATTGTACTGACAACACACGATATGGACGAGGCTGAGCGCTTATGCGACCGCATCGGGATACTGACGCGAGGACAGTTAGTAGCTGAGGGAACTTCGGAAGAGCTTAAGTTTCAGGCTGGCGCGGACAACCTCGAAGAAGTGTTTCTGAAGGCGGTCGGGAAGAGCTTTGAGGAAGTCGAGGAGGCGACCGTCGAATGAGCGCAAGCGCTATCCGCCAGACCTGGGCCTTCATTTACCGCGATCACCAACTCACAAAACGATACTGGTCGTGGGTCGTGGTGTTCGCTTTCTATGCGCTGGTAAATTCCGCCTCCGTTGCGCTGATCGGCGTTGCGGCGCACGATACGCGGCTTACGCTGACGTTAACCATCGGCGTATTGCTGTGGACGTTCCTGTCCGTACTCTTCAACGAAATAGCGATGTCGATTGCCTACGAGCGCTGGGAGGGTACGTTGGAATACACGTTTATGGCGCCCGCTTCCCGCTTTGTGCATCTGTTCGGAGTCAGCCTATACGCGATGATTTACAGCATCTTCCGGGTAGTGGTGGTCCTCGCCGGCTTATTCGTATTCATCGACCTCAGCTTTCGCGGCGCAAACTTGTTCGGCATCCTGATCGTACTGCTGGTCAGCAGCTTGGCGTTTATGGGCCTGGGTCTGATAGCGGCAACCTTGCCGGTCTTCAGTCCGGAACGCGGTGCGGAAGCGACGAATATTCTGCAAGGCGTATTGCTCCTGGTTTCTGGAATTTACTATCCGGTATCGGTTCTGCCGAAATGGATTCAACCGGTTTCCTGGCTTTCGCCCGCGACCTACGCTCTGAGCGCGTGCCGCAAGCTGACGGGAATCGATACGTTTGTACCGGGTCGGCCGCTGCACGGCGCGCCCCTGTTGGCAGTAATGCCCGATCTCGCGCGGCTGCTGGTAATGGGCGTCATCTTGATTCCGGTCGGACTGTGGGTCTTCGGGCGCGTGGAACATTGGGCAAAGAAAACTGGCAAACTGAAAAGGACGGGATAACGGCAATCGGGTGTTTACGGAACTTTTGAACCGTTGATCTCGTTGCTTCAAGCGAGGAACCAGTAATTATGTTTTGCACCTCATGCGGCATTGAACTTCCGGATTCCTACCGCTACTGCTATCAATGCGGCGCGGCAACGGCACAGACCGGGTTTACTCCATCCATCGGTCACCCGGGCGTGCGCTTGACCCGGCCCATGTCTGAAAAGAAGATTGCAGGCGTTTGCGCTGGCCTCTCACGCTACTTCGGTATTGACGTAACGCTCGTTAGGATCATCATGGTCTGCCTCGCTCTTTGGCCACCCTCGGTGGGACTGATCATTTACATCGTGTGCTGGATTGTCATGCCCAAGGACCCGCTCCTTCTGCCGCCACCGAAAGTTAGCTCAGATGCCGCCGCAGTAGTTTAAATAGCATGTCGGAGCGCAATACCGGGACGAAGCTGGCCGCGCGGTGTCCCCGGCGCGAGTTCCTTGCCCGCGCAAAACCGTGGGCGGCCCGGAACCGCACGCCGATGTAAACTTGACCTGATGCTTTCCGGCCGGTTACTGCTCCGCTCTACAAGTTCGGAGGTCACCCACGAATACCAGTTCTCGACCGGCGGCGAGTTGATGCACCGGTTCGTTGATGACACGGGAAATCCATCGAAATCGGCGGGGGCGTTCACACCGGCGCCCGATCACCTCGTGCGCGAACTGATTCAACACTATCCAGGTCAACTGGAAAGCCTTTGCCGCGAAGCGGGCGTTGATTTTCAAAAGTTCGCGATGAGATTTCAGGGGATGGGCTGACACGCCCCAGGCGCAATTTGGGCTGTAGCAGCCAGGGATTGTCAGGCGGCGAAACCTAATCGGTGATCTCCACAGCCTTGTTGACAAGCGCCGGCGCGCGGTTATCGGCGCCACGGCGCACAATGGCAACCCCAAGGAAAATCAACGACATTGCCGCGAACTCGCGATCTCCGAAATGTTCGTGAAACAGCAGCCAGCCCAGAAAAACAGCCACCACCGGATTCACGAACGTATAGATCGAGACGATGGCGGGTGGCAGCTTGTGCATAGCGTAGCTGAACGAGCTATAGCCGAGAATCGAGCCAAAGAGGACAAGGTATAGCAGACCGCCAAGCGGCCGCAGCCCAATTGCGCGCGGGAACGGTTCCCAGAGCATCGCCGGGAACAAGAAGAAAACCCCAGTGGCCAGTTGCTGGACCGCTCCGATAACAACAGGGTGCGCGGGGGTTTGTAGACGCTTTTGCAAAAGGGCGCCGGCTACCCATCCGGCAACACCCAGTTGAAGCAAGAGGAACCCGAGGAACATGCGGCCATGCCAACCTTCGCGTAGCGCAGCCGGGGCGACGAGAACGGCGACGCCCGTCAGTCCGACGAGCAGGCCGCGCAGAGTCTTAGCCCCCGGACGCTGACCACTGGGGAGCAGCCAGTCCACCGTTACCATCCAGAAGGGCTGCGTTGAAATGCAGAGAGCCGCCAGTCCGGTGGGTATCCACTGTTCCGCAATCACCAGGGTGCCGGTGCCCGTACCGATCGTGATGGTTCCCAACAGCGCGGTCAGCCACAGATCGCGGCCATGCGGGAGCTTTGCGCCAAGGAGTTTGGCGCCGACGAGAAGAATTCCACCCGAAAGCGAGAAGCGGGTGGCCATCAAGTAAAACGGTCCGAAGGCATCGAGCGCAAGCCGGATGCCTAGGTACGTGATTCCCCACAGTATGCATACGGCAGCGAGCGCGAGCCATGCTGTGCTGGGTGGTTTAGGATCGGGACGCAGGGATAATTCGAGAGTAACATCCGGCGTTAAGTACATAGGCATGTAAGAAGCATTTATTGGTGCAACACGATGCGGTTCGCTACGCTGGAAAAGAACGATGAAAGATACGATTCTCACACTCACCGTGAATCCGGCGATCGACCGCATCGTGTCCGTCGACCGGCTGGTGTTTGAAGATCGAGCCTATATTTTGTCGACGAATCTCGCGGCCGGCGGGCGCGGGATCAATGCGGCCCGGGTTTTGACCAGCTTTGGCGCAAAAACACTGGCCGTGACGACAACGGGGGGCGACGGCGGGCGCCGCTTGGAAGAGAAACTGAAGCAAGACAGCTTCCCCGTCGAATTCGTAAAAATTCGCAATCATATCCGGACGAATGTCACGATTTCAGACCGCCAGGGACTTTCGGTTAAGCTCAACGAGCTAGGGCCGCCGATTTCAGAACCCGAGCTGACGCGTATCCGTAGGGCAGTCGAGAAACACTTGAAAGACGCAAGCTGGCTGATGCTTTGCGGCAGCCTTCCTCCGGGCGTTCCAGCGGATTTCTATGCGAAGTTGATCAAACTCGCTCAAAAGAACAACGTCAAAACCCTGCTTGATACGGATGGCGATCCTTTGCTGAGTGGAATCGAGGCAGGACCAACGGCGGCGACGCCCAACCAATCGGAAGCCGAGCGCCTTTTGAATCGCGCTCTGATCACGCGCTCGCACAGCATTGAAGCCGTTCGGCGAATCAAAGCAATGGGTCCGCAGTACGCCATCCTCTCTCTCGGAAGCCGCGGACTGGTGGCGGCTACACCGGAGGGAGTTCTAGAGGTAGTCCCGCCGCGTATTGAAGCCGTGTGTCCCATCGGCGCGGGTGACGCCTTGGGCGCCGCTTTTGTGTGGGCCATGGCGCGCGGCTACAGCTTTGAGGAATCGGTGCGATGGGGCGTTGCAGCGGGGACAGCTTCCGCAAAACTGCCAGGAATCCAGCTCGCCAACTTCGAAGAAACCAAGCAGGTATACCCGCAGACACAGGTGACGAAGATTTCGTAAGCCGCCGGGACCGGATTACCTGCACTGTGTCACAAAGTTTACAGCCGGTACAATCTCAACATGCTGAGACGCCTGACGCTTACGCGACTCACAAAGCCTGGTTGTCCAATCTCGGCCTTTTTCTAATACACGGCCTGGTGGTTTCCACCTGGGTGTCGCGCATTCCCGCCATTCAGGCAAAGCTTCATCTGCAAAACGGAATTCTGGGCGTTGCTCTGCTTGGGGCGGCTATCGGCGCGCTCACAGCCATTCCCATCGCCGGCACGCTGGTCGCGAAGCATGGGAGCCGGATGATATCGATTGTGGCCACAGTTCTGTTCTGCGTCACGCTGATCTTCCCGGCGATCGCATTCAACTTCATTACGCTGATGGGCGGATTGATCGCTTACGGTATGGCGGCAGGAACCATGGACGTTGCCATGAACGCGCAGGGCGTGATGATCGAGCACCACCTTGGCTCGCCCACCATGTCTCGCTTCCACGCAATGTTCAGCATTGGCGGCATGGCGGGAGCGGCACTGGGAGGCGTTGTCGCTGACGGGAACATTGCGGTCTCTACCCATCTGTGTGCCGCCGCGGTAATCCTCGTGCTTTTGTCGCTGCCTATGTTCCCAGGCCTGATGGAAGCCGACGAGGCCAAGAGCGATCTGCCGCACCGCCTGCCCTTGAATCGCCTCCCACGGATTCTGCTGCTTCTAAGCGCCATCGGTTTCTGCATGCTGCTCAGTGAAGGAGCAATTGCGGACTGGACGGCGGTCTACCTCCGAAGCGTGCTCCGCGCCGACCCAGGTACCGCAGCCTATGGTTATGCCGTCTTTTCCGCCGCCATGGCAGTGTTCCGGCTACTGGGTGATGCGATCACAACCAGGTTAGGCCGCGCGGCAACGGTTCGCGCCGGCGCTTTAACAGGAGCACTCGGACTGGTGGTCGTCATCGCGGCACAGCAGCCAGCCTGGTCCTTCCCGGGTTTTGCGCTCACCGGCGCAGGCTTTTCGGTCATCGTACCTTTGGTCTTCGGTTCGGGCGGCCGCGTGCCAGGCGTACACCCCGGAGCAGGCATCGCGACGGTAACAGGCCTTGGCTATCTGGGCTTTCTTGCCGGGCCGCCCACGATTGGTTTTCTGGCGCAAGCCGTCGGATTGCGCTTTGCTCTTATCCTGGTCGTTGCGATGTGCATCGTTGCCGCGGCTCTGGCTGGCGCAGTCGCCAAAACTGATGAAGCAAACAGGATGCAAACCGCATGATGAAATTTCAGGCTTCGGCGATTCTTTTCGATATGGACGGCACGCTTGTCAACTCCACGGCCGTGGTCGAACACACTTGGACAGAATGGGCGCGGGCGAATGGCTACGATCCGGAATACGTGGTGTCCTATTCGCATGGCCGTCCCACGGAGGAAACCCTTCGTGCGATCGCACCCCATATCGATGCGGAGACCGAAGCCGCAGTGCTCCTTGCCAAGGAGGAGCTAGACCCGACACCGATACTGAGCATTCCAGGGGCGCGGGAGGCGGTCGCCGCGGCGGCTCGGTTTGGGAAATGGGCCGTCGTCACTTCGGCCACGAGGCGATTGGCGACGGCACGCTTGCGAATGACTGGCCTGGCGGCGCCACCCGTGCTGATTTCGTCTGGCGACATCCAACACGGCAAGCCTCATCCCGAGCCTTATTTGCGGGCCGCGGAGCAACTTGGGGTACTGCCTGCCGATTGCATCGTCTTTGAGGATGCACCTACCGGCATCGAAGCGGGACAAGCAGCCGGAATGATGGTAATTGGACTTGCCACCACGTTTCCCGCTTCGGAGCTGGCCTGCGACGTAGTCATCGCCGATTTCCGCGGCCTAAGAATAGAGGCCATCGCCGAGGGCCGCATGAGGATCAGCGTGCTCAATCCGATTTCGGCCGCCGCCCGTGAGCGGGGCAGCTCTCAAAACTGAGCAGAACGCCTCCACCTCGAAGCATTGCCAGTAGTCGCACTCTTCGACACCGGCCGGCTTTCCACATCCGTCACCGTGAAGCCCGCAGGAATACCTAACTCCCTTATTTTCAGTAAACTCCAGCTCCCGTTTCCGGAAACCATCGCTGCATCAGTAACATCCAAATAATTAAGGAAGGAAGCATATGACTTGCGTATACCGCTCGCTTTACACAGCCATTGCCGGACTATTCATGGCTGCCCTGTACGCATTTCCCCAAGCAACCATATCGGCGCGGCCAGGAACCGTGAATTACATTGAAGGACACGCTTATGTGGACGGCCAGGAAGTGCAGTCAAAGGAGCTTAGGCGCCTGAACCTGCAGGCAGGTCAGACCCTGCGGACCGACGAGGACAGCAGAGCCGAGGTTCTGCTCACGCCGGGTGTCTTCCTGCGCATGGGTTACGACAGCGAAATCAGGATGGTCACGCCTTCACTGACCAATACACAAGTGGCCGTGACGCAGGGGCAAGCGCTCGTTGAAGTGGCGGAACTCTACAAGGAGAACAACATCCAGATTCTGAACGGACCCGCTTCGGCGAGACTCGAGAAGAAAGGGTTGTATCAGTTCGAAGCCGGCAATAACCCGCGGATCGCCGTGCTTGAGGGCAAAGCGTCCGTTTACAACGAACGCGGGGATGTGAAACTCGGCAAGGGCCGCGAAGTGGCGGTTACATCCGGGAAGTTGCGCTCCGAAAAATTCAACACCAAAGAAGTGACGCGAGAGGATGAGCTCTACGCATGGAGCAATCTACGGTCGGCCTACGCTGCCGAGGCCAGTTATGCCACCGCAAAAAACGTGATTGTAAATGCCGGCGGCGGCTACAGCTGGGGCCCTGGTTATGGACCCGGAGCCTACGGGCCTAATTGGTATGGCACCGGCTGGTACTGGAATCCTGGTTTCAACACCTGGGCCTTTGTTCCGGGGGGCGGATATTTCTATAATCCGTTTGGCTGGGGATTCTTTTCGCCAAGCTACGTGTATCGCGCGCCGATCTATTATTTGCCTGGCTCTATTCATCCTGTTCCGGTGAACCCGTCGAATCCACCCCGAGTACCGGCGACTCCGGCTGCGACACCGCACGGTCCGGTGGTTCCGGGTGTGGATGCAACGCCTCGCGCAGCGCCGCCGCGCACGGTTCCGAGTAGCCCACGCAGGGAGATGCCGCGTGCACGGCCATCCGCACCACCGCCTCAGATGACGCCCCGAGCGGCTCCGCCTACACGGGCGCCCACGCCGTCAGCCCGACCGCCCGCACGAGGGGGTGCTCGGCCGCGCTGAAGCTAGATGGGAAAGGGAGAAGGCCGCTCTAAAAATGGAGCGGCCTTTTTGTGGTGTAGGATATTCTGAAGTCGCATGGACGCCGAGCCCGGGGCTTTCGCTTCCCCGCCCCGCATTTCCGGCATTTTCTTTTCGTCTTACGGTCTTCGTTCAGGCTGGCGGTTCTTGCTATGGGCGGCCATTGCCGCTGCCGTAATCGCCGGGGGCTTCGGAGTATTCCATGGCATTATCGGCAAAGCAACCACTCTGCCGGTTCAACTGTTGGCGATTGAAGCCGTGCAATTAGCCGGCGCTTTCATAGCCACCTGGGTCTTAGCCAGATTCATCGATCGGAAGCCGGTGACAAGCTTCGGACTCGCCTTGAACGGTTCCGCTACGCGCTTCCCCATCGGTCTGCTCTCCGGGTTCGTATCTCTCAGTTTTCTCGTCGGCATCCTTGCCCTGAGTCACGCATTTACACTGCACTGCCTGGCGATCCACGGTTGGACGATTCTGGAATACGCGGCGCTCTGGGCTCTGGTCTTCCTACTCGTCGGGCTGAGTGAAGAATTAATTACCCGCGGATACCTGCTGTTCTCTCTTACGCAGGGGATCGGATTCTGGCCGGCCGCCATCCTGCTGGCGGCGCTGTTTGCCGCCGGACACATCGGTAACCCGGGCGAAAACGTGCTTGGCCTTGCGGCCGCAGGCTTCATTGGACTTATGTTGGCTTGGTCGTTGAAATGGACAGGCTCTCTCTGGTGGGCCATCGGTTTCCACGCCGCTTGGGACTGGGCAGAAAGTTATTTTTATGGCGTCCCGGACAGTGGGGGACTAGCGCCAGGCCACCTTCTTGTTAGCTCCCACAGCGGCCCCGCGTGGCTCTCGGGTGGCTCTGCCGGCCCCGAAGGCAGCGTGCTTGTTTTCGTCGTGATTGCGATTTTTGCGTTCGTGCTGTCGCGGATATTCCCGAGCACGCCTCCGCCGGAGCTTCATCGGCTGAGGAGACAAACACTGGCGGCCGGCCCAGCCCTACCGGCGATTACCGAAGGAACCTTGCCACCCGGCTGAACAAGGCTGGCATACATCCCACTACCCCGCGCAGCTCCGAAAATCAAACCGAGCAGAGAACGTGAGCAGGGTTCAGTTTCGGGGCGAACCCTGTTCCCACTTGTCATCGCTTTGCGACACTGTGGGCGTGCGGCTATCCGATTGGGACGTGCTAATTATCGGCGCTGGAGTGTCAGGACTGTCTGCCTTCCGCGCTCTGAGTCGCGCAGGTCTGCGTGTCGCTTGCCTGGAAGCGCGAGAGCGGATCGGCGGCCGCATCGAAACGATTCACGACCCCGCTTCGCCGGTTCCCATTGAGCTTGGCGCCGAATTCATTCATGGCCGCGCTGCCGAGATTTGGGACCTGGTCAATTTACGACACCTAACTGTTTACGATTGCGAGGAACACGCGGTGCATTGGGCCGGTGGCCGGTTCCAACGTGGCGAGGATAGCTGGGAAAAGATTAGCGGCATTCTGGACGAGATCAAACTCCGCGCGGGCACAAAGCAGGATCGCACATTCGCAAGTTTTCTGGACCAATCGCCCTATCCGCAGAACCTGAGGCAGTGGGTAACCTCGTATGTCGAGGGCTTCAATGCCGCACGGGCGGATGTCGTGGGAATCGCGTCGCTTGCCGAGGATGCTCGTGCTGCGGATAAGATCGACGGCGGCCATTCGTTCCGTATCCTGAACGGGTATGACGCAGTGCCGGCAGCTTTGATCGATGGCATCGAGCACATCGAAAAAACGCTTCGGTTATGTTCCGTCGTGGAAACAATCCAATGGGAACCAGGTTCGGCGCGCATCCACGTGAGAAGTACGCTGACGGGAGAACGGTACGTCATGCAGGCCCGGCGAGTCATCCTCACCGTTCCGCTCGGAGTGTTACAAGCGGGGCCGGACGAGAACGGCGCAATCCGCTTCGATCCGGAACCGGCCGAGGTTCTTCGTGCCGCGCGCGAGCTCCAGTTCGGACAGGTGTTCCGGCTCGTTCTCCGATTCCAACACGCGTTCTGGGAGGAGAGACCCGAACTAGCGAAGGCCGGGTTTTTGCTGTCGCAGGAGCCAATGTTCCCCACCTGGTGGACGACGCTTCCGGTACATTCGCCCATTCTGACCGGCTGGAGCGCGGGGCCGCACGCCGATGAACTCGCCGGGAAATCTAGAGTGGAGATTGTGAGACAATCGCTTTCCACTCTGAGAAACATTACCGGGCTTACACCGGCAATGCTCGAAGCAGCCTACTTTCATAATTGGTCGTCGGACCCATTCTCCCGGGGAGCTTACAGTTATGTGCCGGCAGGCGCATTACCGGCGCGGGAGAAACTGGCGGGACCCGTGGGCGATACCCTGTATTTCGCGGGTGAAGCAACTAATCTGGATGGATACAGCGCCACCGTTCACGGAGCGATTGCATCCGGAACGCGAGCCGCGCGACAGGTTCTTCAGCAACGGTAAGAAAGCTCCCATTCGTTACATTTGGTCGGCCGAGAAGTCTACGTGGACAGTCGATGGGACCAATGTTGACAACGTGGTTAACATGAGTCAACATAGTGAAACCTTTGCCCGGCGCTGCGCATCTGTAGGTGCTAGAGTTGGTCACCATGCGCACCCGACCAATACCCCTTCAGTAAGAACCAAGCAGGAATGCTGGCCGTAGCCGAAGTGGACGGGCGTCACCGTGGCAATTTGGAGGAGCTAAGAAGTGCCATTGAATGTCAACGAGTTCCGCAAGCTGCTGGAAGCGAGGCAAAAAGAACTCTTGTCAAACGTTTCAGACCGCGAGGAAATCCGGATCGAAAACGCAGCCGAGGATTTTGATAGGCTACAGCAGCAATTGAACAGAGAAGTCGCGATTAGAAATCTCGATCGAGAATCGAAACTGCTAAAGAACGTGCAATCCGCTCTTCGGCGCATCGACGAGGGCGAGTTTGGAATTTGTCTGCGCTGTGAAGAGGCGATCCCGGAACGCCGGCTAAAGGCGTTGCCGTGGGCAGCTTATTGCGTCGCCTGCCAGGAAGTCGTGGATCGACAGATTGCCGCCGGCACGTTTGACGGCGACCGAGACGATGTCAGCGAGCTGGCCGCTTAACGTTAAGCAACTACTCCGTGTGTAATAGGCGGGACCGCGCAGACAGGTTCGCGGAGTTGGAAGGTTTCGCTAGTCGTCATCCCCACGTTCGCGGCGTGCCGCGTCGGCTGCAACCGCCAACTCCATCGCCGCTTCAAAGAAGGCCCCGGATTGACCCATGAACAGCCCATCTTCCGTAAAGGCTTTAATGGTGGCGACAGCGCCGCCGTTCTTGTCCAAAGTGGGACGGATGACCGAGCAGGGAGGCAGCTTTTCTCCCTTGAGGAAGTCGCATGGCTCCGGGAAGATCAGGTTAGTCTGAAACTGCTCTCCTCCGAGCGGCGGCGAATTCAAATCTGGGAAGACGACGCCGGTTTCGGGATCGGTGACATTTACGGCGTTCCCGGCTTTGTCGTGCCAAACCGCGAAATGATTCACCTCGGTTCCGCCGATGCTGACGACAATCCGGAGAACTTCGAGGCTGGTCACCTTCAGGCTCATGATGGTGTAGAGACTTGATCCGCCTTGTTCGATAAACGCAAAATGGAATGCGGCCGTGTTCGCTATGGCCTGCATGCGGCGCTGCTGTGACGTTACCGGAACAAGCGGCTGCATCATGTCAGGAGGAGTGTCTGCATCATTGAGCGGAATCGCAGGCTCGCCAACAATATGCACGGCTTGCGGAAACGTGGCGCCGAAATCGGGATTCTCCTCGCTACGATAGCGCGTATACCAGCTCGTATCCACGTTTAAATTCTGTAGATTGGTGAGTCGGCCGATCTGTTTTGCGCCAGTCGCCATGCTGCTGGGCAACGTACGAAAGGCGTCCAAGTTGACGGGCTGTTCGCCTCGCGATTCAAGATATGCGTTCAGGAAGGCTGCATGGCTGAGTTCATCGTCGGTATTATCGGCAATGTATTGCGGCATATCCTCGTCCAGGTTCTCGATCGCCGCCATGTAGGCTGCATTGCCTCCCTTCACGCCGCCCAGCTCGTTGTATTGCTGCCAGAGGTCGCTCTCAATGAGTTCGGCCGCTGCGAGAAATCGCAGGACGGCAACGTCGCCACGCGGCAGTTTTTTACGACGATGGCTGTCGTGGTCCGCGAGGAGCGTGGTAGGAAGCAGCATCGCTCCGCTTACGCCGAGCCCTTGTAGGAATGAGCGCCGCCTGATGAAGCTCGGCTGCTGAGAATTGCAGTCCGCGCCCAGCGGGGGAGTTGATTGAAGCGTTGTTTCTTTCATTTCTGTTC
Source organism: Bryobacteraceae bacterium (assembly GCA_025927575.1). GTDB lineage: Bacteria > Acidobacteriota > Terriglobia > Bryobacterales > Bryobacteraceae > KBS-96. The sequence goes on along the minus strand of JAICLJ010000019.1, from coordinate 21,823 downwards.
TCTGGTCCTTTATTGGTTGGATTCCTAACTAAGATGTAAGCTGTTCTGCCACTGTTATTTGGGAACGCTTACATAACCAGTTGTAGCTGGAAAATAGAAGATTGCTGTCACGCTGCGGTAAACGATTTGTAAAGCCGAGATGCGTGGCGCTCAATGGGGAAGGATCGCCGGAAGGCATGCTCTGCGTTCCAGTTTCTGGTGGGGCGCCCGATCGAAATTTAATCGGCGGCTTGCGCTGATTGCACGGACGGTTTCCAGCGAAGAATTGGCCGGCGAGCTGCTGTCACTTCATCCACACGGCTTGTGCGCGTCGAATGCGGCGCTTGCAGGACCAGTTCCGGATTGTCCTCTACTTCCTGGGCAATCGAAATCATCGCGTCCACGAACAGATCAAGTTCCTGTTTGCTTTCGGTTTCGGTCGGCTCGATCATCAGTGCGCCGCGGACGATCAGGGGAAAACTGACGGTGTATGGATGGAAGCCGTAATCGATCAGGCGCTTGGCGATGTCGCCAGTGCGAACGCCCTTGCGCGCCTGGCGATCGTCGCTGAACACGCACTCGTGCATGGTCGGCGACTGATACGCAATTTCGTAATGTGCTTCCAGCTTCTTACGAAGGTAATTCGCATTCATCAACGCATCGAGAGTCGCCCGCCGGAGTCCATCGCCCCCGTGCGCCATAATGTAGGCCAAAGCACGCACAAGTACGCCGAAGTTGCCGTAGAACGAGCGCACCCGGCCGATGGATTGCGGCAGGTCGTAATTCCACGTCCAGCGGTCGCTTTCGCGTTTTAGCCGGGGGCCGGGCAGAAAGGGCTTCAGGATGTCGCGGACGGCAACGGCTCCGGAACCGGGGCCGCCGCCGCCGTGCGGCGTCGAGAACGTCTTGTGCAGGTTCAAGTGCATCACATCAATGCCAAAATCGGCAGGGCGCGCAACACCGACGAGCGCGTTCATATTTGCGCCGTCCATGTAAACGAGCGCGCCTTTCTCGTGCAGCAAACCGGTGATTCGCTTGATGTCCTGCTCAAACACCCCCACGGTGTTGGGGTTGGTGATCATCAATCCGGCGACCTCGTCGGTGACGTGCTTCGAGAGGCGGTCCGTGTCCACCATGCCGCGGTCGTTCGATTCGACATTTTCGACGGCATAGCCGACCATGCTCGCGGTGGCGGGATTGGTGCCGTGCGCTGAATCGGGAACCAGGATCTTCTTGCGAGCATTTCCGCGATGTTCTTGCAGAGCGCGGATCATCAGAAGTCCCGTGAACTCGCCATGGGCGCCGGCGGCCGGCTGCAGTGTAACCGCGTCCATGCCGGTAATGACCGCGAGCGCATTTTCGAGGGCGGCCACCACTTCCATGCAACCCTGCGAGAGATGCTCCGGCTGATAGGGATGGGCCCAAGCCAGTCCGTCGATACGCGCGACCAGTTCATTCACGCGAGGGTTGTACTTCATAGTGCAAGAGCCAAGCGGGTACAAACCAAGGTCGATGGCGTAGTTCCAGGTTGAGAGGCGGGTAAAATGCCGGATGGCTTCTACTTCGCTGATTTCGGGAAAATCTTCGATTTCTTCGCGTACGTTCTGGGCGCCCAGCACCGCCTCGGCGCCCACGTCGGGTACATCGAGTTCAGGCAATTGATAGCCACGCTTGCCCGGCGAGCTGTGCTCGAAAATGAGAAGCTCGTTCTGAACGATATGCCGCGAAACCTTCTTGATCATTTCTGCTGAGTGTCCCGTTTATTTTTCATTCCAGACGGCGGCAATGCGATCCATATCTGACCGCTTGCTCATTTCCGTCGCGCAGAGGAGCACGCCGCCGGCAAGCTCCGGGTAGTGGCGATCGAGAGGAAGACCGCCGATGATATTGTGCACAAGCAACTCGCGATTGATTTCATCCGCGGACTTTCCGTTCGTTGTAACGACGAATTCGTTAAAAAACGGCGCGTCGAATTTCCGAGGCAACTTGCTCGCCAGGTAGTGCGCCTTCGATAAATTCTGCTGGGCGAGTTCGCGCATACCCTCTTTTCCGTATACAGTCATGTAGACGGTGGCCATGAGCGCAATCAGCGCCTGGTTTGTGCAGATATTCGAAGTAGCCTTCTCGCGCCGGATGTGCTGCTCGCGAGTGGCAAGCGTCAGGCAGAACGCTCGGCGCCCTTCCGAGTCGGTGGTTTCGCCAACGAGGCGGCCGGGGAGTTGGCGAACGAATTTGTCTTTCGAAGCAATTATGCCCGCATACGGTCCGCCATAGCTGGGCGGAGTGGCAAAGCTCTGCAATTCCCCGACGACTATATCGGCTTCGCGAGGCGGCTCAATCAACCCGAGAGCAACGGCTTCCGTGAAGGCCACCACGAGCAAGGCGCCCTTCGAATGGACGATGTGCGCAAGCTCGTCAATTTGTTCCAGCAAACCGAAGAAATTCGGAGTTTGCACGATGAGAGCGGCCACGCTGTCGTCGATGCGTCTCGTGAGATCGTCGAGATCGACCAAGCCATTCGGGCCATAGCCGATTTCGGAGACCGGCAGGCCGCCGTGTTTCAGATAGGTGGCAAGAACTTCGCGATATTCGGGATGAACGCTGCGAGCGACGAGGATTTTATCGCGGCGCGTGAGACGCGCGGCCATCATGGCGCCTTCTGGGACGGCGGACGAGCCATCGTACATAGAGGCATTCGTCACCTCCATTCCGGTCAACTGGCAGACCATCGTCTGGAACTCGAAGATGGTCGTTAATGTTCCTTGCGAGATTTCGGCCTGGTACGGCGTATAGGACGTCAAAAACTCACCGCGTGAAACGACGACATCGCAGAGCACCGGGCGATAGTGATTGTAAACGCCGGCTCCGAGAAAACTCGCATACCCGTTCGCGTTGCGCGCGGCGCGGGCCTTGAAATAGTCGACGATTTCATACTCGCTCTTCCCGTTTTCGAGGTCGAGTTTTCCGTCGAAGCGCACGTCGGCAGACAGATAGGAAACGAGGTCTTCCTCAGCGGACAGACCAAGCACCGCGAGCATTTCCTGGCGCTCGGAATCAGACTTCGGTAAATAACGCAATTCGATTTTTCCTAAAGTGAACGGTGGGTCGGACGGAGCTACCCGCCGATATACTTTTGATAATCCTCGGCCGACAAAAGATCCGATAGGTCGCCGGCCGCCGGCAGCTTCAGCTTTACGAGCCAGGCGGCGCCATGCGGATCTTCATTCAGCTTTTCCGGATGCTGGGTTAACAGATCGTTTGTGGCCATCACCTCACCGGCGACCGGCGAATAGATATCCGATACAGCTTTCACGGATTCCACCGAACCGAACGACTGCCCCTTATCAAAGGTTGCTCCTACCTTAGGCAAGTCGACGTAAACGATATCGCCTAATTCTTCTTGGGCGTGATCCGTGATGCCGACTGTGCCGGTATCTCCTTCCACCAACACCCATTCATGTTCTTTCGTGTATTTGTAATTCTCCGGGTATGTCATGCTCTTGCTCGCTTGTAGAAGGGCGTGGAGGCCGTTACCGCCGCCGCCGGTTGATTCCGAACGATGACTTCAATTTCGACGCCCGGCAAAGCCGCGGCGAGAGGCAAATAGCAAAGGCCGATGTTCTTGTTGAGAGTAGGCGAAGGTCCGCCGCTCGTGACCCAACCGGCGGGCTTGCCCGCAATCCAGACCTCATAACCATCGCGTCCAATGCCGCGGCCGGTCATCTCGAAACCCACAAGCTTTCGAGAGAGGCCGGCATCGAGGCTCTTCTGCAACGCCGCGCGGCCTAGGAAGTCACCCTTATCCATTTTGACGATCCAGCCGAGGTCCGCCTCGAAGGGATTGATGGAAGCGGTGAGTTCGTGGCCGTAGAGCGCCATCTTCGATTCGAGCCGCAGGGTGTTGCGCGCGCCAAGGCCACATGGTTTGATGCCAAAAGGCTTGCCGGCTTCGAGTATCTCATTCCAGAGGCGCGGCGCTTCGGCGGGCGAAGTGTAGATTTCGAATCCGTCTTCGCCCGTATAGCCTGTTCGAGCGATACGCGCCCGAGCTCCACTCACTTCGGCGTCGACAAACCAGTAATACTTAATTTCGCACAACCTGGCGGGCGTAAGCTGCTGCAAGATCTCGAGCCCGCGCGGCCCCTGCACGGCTATTTGCGCGTATCGCTCGCTGGCGAACTCCACGTCGGCATCGAAGGTGTTGTGGGCGCGGATGTGCGCAAAGTCCTTCTCCTGGTTCGATGCGTTCACGCAGAGAAAAAAATGATCATCCGCCACTTTGTGGACCAGGATGTCGTCGACAAACCCTCCGTGATTGTAGAGCAGGGCCGAATAGTGAGCTTGGCCGATTTTGAGACGGGCGGCTGCGTTAGTTGAAACTGATTCAATGAGTTGTACGGCCTGTGGTCCGCGAACTTCGATCTCACCCATGTGGCTGACATCGAACAGGCCAGCGGCCTTGCGAACAGCATGATGCTCCTCGAGAATGCTCGAATATTGAACCGGCATGTGCCAACCGCCAAAATCGACCATTTTGGCGCCGCTGGCGCAGTGTACAGTATGGAGCGGGGTCCTCTTGAGCGCAGCACTAGAGGTCATGCGGAAACCCCAGCGTAGCATAGGGTTGCAGCGGAATCGGCCGCTGCACGGCCCAGCTTTCGATCACGAGCTTTTGGGCGCCGAATCCCAAACGGACCGGTTCACAAGCGTTTCGGGGCATTTCCCCTCCAGCACGGCAAGAACGTTGCGGGCCGCCATCAGACACATTTGGCGCCGGGTGTCCTCGGAAGAGCTGGCTATGTGCGGCGTCAGAACGACGTTCTGCAGCTTCAGGAGTGCGGGATTTACCCGCGGCTCCTGTTCGAAAACGTCAAGCCCGGCGCCCGCAATCCATTGTTCTTGAACGGCCTTCGCGATCGCCTGTTCATCCACAACTGGGCCGCGAGACGTATTGATCAGAACAGACGTTTTCTTCATTAGCCGGAATTCCGGTTCCGCGATGAATTTGCGCGTCTCCTCGACGAGTGGGACGTGCAAACTGACGACGTCCGATTCGCGTAGCAGTTGCTCCTTCGATACAAATGTTGCGCCTAATTCGGCTTCCAGATCGTTCGAGGCCCGCCGCAAATCATGGTAGAGAATCTTCATGGAAAAGCCTCGGCCGCGGCGAGCTACGGATGCTCCAATTCTCCCTAGCCCAAAAATTCCAAGCGTCCGGCCATGAACATCATGCCCTGCCAAAAAGTCAATGCTGCCTCGGGTCCATCGACCCTCAAGAAGATATCGATTCGCTTCTACAATTCGACGGGAGACCGCCAGCAAAAGTGCAAATGCAAAGTCCGCCGTAGTCTCGGTCAGGACGTCTGGCGTGTTGGAAACGAGGATTCCCAATTTTGAAGCTGCGGGAACGTCAACGTTATCGAATCCAACTCCGATGTTCGCAATGATGCGCAGATCCGTGAGCGCGCTGAGCAATTCCGACTTGAACTGCTGAGAGGTAGGCGTCACAATGCCAATGGCGCCTTGTGCATGCCGAAGCAACTCTGCCCCTTCCAGCCGGTCGTCAGAATCGTTGTAGTCGAGTTCAGCACGATCACGAAAAAGCTCCACCGCTTCGGGGTAAACACGCCGTGTGATCAGCACCTTGCATTTGCTTTGCGTCATCGGCGCCCTGTATCCTGCTCTTTCTGAATCAGCCTTGTCCTACCTGAGTCTTTTGCCACTCTTCTCCGCCTCTTCAACTACCGTAATCGGCGAAATCGAACTTAGTGAAGGAATCGGTTTCGCAGCGCCGCGGCCTTAAAGCCCGGGGCGCGCGCCAAGTCAAATATTTTGCGCTCGGCAGATAAAATCTGCTGGATCGCATCACGAAGAGACTGACGGTTCCGGGCGGGAACGTTGATGATGCCGTTTTCATCCCCGTGCAATAGATCGCCGGGGTGTACCGTGATACCGAGCACTTCGCAGGGCACGTTCGAACGCACGATTCGAAAGTTCGCATGACTTGAAACCGAGCCGCGCGCAAAGTAGTGAAAGCGTAACTTCCGGACAGCCGATAAATCGCGGACCGCGCAATCGCTGATCAGACCCACTGCGCCCAAAGAACTGAAAATCGTCGACATGACCTCACCGCTGTGAGCCGCGCGGTCACGGCCTTCTCCGATTTCTTGCATCACCACAACGGCAGGCTTGGGCGACTGCTCTACCGCTTCGAATAGATCGAGAAACGCCCCCTCGGTTTTCGGATTTGCGTTCGTGACAGTTTCCACGTGGGCCGTTACTGCGTAGCCGCACATAACGCCCAATTCCGGGAACAGGCAACGCAGGTCGAGAGAAGGAAAACCTTCGGAGCGCGAACAAACTTCCAGCATTTCGATCGCATTTGCGACAGTGGGCGTATCTATCGTCCTGAGGAACGCGATCAGGTCATCCTCGTCGTTTGAATGGGCACTCACCGATTGTGTCCTCGCTGCTCACCAGTGCAACCGCGTCCGGCTTGGCCCGCATCTCCCACGTATGTGCTCATATATTCAAGAAACGCGCGCGCGTACCGATCGAGATTCTCCATCGTGCCGCCGCCTCGGAGCGGCGAGCACATCTCGTACGCCACTGTGCCATTGAAACCGCCGGAACAAAGAGCATCGAAGAAGCTGCCGTAATCGATCGACCCTTCCCCCATTGGCACGGCCTGTGCGCGAGGCGTCTGACGTTCGTAGTTCACAAGAGCCGGCACGTAGCGATGACGTGACCGCAACTGATAGTCCGCCACAGTCGTGTGAACCGTCATGCTCGCCAAATCGCGCGCGGCACGCGCGATGTCCTCGCCCTGCAGCGCTGGCGCCCATGCGTCAAACATGGCGCGACAGTTGGGATGGTCTATCTCGGAAATCAGATCACGCAGACTCTCAAAATCGTTCGCAATGTCGTGGTGATTCTGGACGCCAAGAACAACGCCAAATTCCGCGGCCCGTTGTGAGGCTTCACGCAGACACTTCACCACCACATTCCACTGACGATCGAACGGTGACGCGCTCTCCTCGTAGCCTGTGAATACGCGAATGGCTTCCGCGCCCAATTCCTTCGCGGCTCTCGCCAATTCGGCGAGATAGTGAACCTGCATCTCAGTGTGAGGAATTTCGGCATGGGCAGCATCGGCTGTAAAGTTTGTATAGGCAGCGAGGCACACGTGTTTTAGCTTCCGGTCCTCGATTCTCCGGCGCAGGGTGCTATATTCTCGCGAGCCGTAGTCGAGCAACGAAAGATGCGGGCGTTTCGCCATTAACTCGACGCCTTGAAATCCGAGGTCCGCTGCTTTATCGATAAATGTTTCGAGTGGCAGTAGTTGCTGGCCCCACGATCCGGAGTAACTGACCGAGTGTAAAAGAACGCCTTTAATCATAAGATAGCCGTTTGTCCTACATGGCTTGTCACTACAATACAACTTGTTCCCGACTCGATAGTTTTGCCGGCGAATACGCGCCATGGCAGCCTCGAATCAATGCTCTGGGAGACCGCCGGGCGCGGGGGTTGAGCGGAGGAGTCACACTTGCCCGAATGCCGACGTCGCGGCATAATCGCTTGCTTCTAGAGGAGCTCGCGCGTGGCACGCAGAACCGCAATCGCTGACCAGGTCAGCAAGCTTCTCAGCTCGTCGCTAAAAGTGAAAGACGAATCGGCCAGGGTCGGAATCTTTGAACATGGTCGCCGGAATAATTCCCAGTTAACTTACAGATGATCTCAGATGGAAACTGGATAGTAGTAGGCGCTACGTCTCCACAACATAAAGAGCGGCCATGGAAAAGTGCTCTGAAAGAGCCGCGGGTGACACCCGTAGTTTTTCGAAGCCCGCCGCAAGAAACAAACATGTTTCTCTTTGTGCTTTGATCGCCTCGGCCGGTAAGGAGTTGTTCTTCTCCTATCCGTACTCGATGTCTCTTACGTCGCCGGAGTGTGTAGATGAGGGCGTTGCGCTGTTCATCGGGGACGGCGGCCGCCATAGGAATCAATCCAAGCAGGTTTGCAGATCCACAGAGCGCGAACCGGAGCAGATGAATCGTGCAACATCCTGAACTGACATAGCAACATATCAGCGGCAGGAAGCGTCCTCACTTCGCAGGGCATAAATTTCTTGCTGGCATTTCTTCCGCCGCAAGAGACTTGGCTACATGTGTGGTTGACACCAGCACGCCGGCAGAATCGAACGTACGAGCATGAATCGCTCAGAGGAGAAAACCGATGTCAAAAAACGAGACCGTAGCAGACGCCTTGATAGACCGCTTGATTGACTGGGGAGTCGATACCATTTTTGGCTTACCCGGAGACGGCATCAACGGCATCTTTGAAGCTCTGCGTATCCGCCAGGACAAGCTTCGCTTCGTTCAGGTGCGGCATGAAGAAGCGGCCGCTTTCGCCGCCTGTGGCTACGCGAAGTTCACCGGCCGTTTAGGCGTTTGCCTTGGAACGTCCGGTCCCGGCGGCATCCACCTGCTCAATGGTCTCTACGACGCCAAGTGTGATGGACAACCGGTGCTCGCGATTACTGGACATACCTTTCACGATTTGATTGGCACTACTTATCAGCAGGATGTCGATCTCGACAAGCTGTATATGGACGTGGCGGCCTATAACCAGCGAGTGATGGGACCGGCCCACGTAATCAATGTTGTTGATGAAGCGATCAAAACCTCGTTGGCGCGACGAACGGTCTCTCACATCACGATTCCCAAAGACATGCAGGAGTGGACGAAATCTGAGGGCGAACGCTCTAAGGCGAACATCGCCAAGCACAGCAGCGACTTATATGCTCGTGTTTACCCGATGCCGGCCGAACTGCGCCTGAAGCAGGCGGCGGAACTGATCAACAAGGGATCAAAGGTAGCAATGCTCATAGGACGCGGCTGCCTGAATGCTCGCGAGGAAGTGTTGGCGCTCGCCGAAGCCGCCGCTGCGCCGATTGTAAAAGCCTTGTTAGGCAAAGCCGCCGTTCCGGATCGCAATCCGTACACAACTGGAGGAATTGGGCTGCTAGGTACGGCGCCCTCGCAAGATGCGCTCAAGGAATGCGATACCTTTCTGATCGCCGGAACAAACTTCCCGTACATGGAATTTCTTCCGAAACCCGGACAGGCAAAAACCATTCAGATCGATCTCGACCCGACGCGAATCGGACTGCGGCACCCTGTTGACGTCGGCCTTGTCGGCGATTGCCGTAGCATCCTGCGTGCTTTATTGCCGCTGATCGAACATAAGAAGCACCGGACTTTTCTGGAAAAATCACAGAAACGCATGGCGGACTGGAATGACCTCATGGAAAAGCGGGGCACGCGCGCCGACAAGCCGATGAAGCCCCAGGTCGTGACTTATCACCTGAACAAGCTGCTGGATGATGACGCCATCGTGTGTTCGGATAGCGGCACCATTGCGACGTGGGCAGCACGTTACATCGAGATGCGTGATCGAATGCAGTTCTCGCTTTCAGGCTCCCTCGCAACGATGGCAAACGGTTTGCCCTACGGGGTCGGAGCTTCCATCGCGTATCCGGGGCGGCAGGTAGTCTGCATTGTCGGCGATGGTGGATTAACAATGCTGATGGGCGAGATCGCCACGCTTGTCAAGTATAAGCTGCCAGTCAAAGTAGTGGTCATCAAAAACAACGTTCTGGGCGAAATCAAGTGGGAGCAGATGGCCCAGGAGGGAAATCCTCAATATGGGGTCGAGTTGCAGCCTATCGATTTTGCCGGATACGCAAGATGTTGCGGAGCGGCAGGCTTCACCATCGACGATCCACAAGATGTGGAGAATGTGCTGCGACAGGCGCTGGCTCATCCCGGCCCCGCGCTGGTTGAAGCTGTTGTCGACCCGAATGAGCCGCCACTGCCTGGAAATATTACCGCGGAACAGGCGCTTCATTTTGCGCAGGCGCTGGGAAAAAGCGAAAAGGACCGTTGGAAGATCATCAAGACCGTTCTCGAAGACAAAGTCCGTGAAGTTGTCTGACGATGAGCGCACCGGCCGATTTTGAGCTGCTCCGCGCAGGGAGCTTGAAAGAGCTTTCATCGATATGCAGGGGGGATCCGCGAATTCAATTCCAGCATCTCCTTTGGACGAGCACTGGTTAGTTAAAAAGCCGCATCGACCACGCAGGCAGCCTGGAAAGGGGCAGAAGTGGAGAACGTAAAACGAGGAAAAGTCGTCGTGATCACCGGCGCAACAGCGGGCGTAGGACGGGCGGTGACTAATGAGTTTGCGCACCAGGGAGCCCATATCGGACTGATCGCGCGCGGACGGGAGCGTTTAGCAGCAGCTAAACGCGAGGTCGAAGAGTCGGGCGGAAAAGCGCTCGAACTACCGGTGGACGTGGCCGATGCACAGAAGGTGGATGAGGCAGCCGAGCGAGTTGAACAAGAGTTCGGACCCATCGACATTTGGGTGAACGTCGCGATGACAACGATATTCGCACCCTTGCTCGAGATTAAGCCCGAAGAATTCAAGCGCGCCACGGAAGTCACATACCTCGGGCAAGTCTACGGAACCATGGCGGCGCTAAAACGGATGCACAGGCGGAATCGGGGCACAATCGTTCAGGTCGGCTCCGCATTGGCTTACCGCTCCATCCCACTGCAATCTCCATACTGCGGCGCGAAGCATGCCATTATCGGATTCACCGATTCGATTCGCTCCGAGCTTATTCACGATAAAAGCAACGTGCATATTACGGCCGTCATGCTGCCGGCCATGAACACGCCTCAGTTCAGTTGGTGCCGCACGCGCCTTACTCGCCATCCCCAGCCTGTACCTCCGATTTTTCAGCCGGAGGTTGCGGCGCGCGCAATCGTGTGGGCCGCCGGCCACAAACGACGTGAAGTCTATGTGGGTTGGCCGACTGTAAAAGCGATTTACGGCCAGGGAATCGCCCCAGCCTTCGCCGATCGTTATCTTGCAAGACATGCTTACGACGCCCAGCAGACCCCGGAATTTGTTTCACCCGATCGTCCGGACAATTTGTTCGAACCGGCGCCAGGCGATTATGCCGCCCACGGCATTTTCGATGATCGAGCCAAGAGCTACAGCGCGCAGAGCGTAATGAACCTGGATTTGATCAATCTCACGGCGCACCGCGGTCTGGTCGCTTCCGCGGCCGTGGTATTGGCTGGGCTTGTCTTCGCTGTATTAAGTAGGCGCCGCTGAATGCGGAACCAACTCAGTTCCGATCAACTCGGCCGGGAATTGCGAGAAGGGTCGAGCCGGTTTCTAAAGCACCGGCACGGCATCATGGGACTGTCCTTCTTCTCTTCCGCAAATCATTGCGCAGGTTGCTTCAGAGCGAAGCTGAACAGCGTATCGCCCGCGGCGACGAGTATATGCTGTTTGCCGTCCACCATATAAGAAATGGGGCCGCCGCTGGGGCTATCAGTGAGGCCGGCATGCCACAGGATCTTTCCGTTCGCCGGATCGAAGGCGATCAGATAGTCGCCGTGGCTTGTGAACAACAACTTCCCAGCCGTCGACAAGTGGGAAACGACGCCGCTGCCGCTTGGCCAATCATGTCGCCAGGCGATGTCGCCCGTCTTGTAGTCGATGGCGAGCAGCGATCCGCCTTCACCTCCGGCAATGCGATCCAGACCGGCCCACCCCTGCGGATGCTCGTCGGTATCGGTCAGGTAGAACATGCTGTAAGCACGCGTGGACCCTACATAGAAAAAGCCCGTTTCAGGGTTAAAGCTGGGCGCCGGCCAGTTGGTTGCGCCGCCCGACGCCGGTGAAACCATCACTCCATCCACGGAGGGATATTTCTCGGGATCTGGAATCGGCTGTCCGTTCGCATTTAGTCCTTTGGCCCAGTTCAACGTATCGATAAACGGTTTGGTCAAAATATGCTTGCCATTCGTCCGGTCCAACACGAAGAAGTATCCATTTCGGCTTGCCTGGGCAAGCAGCTTACGAGGTTGTCCATCAATCTCGCCGTCAATCAAAACCGGCGTTTCATTTGCATCCCAATCGTGTACATCGTGGGGCGAAACCTGGTAATACCAGGTCAGCTTTCCGGTATCGGGATTGATTGCCACAATGGAGCAGGTGTAAAGGTTATCGCCCTTCCGGCTCTTTTCCGCCAGCACCGGATTCGGATTGCCAGTGCCGAGGTAGTAAAGGTTGAGTTCCGGGTCGTACGTGCCGGGCATCCAAGTTTGCCCCGTGCCATGGGCTGCGGCAGCTTCATTCGGCCATGTCTCAATGCCGGGCTCACCTTTGCGCGGCGTTGTCCACCATTTCCACTGCAAGGCTCCCGTTTCAGGATCTCGCGACTCGAGAAATCCAGGGTTATCTAAGTGATCGCCCCCGATCCCAATCATGATGTGATTTTTAATAATGACGGGCGCAACCGTGGAGGTGTAATCGAGCTTAGGATCCGCAATCTGAACTTTCCAACGTTCCTTGCCCGTTTTCGCGTCCAGGCTAACGAGGTGGCTATCCGGCGTTTCGAAATAGAGCCAGTTTTCATACATCCCGACGCCTCGATTGCCAATCGTGCTGCCGGTATTGGGCGGATACTGATAGTGCCACAGCTCGCGCCCGGTGCGCACATCGGCGGCCCAAACATTGTTCGGAGCTGAAAAGTAAAGGACGCCGTTCACCAGCAGCGGTGTCGCCTTAATCCGAATGCCGCCGCTCGATTGCCCGGTGAAACGGGCGGACCAGGCAAGCGATAACGCTTGAACGTTCGATGAATTGATCTGAGTTAGCGGGCTGAACCGGCGGCCGGAGTAGTCGCCGTTGTAGGTCGGCCACATGTCCGCGGGTTGCTTTAGAAGCGCCGCCGGGTCGAGGCCTTGTCCGAACGCCATGCCGGGACAAACCAGCAAAATGCAGGAAAAAACGATGCGAGAGAAATTCATTTCAGTGTCACCAGGTAAGCCGTCACGTTGTGGATGTCGGCGTCTGTATACATGCCCAGCATTTGAGTATGGGCTGCAAGAGGATCATGCACCACGACCTTGGGCGTGGTTCCATTGCGCGTGAATGAGTGAAAATTGCCGGATGAGTCATGCAGCGAAACTGTAAAATCATCGATGTGATCGAGCATTCCCGAAACAGATTCTCCCGAAGCCGGCGTTACCGTGACGGTCGGCAGCGTTTCGCGGGATTCTCCTGAACCGGCCTTGGCGCCCCGGCGTCGACGCCTGCCCTCGCGTGGTTGGAGCCAGCGCGATTGGAGTGACAGCGGCTCATACCTGCTGCCAATACCAGCGAGGTCGCCGGTCACCGAGTGACACGTGCTGCATTTCCCGGTGGTGTTGAAGTACACCTTACCTTTTTGGGCATCGCCCGTGACCACGTTCCCGAAAGTATACGTTCCACGGTGGCCCGCGACATAGGTCTGAACATGCAGCCAGGCGACAATATCCGAGATCTGCGGTTCACTGAGGCCGAGTTTGGGCATACCCTTGTCGGGGCGGCCTTCCCGGATCACCGGAGCGATGAGCAATCCCTTCTCGTCATCAAGAACGAGCAGAGAGCGGACGAGGTTCGGGGCGCCTGCCCCTCCCCGTGCGAGGGCGCCATGGCAGCCGGCGCAGTACTTTGCAAAAACCTTCGCCCCGCGCTCGAAGGCGGCTGGATCTTGTTTTGCCTGTTTGATCGCCGCCGCGCTAATGTCACTGGTTGAACTGGCCTGAGCTGGCGGAGAGGCGGTTGGTTCCTGGCCCAACATCAGTGTCGCACCCACCCAAATGAGCGCCACCTGCGCAAAACTCAGCTTCAAGTAACGAATCATGCTCATAGCTTTAACGAGTATATTCTGGGCCACAGCTGAAACACCATGGCGCATGGTGGCTGCTGGGAGAAGGGCCTGGAAGCCGAGCCGTCTCGCAGCAGAGTGCGTCTTGCGATGACACGAACCTCGCCGCGCACACTACCCGGCCGTATCAGTTGTGGTCATCGCTTCAGGAGCCGGCCCACCAACTCAGCCGCCTAGCGGCCCCGAAGGCGGTCGAGTTCACGGCGATTGCGCTTCGATGGCCTGCCTTCACGAGGGGCGTCGAAAAATGGCATCGCTTTACGTTCGGCCGCTAACTTTTGCCGAAGATCCTTGCTCGACTCAGTCTCGCGGTACAGGGTCTGCGCAACTGCCGCTGGACCGCGAATCTCACTCAGAAGCAGGACCGCCACTTGAAAATTGCCGCCATCGTTCTTGATCTGCAACAGATCACCGGCGCGGACTTCGCGCGAGGGCTTGGCTTTTTGTCCATTGCTTTCAATCCTGCCGAGCTCACATGCTTTGGCCGCGAGCGCGCGCGTTTTGAAGAATCGGGCGGCCCAGAGCCACTTGTCCATTCGCACGCCGATCATCATCCCATTCTCGTATGAGAGCCTGGCCAGTTCATCGTTGCGTAACACTCGTCCCAGTAGCGCCGGATCCTGTTCAAACGGCGACTTCGAGGCGCCGATAATCCGGGCGATCCTGCAGGAATCAGACGAACGGCATGTCGTTTCTTCTCACGCGCACAGGGCTCGAATGCTGATACCATTACCTCCTGATCGAATTGACTTTGAGGTACACGACAGTTTGTTCAAGCCATCTCAGTTTGAGACTTTCGGACGTAGAGCGGTATGACCACAGACTCGATACCGCCAACGGAGTTCGATCGGACCAAGCCGTGTATCGCCTGTAAGGAGCCGATACGATCGGACGCCGCTGTGTGTAGGTATTGCGGCGCAGCTCAGCGTACCGAACATCGCATGTCCGCGAAGAGGATTCTGGCATGGGTGGCCAGTGCAGGAGCAGTGCTAGGTTTGCTTACCACCATCTATCACCTCTATACCCCGGCTCACGACCTATTTACTGATTCGGCGGAAACAAAAACCGCGATGCGGGAAGCGCAGGCGCTGTATGGGCAAGCCGACTATTCAGGAGCGTTTGACGCATACAACGAAATACTTAAAAAACATCCACGGAATAAAACAGCGGGTGAGGCAAGGTTGCAAGCGGCCATGGCGCGCATCAGAAACTTCTCGGTTACCGGCGCAGAGGACGACAAATCAGTCCCTACGCGGGCGGGCGTCGAATTAGCCGGCATGATTCGAGTGCTGGAACCGGCGGCGTCACAAGCGGAAGGGCCGCGAGGTTCTGAGATTATCGCCCACCTGGGCTGGGCGCACTATCTCAAATTTCGTATTGCTCAGAGTGACGTCTTCGAAAGCGCCGAACCCTACCTTCGCAAAGCCTGCGTCCTCGATCCCCTGAACGTTTATGCGAATGAGATGCTGGGGAATTGGCTGCTCCAAACCCATCGCGGTAGTGTGCAGGAAGCGGCAGCCTACTTAAGGACGGGTATTGCCCACGCCAGCAAGGAAAACAAAGTCTGGGCCAGGCGGTTTCAACTCGGTGCGCTGATTCATAATGACGATCCGGGCGCCCATCATGAGCTCGCTAGAGTTGCTAATGGAATGCGTAAGAACGGTGAAGCTCTCGATAATGATCTGAAGCGCAATATTCTAGAAATCTACGCTCCCACGGAAACCAGACCCTCGGAATTGGATGAAGCGCTGTCTGCCGCTCCTCTGGCGGAGATGTGGACGACGTACCGCTGGCTGGCCGATGGCGGTGACAATGCCCACACCGAATGGAAGCGATTAAAAGGGCAGTTCAACCTGGCAAGGATGGAGGAACTGGCCGGACGGCCGCAAGAGGCACTTTCGCGGTATGAAGAAATTGAGCGAACTCCGCTCGTTGCCATGACAACCCTCGCAGGCCCTACAAAGGATGCCGTGAGGCGACTAAAGAACAAGCGGCTTCACTGAATTTTTCCGATGGGTCAGGCAAGCATGTGCTTGTGCTGTAGGCGCTGGCGTGCTGCCGGTGGACTGGGCTGGGCTCCCTCAAACTGCTTCAGCGCTTCCGCCGCAAGGTTCAGCAGGTTGCGCGAAGACGTCCGCACAATTTCCAGGTACTCGCGTTGCTCCGGAGTCAATTCAGTCAAAGCCAACAGGTCCGCCGCGGCAAAGATTCCGTTCAGCGGAGTTCGAATATGATGAGCAGCGGCCAGCAGCGGATCGCTCTGCGAGCTATCGGAACTGTCGGGGTCGCTGCTTCCTGTGAAACTACGCACCATTGCTTTCCTATGAACGGCCTCCGCATCCAACCGCAGAACGCGGGCTTCCAGCTGTAACAGTACCAATCGTGAGAGTTCCTTTAGGAAGCACATTTGCTTGTCCGTACACCCTCGGGGCTCTGCGTCCGCGACGCAAAGCGTACCGATGTTGTATCCGTCCGGCGTTTGCAGTGGTATTCCGGCATAGAACCGAATGTGCGGTTCCCCCGTGACGAGCAGGTTCTCCGCGAACTGCAGGTCAGCCGCGGCATCGCGGACTACCAAAGGGGCGCCTTCCGAGATGGTGCGCGCACAGAGACTACCTTCCCTCGGATGTTCCCTAACGTTCAGGCCTATTACCGATTTAAACCACTGGCGATTGGCCCCCATAAGCGATATCCATGAGACTGGACTTTTAAAAAATTGGCTCGCCAGACGCGTGATCGTGTCGAAGCAGTCTTCGGGTTGTGTGTCCCATATCCTGTATCGCTGGAGTGCCGCTAGACGGTCAATTTCAGCTGGCCAAATCGACGCACGCATATAAAATTTCCTTCAGCCAGTCCGCAATATGCATCTGCGAACAAAGGCTCTCGTAGAACTGCCCTTAAAGGTCAATCTGAAGTTTGGGCTCGGTTGGCGGACCGCCAATCAGGCATTCGGAACGCTAACCGCGTTCAGATTTACCCCCTAAAACCTGTCAAAAGGCGGCCTCTGATTTTGCGATAGTGACAAAGCAAATAGTCCACGAGGCCTTTCGCCAAATAAGTTGTACTTTTTCAAAATATCATTCCTTTTACCTCGAATAAACATTTTGCGTCACCCCTAAAGTACTAGAAGTACTGGAGAAATACAATTATTCGCGGCGGGCTCGGAATGCCACCGACTCTCACTGGACCGGCATTAATGTTTCATTTTGGAAAGTAGCGCGCGGGCGGCATCCAACTTTTTTTTATTGTTTATCGAGCTTGGGAAAGGCAAGATTCAGTCCCTCCAGCGTTTCCGAAATCGATAGGCTGCTGTCGAGAAGCTCTTGCGCTTCTTTGCGCGATTGTATTCCGCCTGTGTCTCCGATCGAATATCCTTCAGCCGAAAAGCGCGGCCATCCTTTACCCTATTGGCCTAGAAAAAATTCCAGGTTTCGCCATGTCAACGATTATTTCGGCGTAGACTTTTTCGAGCGTCTAATCGTCGTGGACACCAACGGTAAACCAGCTGAACCGAAGTCGCAAAACAAGAACCGGATTTTCATCGCCATTGTGGTTTTGACAAATGCCGCCGGCAATGTCCTGCTAGCCATCGGGATGAAGCAGATGCCCGATTTCGACGATGCGTCGGTGATGGGTTACACGGCATCGCTATTCACGAACCTGTGGGTCCTTTCCGGCATCGCGCTCTTAATCGTGTGGATGGTGGCCCAACTCTCGATGTTCAGCTGGGCGGATCTCACGTACGTGCTTCCGGTGACGGCCACCGGGTACATTGTGACAGCAATTCTCGGGAAGTTCTTCCTGGGCGAAACTGTCTCGATCATGCGCTGGGCAGGCATTGTCGTGATTTCGTTCGGAGTAGTCCTGGTTTCAGAAACTCCGCCGCACGAGCCGCGAGGAGACAGGCCATGAAGTGGACGTGGATCGTCATCACTGTGTTGTCGGGCACCGTCGGTGATCTCCTCAGTGCAAAAGGAATGGCGATCCATGGCGAAATCGACGACTTCGGGCCGCGCGGCATGGCGAGCGTCATGCGCTATATCGTCACGCACCCGTTGGTCGTCGGTGGAATCTTCGCTAACGCCATAGCGTTCTTTTCGTTCATGGCACTGCTCTCCGTTTCCGATCTGAGTTTCGCGGTGCCAGTGACGGCGTTAAGCTACATCATCAAGACGATCTGCGCCAAATGGTTTTTGGACGAATGCATCACGTGGCGGCGATGGGCCGGGGCCGTTCTGGTCGCCATCGGAATCGTGTTGATTTCCATCTGATCACTGCGGCCCGGAGGCGCCACCGCCTCCACCGCTCAGAGCCACCAGCACGAGCCCGATCACCACTAAACAGGTCGCCGTTACCTTAGCAATCAGCACCGGTTTGCGAAAGTCTTCCCGGAACCAGGAGGGTTTTACTTGCGTTATGGCATACGCGCCCAGGAAGATGATGATATAACGAACGCCGGAAATCGCTTCCACTAATGCCGGATTCGCGCGGCTGATCGCGAAAATGATTAGAAACGAACCCACGCCGGCAACGAATCGATTCATCATGTACCAGAATTTACTCGTGGGCGTAGCCTCCTCGGAGTGTTCGAAAATTTGATGCCGCCAGGATGATGGAACAAGCAGCGCTATCGATCCGGCGAACGTTCCGAGCGTGAAGAAGACGTACCCGCTCACGAAATTCGTATGGTCAAACACGATCTTTTGAAGCACGTTCATCAAGCCAAATCCGGCTGAAGCGAGAACAATTTTGGGGAGCATCTTCTTGAGCGGCTGCTTTTCAGCGAAGAACATAACGAACCCGCCGAGCGTCATTACTGTGAATCCGGCCATCTGGCCGCCCACCGGCTCTCGCAGCAAGGGTATTGCGATCAGGGCTGTTGCAACAGGAGCGAAGCCTCCCATGATGGCGAGTTCCTCGGAAGCTTCGCCCGATTTCAGGGCCGAATAGTAAAAATAGGAGGCAATCAAATCCAGCAGACCAGCGGAAAAACCCATACCCGCAAGCTTCCAGGGCGGCATTTTGAAGCCGAACGGGATCAGCACGAGGCCGAAGATGCTAATGGCCCCGAGCCAGAACACATAGGAAAGCAGATTCTTGGTGCCGGGGCTTTTCAGGAGAACTTTGTCCCAAATTAGCGAGATGCCGATAAGCCCGTGGGCAATGATGGCTATGAACACGCCGTCTAAAGCGATATCTTTGATTGCGTTCATTCTGGGCGCCGAATAGTGGACGTCCTCCGGACGGTTTCTCAAACTGGAAATACAAACAGGTCTGGAACCGTCTGCAACCGCCGTATACATGCGTTGGCTACAGCATGGTACGGCGGTCGATTATCCTAATCGGCAGATGCTTTCAGGCCCTATGCAGGCTTCCTCCGGCGAACCGGCCCGGCCCGCCTACCCCCTGGATCCGCTGCCGGCGCCGAAGCCGTTCCAGACATTCTGGCGCACTCTCGTTCGCTTTGACAGAAATAAACTCACACCTTGGATCGCGCTTCGGAACTCAATCGGAATTCTGTTACCGATCGCCATCGGGCTCGAAACAGGGCACATTTTGGGCGGCCTTGCCGTTGGATCGGGAGCGCTGAATGTTTCATTTTCCGATGGGCAGGATCCTTACCGCCAGCGTGCGAAGCGCATGTTGGCCTCTTGCGCTATCACCGCGCTCGCGGTATTTCTTGGCGGCATCCTGGGACCGCATTACGCGGGAGCCGTGTTGATTTCGGCTGCCTGGGCCTTTGCGGCCGGAATGGCCGTGGCCGTTGGCACCACGGCGGGCGATCTGGCCATCATCAGCGTCGTGGTTCTCCTGGTTTACTCAGCGCAAGCGCTGACGACAGTGGGGGCCGCTTATGCGGGACTGCTTGCCCTGGGCGGCGGATTGCTTCAGACGGTTCTGGCGCTATTGTGGTGGCCGGCGCGGCCCTACGCGCCCGAACGTGCCGCGCTCGCCTCCGTGTATCGCGAGCTCGCGAAGATGGCGGCTGTGACGTCCGGGCCTACCACTTCGCTCATCGTGTTTGCCGAGTCGGCATTAAACCAACCGGCATTTGCGTCGCTAGGGCATGACCACTCGGTCGAGGGAGAGCGCTACCGTTCCTTGCTCAATCAAGCCGAGAGGCTCCGGCTGGGGTTGTTGACACTGGCGCGCCTGGGAAGACGCATGCGGCGCGATGAAGATGGCGTTTATGCCGCCGCCATGCTCGACCGATTCGCCGGATTAGGCGCTGGCGTGCTCGCCCAGGTAGCAAGCTCCTTATCGAATCCTGAACTAAGCGCCGGCAGCGCCGGCTGGTTGAAACAGATTGAGCGGCTGACCGCCGAATTCGGTACCCAGGACTGGCAAAAATCGTCGACATTCGCGGCGGCAATGATCCAAGACGCGCGATTCCAACTGAGCGCGATCGAAGGACAGCTTCGGGCCGTCGCCGACCTCGCAACCCACGCCACAATGGGCGGAAGGATTAAATTCGCTCAACGGCAAGCGCTGCGCCCGTACCGGTTGCGGATAGCCGGTGGACTCGCAACCCTGCGCGCAAACTTCTCGCTCAATTCCGCGATATTCCGCCATGCCGTTCGCCTTGCCGCATGCGTAGCCCTTGCCGATGGCGTGGGGCGCGCGTTCGATTGGCGGCGTTCCTATTGGCTGCCGATGACGGCGGTCATCGTCTTAAAACCTGACTTCGGGTCCACCTTCAGCAGGGGGACGCTGCGGCTGGGCGGGACACTGGCCGGCCTATTGCTGGCTACGGCTCTCTATCACTTTATTGACCCTTCGGCCGACGTTCAGGTCCTGCTGATCGCGGTATTTGCTTATCTCATGCGCTGGGTCGGTCCCGCAAACTACGGGATTTTAGTCATCTGCATCAGCGCGCTCGTCGTTTTGTTAATTGCCATGACTGGAACCGCTCCTAAGCAAGTGATTCTTGCCCGCGGCCTAAATACCGGAGCCGGCGGCGCCCTTGCGCTGTTGGCTTACGTCCTTTGGCCAACTTGGGAAAAGACCCAGATTCAGGCGAGGCTCGCGCAAATGCTCGATGGATACCGCGCCTACTTCCAGGGGATTTCGGGAATGTATAAAGAGCCCGCGAAAAGCGATCCTTCGAAACTCGATTCCGTCCGGCTGAGCACTCGTCTTGCGCGTTCGAATTTCGAAGCGTCGGTAGACCGTATGGGCGCGGAGCCGGGCGTAACAGCCGAACAGATAGCCCTCTTTACGGCGATTCTGGCGACCTCCCGCCGGTTCGCGGAGGCATGCATGGCTCTCGATGCGGGCTTATCGACCAGTAGCCCAGCCGCCCCGAGAGCTGCCTTTTTCCAATTCGCCGCCGACGTGGATTTGACGCTCTATCTGCTGGCCTCGGCTCTGCGCGGCCCCACTAACCTGCGCCAGGGTTTGCCGGATTTGCGCGAAGACCATCGCCGCCTTGTTGAGACCGGCGATCCGGGTATCGACCGGTACGATCTGGTGAACATCGAGACAGACCGCTTGACCAACAGCTTGAACACGCTCAGTGAGCAGGTGGTTCGGTGGATCGGCCGAAAGCGCTGAACCGGCAACCCGAAAACGAGCTTAGGGGTTTGCCGGCGGCATCCTGGGTTTCTCGGGAGGCTTGCCTTTTTCTTGGGGTGACGTACCCGCCGAGCGCAGGTTCATAAATCGGTTCAAGACGTCGAACCAAAACGGCGCGCCCAAAGAAATCGCAAAGATTGTCAGCAACCAACCGATGATCCGCTCGAACCATGTCAACGGATCGCGCAGATTTCCGGCGTCACGCCAGCCAAGAACCAGGCCAAGCGTATTCTCCGCCTCGCTGGTAACATCGCGTGCGCCGCCGCCGCTAGTCGAGATCTGACCTGCGGGAGCGGCGGAGATTGACATCTGCGGTGCTGGCGGATGGCTTGCCGCCTCCACGAACTCCGCGCGAAGGGCCGGCTCCAACCAAAGGCGTCGCGCAATATGTACAGTATCCGCATTGACGGCAATCGTGAGGATGATGGCCATGACCATCGTCCACGTCTGCGTCTTCCTCTTGTACCAGCCCGT
>JAICLJ010000236.1 GCA_025927575.1 Bryobacteraceae bacterium | reverse complement strand
TTGGCGCCGATGAGGGACGTGTTCACCGCGCCGGAGAGGATCAGAACGGCGACTACCACAACGAAGATGTGAAATCCCAACCGCAGGAGAGGAGGACCGGCGAGATTATTTGCAAGGCCGCCGATCAGATTGTCAACATAATTCTTCCGAACGTCGTCCGGTATGATCATCACGGCGAACAGCGTGATCAGGCCGGTTGAGAAGATCGCGTAGAGGCATACAATCAAGCCCGTGATCTTCAGATTCCTCATCTTCGGGTAGGCGATTTCGCGGTACACCTGAGCCAGCGTCTCGAACCCGCTCATCGACAGCAACGAGTGTCCGAATGCGATAATGATGGCCACTACCGGAATGGAGGGCCACACCGTGCCTCGGAACCAGCCAAGCGCGCCCGAGCTGAAATGCAGGTTCGATGGAATGGGAGGGGGAGGAAAATTCCACGAGCCGCGCAGAAAAATTGTGATCGGGCACCAGATCAGAAGCGCGACCACCATCACGGTGGTGATCTGCATAATGCGCAGCGCCTGTCCGCTCGATTCCTCAATTCCCTTGACGTTCGACCACCAAAAATAAAGCGTCACGACGACGGCGAAAAACGCGGCAAACGTGTTTGGATCGAGGTGAGTCGGCAAGTTCAGGTTTGCCATAAGCTCGTTGAAGAGCCGGCTCAGATACTGCCCGGCGGTCACAACGCTGATGGGCCCTGTCAAAACGTAGTCAAAAACGAGGGACGAAACCGAAAGCCGGGCTAAAATAGGCCCCATGCTGTCGCGTACGACCACATAAACGCCGCCGCGAACAAACATGCCGCAGCTTTCCGTGTAGACGGCGCGCACGGCGAAGCTGAAGATCATCACGCCGAGGACGTACCATGCGGCCGATTTCCCGATCGCGTGCTCCGCGATGCCGCCGGCGTAAAACATCGAAGAGGCAAGATCGCTGAGGACAATCGCCGCGCCCCGCCAAAAGCTAATGAAGGATAAGGCGACCGTGGTGGCGACGACGACTTTCGCTGTTGTAGCCCCTCGCGAGCTTCCAACCGGCGCCGGAGGTTGCTTTAGACTTTCTTCCATTTACACTTCAGGGCTCGAGAACAGGCCACAGTTGAGGATAATAGCGACATTCGTGAGGATGTACAACGCGATAGCCGGTGAGAGAATGTCGAACAGGTGATGGCCTTATCGCTAGCTATTGAAATCATTCAGCTTCTACGTGATCGCGGCCACAGAGGTTATTTAGTGGGCGGTTGCGTTCGTGACCGTCTCCTAGGCGGTAATCCTAAAGATTACGACATCGCCACAGATGCACGTCCCGATGAGATCCTCCGCTATTTCCCGGAAGCTGGGAAAGTGGGTGCTCATTTCGGCGTCGTGCTGGTACGCGGTGGTCGCGGCGCTTCTGTTGAAGTAGCTACATTCCGCAGCGATCACTCTTATTCCGACGGACGTCGGCCCGATCACGTTGAGTTCGAGGCCGATCCTCGCCAGGATGTTCTCCGGCGCGATTTCACGATCAACGCGCTGCTGGAAGATCCGCTCACCGGCGAGGTATTCGATTATGTGGGCGGCCGGCAAGATTTACAGAAAGGCATTATCCGCGCCATCGGCGACCCCATCCGGCGCTTTGGAGAAGATCGCTTGCGGATGCTCCGCGCCATTCGATTTGCGGCACGCCTCGGTTTCGAAATTGACGAGAGGACATTTGCGGCCATCCGGCAAATGGCCCCGCTGATTCACGAGATAGCCGCGGAGCGCGTTCGCGATGAACTGATGCGCATACTCAGGGAAGGAAATGCCCGCCGCGGCTTCGAATTACTCGATCGTTCCAATTTGCTCGCTGAAATTCTTCCCGAGGTAAAGGCCATGCAAGGCGTGGCCCAACCTCCTCAGTTTCATCCAGAAGGCGACGTGTGGACTCACACACTGCTTATGCTCGGAAAAATGACCTGTCCGTCGCCCACGCTCGCGATGGGCGTGCTTCTGCACGATGTCGGCAAACCCCCCACATTCAGGGTGGCGGAACGCATTCGCTTCGATGGGCACGTGGAGGCCGGCGTCGAGATCGGAGCCCGCATTCTTGAACGCCTGAAATTTTCCCGCGACGATTCGGCTCGGATCCTGGCGCTTATCTCGAATCATATGCGCTTCAAAGATGTGCAGGCCATGCGGGAAAGCACACTGAAGCGATTCCTCCGGCTACCTCAATTCGACGAACATCTCGAACTGCACCGGTTAGATTGCCTGGCGAGCCACGGGCATCTGGATAACTGGGAATTCGTGAATCAAAAGCGAGCAACGCTGCCGGCGGAAGATATCCGGCCGCCGCGCCTGTTGACGGGGCAGGATCTCATCGCGGAAGGCTTTCAGCCTGGGCCGGCCTTCGGCAAAGCTCTGGAAGAGATCGAAACAGCACAACTCGAAGGTCAGATCCGAACGAAGGAAGAAGCTCTGCGGATCGCGCGAACGATGTTGACCGGCGCCTGAGCCGGGCCCGTAAATTCCTGGTAAGATCACGTCAGGGTATTGCCGCTGCTCGTCCTTGTCTAATTCCTTTCCCGATAATGGCTGTTAATTTACAGCAGTTCTGAGTGTCTCTTTTTACCCAGGCAATCAGCAGAGAGAGGAATGTCCATGAATTTGCAACAGATCGGCTGGAATAACTTTTTCGCGGACCAGTGCGCCGACTCGCCTTTTCTTCCCGGCCGCGTCGCTCTTGTCCGGCGTGGATTTTTCACTTTGTGGACAGAGGCAGGCGAACTCGCGCTGCCTGCGAGCGCTCGGCTCCGCCGCGTTGGCGATGATTGGCCATGTATTGGGGACTGGGTGCTTATTAGAGAGACGTCTGCGATAGTGAGCGTGCTGGCCCGGCGGACCAAGTTGTCGCGAAAACAGCCTGGTTCCCAGCTTGGCGAACAGATCCTGGCCGCGAACATTGACGTCCTTTTCATCGTTAGCGGCCTCGACCTCGACTACAACCCGCGCCGCCTGGAGAGATATCTCTCGCTCGCGAACGAAAGCGGTGCGCGGCCCGTGTTGGTTCTGAATAAGACCGATCTTTGCGACGATCCTACTCGAAAGGTTATGGAAGCACGGATCATCGGTTCGGGAGCGCTGGTGCTTGCAATCAGTGCGACTGAGGGCTGGGGCATTTCGGACCTCGCGGATTGCATGGAGCCGGGCAATACGGCTGCATTGATTGGGTCATCGGGCGCTGGAAAATCGACTATTGTCAATACGCTGTTGGGCGAACACCGTCAACGCACTCAGCACGTCCGAGATGCCGATAGCCGCGGCCAGCACACCACGACGCAACGGGAATTGTTTAAGATGCCAGGCGGCTGGCTGCTGATGGATTTGCCTGGACTGCGCGAAGTTCAGCTTTGGACCGATCCTGAACAGGCCACCTCCAGCTTTCGCGACATCGCGGAATCAGCGCAATATTGCCGGTTTCGGGATTGTGCTCACGATGGTGAGCCAGGCTGTGCGGTGTACGCCGGGAATATCGACCAGGGCCGCCTGCGAAGCTACCACAAACTCCAACATGAGGCGGCGCACCTGGCTCGCCAGCGGGACATCTACGCCGCTCTGAAAGAGAAAAAGCGCATCAAAGCAATCGAGCGGTCCATGCGCGCTCGCCTCGAAAAATGACCGCTACTGCCCGGGCGCTGTGTTTTTAATTTGCCGGCGCGTGCTCTGTGTGGCGAGTTTCGAGACCAGAAACCACCGCAACAAACCCTTCGGTTGCGGGCCGAAACTGTCGAAATCCACGCGCAGAATTGCGCCCTTCTTGAAATCGACGTGCAGTTCCGGAACGCCGAGCAGATACCCCGCCAGCCTGGTGAACAAGGGATCGTGTCCCACCAGCATGAGTTCTGCTTCCTCGCGGTGTACGCGCACCTCCTCCCACACCTGTTCAGGGCTCGCAGCCGGCAGCAGAGCCTTGGTGCGAAGGATTTCCTGTTTGTAATTTAAGATGGCGGCGGCAATTTCAGCAGTTTGAGCGGCGCGCACCAGGGGACTGGTCAGAATCAGTGTCGGTTTTACCTCGGCGGCGGCGACGGCGCGCAGCGTGTCTTTTAGCTTGCGCCGGCCGTCAGCTGTCAATTCGCGGTCCGCGTCGGCCTTGACCGCCCTGCTCTCCTCCGCGATTCCGTGACGAAGCAAGTAAACCTGCATATCTCGGGGGTTGCTTTCCATTCTGTCATATTGAGAATTTCATGCTTTCGTCTATTACTAGACAACACGACAGGCAAGAACTCGCTTTGCTGATCATCGCGGTGCTATCGGCGTCGCTGATCCACGTATCCATCGCCGCCAGCCAATCGCTCCTTGGAGTCGGCATCGGATTGATGCTGATTTTTCGGAGGCCGCTGCTTTTTCCGCGCATTTGGATTCCTCTGGCCATCTTTTTCGCCCTTACGTTTATATCGCTGCTGCTTTCACCCGACCCCTGGGGTGGACGGCCGCAGATTCGCAAGTTCTATGTGTTTCTGCTGATTCCGCTCTTATACGGAGTCTTCTCGCGCCATCTCGGCAAAGTCAACTATCTGGTTGCCGGATGGGCCATAACGGCGACTGCGTCCGGCATCTGGGGATTGGTGCAGTTTTACTTGAAGTACCAGCATTCCAAATTCACGGGCGAGGACTTTTACTCCTCTTATCTCGGCGCGCGCATAACCGGCTTTGAGAGCCACTGGATGACATTCAGCGCGCTGCAACTGAGCGTTCTCCTGCTGCTGCTGGCACACTGGTTTTTCTCCGACCGGCGTCTGCCCCGCTGGGCCTACTCGAGCATCTTAATTCTGAGTGTGGCCGTTCTCTTCGCCTGGACGCGAAGTATCTGGATTGCCGCCTTGCCCTCGACACTGTATCTGTTCTGGTTCTGGAAACCGAAGATGATGTGGATTGTCCCAGTGGCAGCCGTCATTGGATTCGCGGCGGCGCCTCCCGCCACTCGCGAGCGGCTCACCTCATTGGTCAACCCGCAGAGCGAGGATTCCAACCGGCACCGCATCGTGACCTTTCGAACCGGCGCGGAGATGATCAAGGCCCATCCATGGTTCGGCCTCGGGCCGGAACAGATTGGAAAACAATTTCTCTCCTACGTTCCCGCCGACGTCCAGCGCCCTCTCCCCGTCGGCTACTACGGGCACTTGCACAACATTTATCTGCAGTATGCAGCGGAACGCGGGATTCCCGCCATGCTCGTGATGATGTGGTTGATCGCGGAAATGCTTTGGGATTGCGCGATGTGTCTGCGCCGCCTTCCGCCCGGTCCTTCGCAGGCCCGCTTCGTGCTGCACGGCGCAATTGCGTTTACGATCGCCATTCTGGTGGAAGGTCTCTTCGAATTCAACCTGGGCGACAGCGAAGTCCTGATGATGTTTGTGAGCGTTCTGGCGCTCGCCTATGCCGCGATACGCAGCGCCGAAACTAAAGAGCGGGAGAGCGCGGCCGTCGATAGTGTATGACCGGTGCTACGGCGTTGCCGGACCTCGGCTTCGTGTGCTTTCGGCGAGGCTGTGGGATGTGGAATAGCGTTTCTGATAGCGTCACTTATGAGCGAGGAGTCGCTACACGATGGCGCAGACCCATCGAGGAGGCCCGATGGCAGATCGAAAGTATCAGTGCAATTGCTGCGGTTTTCGAACGCTCACGGTTTCAAATGGATACGAAATCTGCCCAGTATGTTTTTGGGAAGACGACCCCGTTCAAAATGAAGACCCACAATACAGCGGCGGAGCCAATTCCCTGAGTCTTGAAGAAACTCGCCACAATTACATTGAGATGGGCGCCTCTCAGCGGGAGTTCTTGAACAGAGTACGGCCCCCCACACTGGAAGAAATGCCGATCCCGCTGGCCGGGCTAGACAAAGATATACAAGCCCAGATCCAGCGGCAGGCGAAGATTCATATCCTGGCGACACTTCGGGGGATGCTTTCCGGTCGCATCAACGTTGTAGACGGGTGTGACTGCATTACTACGATGGCGAGCCAATTGGATGCTCCTTGGGATGATAAGCTGCGGATCTTCGAGGGCATCATGAGCGAATGCGATCAATTCCCTCGAAGATCAGTTCGCCACGAATGGGAGCGGGATGCCCTTGCACGAAAGGATCTTGAGATGGCTCAGTATGCAGACAGAATTCGCGAGACCGTGCTGTCCGCTTGCCACGAACTTGAGATGCCTTTGAAGGCTGAACTCAGGCGACCGATTACCGCGCAATGACACGGGCGCTTGCGCATTTATTTTACAGCCACGCCTGGTTGCCGATTGCTACGGGAGTTGCCGCACTTTCGGTTCCGGCGAGCCACTCCAGCGGTATTCAAAATGGGCGCCCTGCCGTACGCTCTTCACGAGCTTCGGCCGGAAACACACGATGCACTCGCCTCGGGGGTCGCGCACGCTGCGGTAGACAATTCCGTTTGAACCGTCTTCGAACAGAGCACGGCCAAATGCCTGCGACGCAATGTAGCTGTCCGGATCGTACAGCGGCGCCAATTCCCTCCGTTCAGCGCGAATGTCGTGGAAGACGGCATTGAAATCGGCCTTATAAGCGCGCACTTGCACGAAAGTATCG
Source organism: Bryobacteraceae bacterium (assembly GCA_025927575.1). Classification (GTDB taxonomy): domain Bacteria; phylum Acidobacteriota; class Terriglobia; order Bryobacterales; family Bryobacteraceae; genus KBS-96. The sequence continues at coordinate 60 of JAICLJ010000236.1, read as the reverse complement.
AACACGCCGATTTCCGCCAGTTCCTGCGTCCTGTGATAGACGACTTCGGCGTGCGCCGTC